>JANWXE010000155.1 GCA_025055385.1 Burkholderiaceae bacterium | reverse complement strand
CATAGGCATGAAGATCGACGCGGCCGCGATCACGATGGACAACGCCGGCACGCTGGTCGAGGCGGGCCTGGCGGCGATCGCGCGCGGCGACACCGTGGTCGACCTGTCCGCCGTGCGCAGCGTCGATTCGTCGGCGGTGGCGCTGTTGTTGGCCTTTTACCGAGCGGCGCGCGCGCAGGGCAAAACGCTGGCGCTGCATGGCGTGCCGGACGCACTGGTGAGCCTAGCGCGCCTCTACGGCGTGGAATCGCTGTTGGCTCTGGATGGTTTGCCGGCGCCAACGCGATAGCCTGTCGCCCTTGCGGCGCGGCATTTTGCGCCGCTTGCCAACATGACGGCTGCGATCGAGGCCATTGACGTCATCAAGCGCTATCGGAAAGTGACGGCGCTCGATGGCGTTACCTTGCATATCAAGCCAGGCGAGTTCTTTGGCTTACTGGGTCCTAATGGCGCCGGCAAAACGACGCTGATCTCCATCATGGCGGGGCTGGTTCGACCCAGCGCCGGCCAGGTGAGGGTGATGGGATACGATGTAGTGACGCAGTACCGCGCCGCGCGGCGCGCGCTTGGCGTGGTACCGCAGGAGCTGGTATTTGATCCTTTCTTCACCGTGCGCGAGACGCTGCGTTTCCAGTCAGGATATTTCGGCTTGCGCGCCAACGATGACTGGATCGACGAGCTACTCGCCAATCTCGGCCTGACGGCGAAGGCCGACACCAATATGCGTGCGCTCTCCGGTGGCATGAAGCGGCGGGTGCTCGTGGCGCAGGCGCTGGTGCACCGGCCGCCGGTGATCGTGCTGGACGAGCCGACCGCGGGCGTGGACGTGGAACTGCGGCAGACGCTGTGGCGCTTCGTGCAGCAGCTGAACCGCCAGGGGCATACGATCGTGCTGACCACGCACTACCTGGAGGAAGCGCAGCAGTTGTGCGACCGCATCGCAATGCTGCGCGGCGGCCGCCTGATCGCTTTAGATCACACCCGCGCGCTGCTGCAGCGTTTCTCCGGACTGCGACTGAGCGCGCGCGTGGCCGGTGCGCTGCCGGCGGCGCTCGCCGCGCGCGTGATCGAGCAGACCGATGAGCACGTGGTACTGCGGCTGGCCTCGGTGGCAGAGGTCGAACAGACGCTGGCCACGTTGCGGCAGGCGGGCACGCGCATCGAGGACCTGGAGGTCGGGCATGCCGATTTGGAGGATGTCTTTTTGCAGCTGATGGCCGGCGCCGACGCGGAGGCAACCGCATGAACAGTGCGGATTCGATCGCGGCGCCGCCGGCGCCGCTGCCAGCGGGTGGCTTGGCTGTGGGTTTCCGCACCTTGCTGTACAAAGAGGTGCTGCGATTCTGGAAAGTGAGTTTCCAGACGATCGCCGCACCAGTACTCACCGGGGTTCTGTACCTGCTGGTGTTCGGCCACGTACTGCAGGAACACGTGGAGGCGTTCCCGGGCGTGTCCTACATCGCCTTCCTGATCCCGGGCCTGGCGATGATGAGCTTGCTGCAAAACGCGTTCGCCAACTCATCCTCGTCGCTGATCCAGAGCAAGATCACCGGCAACCTGGTGTTCGTGCTGCTGGCGCCGATCACGACGATGGAGTTCTTCGCCGCCTACGTGCTGGGCGCGGTCGTGCGCGGTATCGCCGTCGGCGTGGGCGTGTTCGCTGCCACGGCCTGGTTTGCCCCGCCGCCCTTCGCCGCGCCGCTGTGGATCGCGGTGTTCGCGTTACTGGGCGCGGCGCTGGCTGGTGTGCTTGGGCTGATCGCCGGCATCGTCTCTGAGAAATTCGATCAGCTGGCGGCGTTCCAGAACTTCATCGTCATGCCCGCCACGTTTCTGGCCGGCGTGTTCTACTCCGTGCACGGGCTGCCGCCGCTGTGGCAGGCCGTCTCGCACCTGAACCCGTTTTTCTACATGGTCGACGGTTTTCGCTACGGCTTTTTCGCCCAGTCGGATGCCAGTCCGTGGCTGAGCCTGGCCGTCGTCCTTGCCACCCTCGCCGCGGTGACGGCGCTGGCTCTAGCGATGCTGGCGCGCGGCTACAAGATTCGCTCGTAAGAATGCCGACCCCCGAAGACGTCAAACGCTATATTGCCGCTGCTTTGGACTGCGAGGTGCTGCAAGTGCGCGGCGACGGCCATCATTTTGAGGCGCTGATCGTCAGCCGCGCCTTCGAGGGCAAGACGCGCGTGGCGCGCCACCAGCTTGTCTATGCCGCGCTCGGCGACCGCATGCGCGAGGAAATCCATGCGCTGTCGATGCGCACACTGACGCCGGCGGAATACGCGGCGCAGGGCCACTGAGCTGATGGACAAGCTGCGCATTGAAGGCGGACAGCCGCTTGCCGGCGAAATCGCGATCGCCGGAGCGAAAAATGCCGCGCTGCCAATGATGGCCGCAGCGCTGCTGACCGCCGAGGAGCTGTCGCTCGCCAACGTGCCGCAGCTGGCCGATGTGGCCACGATGGAGCGGCTGCTGCGCGGCATGGGGGTGGTGGTGGAGCGCAGCGGTGACTGCTGCACGCTGCGTGCGGCTGCCATTGCCGCCACCGAGGCGCCCTACGAGCTGGTCAAGACGATGCGCGCTTCCATTTTGGTGCTGGGGCCGCTGCTGGCGCGCTGCGGCAGGGCGCGCGTGTCGTTGCCGGGCGGCTGCGCCATCGGCGCGCGGCCGGTGGACCAGCACATCAAGGGGCTGACGCAGCTTGGTGCGACGATCCGCATCGAGCACGGCTACATCGTCGCCGAGGCGCGCAAGCTGCGCGGCGCGCGCATCGTCACTGACCTTGTGACCGTCACTGGCACCGAGAACCTGATGATGGCCGCGACCCTGGCCGAGGGCGAGACGGTGATCGAAAACGCCGCCCGTGAGCCCGAGGTCGTCGATTTGGCCGCGTGTCTAAACGCGATGGGCGCACGCATCCGCGGCGCCGGCACCGACCGTATCGTGATCGAGGGCGTGCCGCGCCTGCATGGGGCGCACCACCGAGTGCTGCCAGACCGCATCGAGACCGGCACCTTCCTGACTGCGGCCGTGGTCAGTGGGTTGTTCGGCACCGCCGACGTGCGGCTGACGGCGGCCGCGCCCGGCACGCTCGATGCGGTGATTGACAAATTGCGCGAGGCGGGGGCGACGATCGATGTAGAGCCCAACGCGCTGCGCGTGCGCGCGCGCGGCCGACCGCGCGCGATCAGCCTGCGCACCGCGCCCTACCCGGCGTTTCCGACTGACATGCAGGCGCAGATCATGGCGCTTGACTGCGTCGCGCAAGGCACCGCGCGCATTACCGAGACGATCTTTGAAAACCGCTTCCTGCATGCAGTAGAACTGCAGCGCCTGGGGGCTGCGATTGACATCGACGGCAACACGGCAGTCGTCACCGGCGTGTCGGCGTTGTCTGGCGCTCATGTGATGGCCACGGACCTGCGCGCCTCGGCTAGCCTGGTGATCGCGGGGCTGGTGGCCGAAGGCGAGACGGTGGTCGACCGCATTTACCATTTGGACCGCGGCTATGAGCGCATGGAGCAGCGGCTGGCTGCGCTTGGCGCACGCATCGCGCGCATCCGCTGAAGACCGCCGATGATCACGCTCGCGCTGTCGAAAGGACGTATCTTCGAGGAGACGGCACCGCTGCTGGCGCGTGCCGGCATCGTCGCCAGCGAGGATCCGGAGACCTCGCGCAAGCTGATCATCGGCACCTCGCGGCCGGATTTGCGCATCGTGATCGTGCGCGCCGCCGACGTGCCGACCTACGTGCAGTACGGCGCAGCTGATCTCGGCGTGGCCGGCCGCGACGTGCTGCTTGAGCATCGCGCCCAATGGGGCGAGGCGGGGCTGGCGCAGCCGCTCGATCTGGGCATTGCCCGCTGCCGGCTGTGCGTGGCGGTGCCGGAGGGCTTCGATTACGCCAGCGCGGTGCGGCGCGGCGCCCGCCTGCGCGTGGCCACCAAGTACGTAGCGAGCGCACGCGAGTTCTTCGCTGAGAAAGGCGTCCACGTGGATCTGATCAAGCTATACGGCTCGATGGAACTGGCGCCGCTGGCGGGCCTAGCCGACGCGATCGTCGATCTGGTCTCCACCGGCGGTACGTTGCGCGCCAACCGTCTGGTGGAGGTGGAGACGATCGCGCATATCTCGGCACGGCTGATCGCGAACGCGGCGGCGCTAAAGACGAAGCGCACCGCCCTCATGCCGCTGATCGACGCGCTGGCGGCAGCTGCGGAGGCGACCACATGAGTTTTACCGTGCGACGTCTGGATACGGCGGCGCCTGGCTTCGCCGCCGAGTTTGCGCGCCTGCTGGCGGCCGATCTTGCCACCGACCCGGCGATCGAGCGCACCGTGGAGGACGTGCTGCTGGACGTGCGCGAGCGCGGCGATGCGGCGCTGCTGCAGTACACGCACCGTTTCGATGCGCTCGATGCGGCGCGGGTGGCGGATCTGGAAATTCCGCCGCAGCACATGCAGGCGGCCTTCGAGGCGCTGCCGCCGGCGCAGCGGCAGGCGCTGCAGGCGGCTGCCGATCGTATCCGCGCGTTTCACGAGCGGCAGATGCAGCTGCTGCGCGCCAGCGACTGGATCGAGGTCGACGCGCATGGGAACCGGCTTGGCCAACGGCTGCTGCCGCTGGCGCGGGTCGGGCTGTACGTGCCGGGCGGCAAGGCCGCTTATCCGTCCACCGTGCTGATGAACGCAATTCCGGCGCGCGTGGCGGGTGTGGCCGAACTGGTGATGGTGGTGCCGACCCCGCAGGGGCAGCGCAATCCGCTGGTGCTGGCGGCCGCCTATCTGGGCGGCGTCACGCAGGCCTACGCGATCGGAGGCGCGCAGGCGATTGCCGCGCTCGCCTACGGAACCGAGACGATTGCGCCGGTGGACAAGATCGTCGGCCCTGGCAATGCCTATGTGGCCAGCGCGAAGCGGCGTGTCTTCGGTACCGTCGGCATCGACATGATCGCCGGTCCGACGGAAATCCTCGTCATCGCCGACGACAGCGCAGATCCCGAATGGATCGCGCTTGACCTGTTCTCGCAGGCCGAGCACGACGAACTGGCGCAGGCGCTGCTGCTGTCGCCGCAGCCGGCGCTGCTGGATGCGGTGGCGCAGGCAATGGTGCGGCTGCTGCCGCAGCAGCCGCGGCGGGCGATCATCGAGGCGTCGCTGGCGCGCCGCGGCGCACTGGTGCGCACGCGTGATTTGGCGGAGGCGGCGGCGCTGGCCAACCGCGTGGCACCCGAGCACATGGAGATCGTCACCCGCGACCCGCAGGCGCTGCTGCCGCAGATCCGCGCCGCCGGCGCGATCTTTCTCGGGCACTACGCGTCGGAGGCTCTCGGCGATTACTGCGCTGGGCCGAACCATGTGTTGCCGACGGTACGCACCGCGCGTTTTGCGTCGCCGCTGGGCGTGTACGACTTCGTCGTGCGCAGCAACCTCATCGAGATCAGCGCCGCCGGCGCGCAGGCATTGGCGCCGGTCGCCGCCGAGCTGGCGCGCGGCGAGGGTCTGCCAGCGCATGCCGACAGCGCGCTGGCGCGCATTCGATCCCGATGAGCGCGCCAGCACCCCGCCCCCTGCCGCTGGCGGCGATCCGCGACGACGTGCGTGCGGCCGCCGCCTACCCGGTACCGGATGCGAGCGGGCTGATCAAGCTCGACGCGATGGAGAACCCGTATCCCTTGCCGCCTGAGCTGGCGCAGCAGCTCGGGCAGCGGCTCTCCCAGGTGGCGCTGAATCGTTATCCGCCCGGGGACCCGGCACCGCTGAAAGCGAAGCTCGCGCGCTGTATCGGCCTGCCGGACGGCATGCGGCTTATGCTAGGCAACGGCTCGGACGAGCTGATCCATCTGCTGATCCAAGCGTGTGCGCGCAGCGACGCGGCCGTGCTCTGTCCTGCCCCAAGCTTCGTGATGTACGAGGTGTCGGCGCGGCTGAACCGCTGCCGCTTCGTGCCGGTGGCGCTCGGCGCGGCGTTTGCGCTTGACCGCGAGGCGCTGCTGGCGGCGATCGCACGCGAACGGCCGGCGGTGGTTTTCATCGCGTATCCGAACAACCCGACCGGCAACCTTTTCGATCGGGCGGCGATCGAGGCGGCGCTGCAGGCCGCCCCGGGCCTGGTCGTGCTCGACGAGGCCTACCTGCCCTTTGCCGGCGATACCTGGCTGCCGGACCTTGTGCGCTATCCCAACCTGCTGGTGCTGCGCACGCTGTCCAAGCTGGGTCTGGCCGGCGCGCGCTTCGGTTACCTGTGCGGGGCGGCCGCGCTGATCGCGGAGCTCGAGAAGGTGCGCCCGCCTTATAACGTGAACGCGCTGACGCTGGCGGCGGTGGAACTGCTGCTCGACCATCTGGCGGTCTTCGAGCAACAGGCAGCCGCCATCCGCGCCGAGCGCGCGCGCCTGCTCGCCGCGCTGCAGGAGATGGCCGGCGTGACAGTCTTTCCGTCAGCGGCCAACTTCATCCTGCTGCGGGTGGCCGATCCGGCGGCGACCTACGGTGCGCTGCGCGCGCGCGGCATATTGGTGAAGAACGTGGCACCGATGCACACGCTGCTGGCCGGCTGTTTGCGCGTGACGGTCGGCACGCCGGAGGAAAACGACGCCTTTCTTTCCGCGCTGCGCGCGAGTCTGTAGGAGTCAGGCATGGGGGCACGCACGGCCGAAATCGTTCGCCACACGGCGGAAACGCAGATCCGCGTCGTGTTGGATTTGGACGGCAGCGGCAGCAGCCGGCTGTCGACGGGCATCGGGTTCTTCGACCACATGCTCGACCAGGTGGCGCGCCACGGCATGCTGGACTTGACCGTGGAGGCCAAGGGCGACCTGCACGTCGATGCGCATCACACGGTAGAGGACGTCGGCATTGCGTTCGGCCAAGCGGTGGCGCGCGCGGTGGGCGATAAAAAGGGCATCCGCCGTTACGGCCACGCATACGTGCCGCTGGACGAGGCGCTGTCGCGCGTGGTGATCGATTTCTCCGGCCGCCCGGGCCTGCACTGGCACGTGGCGTTTACGCGCGCCTGGATCGGCACATTCGATGTCGATCTCGCCCGCGAGTTTTTCCAGGGCTTCGTCAACCACGCGCAACTGACGCTGCACGTCGACAATCTGCGCGGCGAAAACGCCCACCATCAGTGCGAGACGGTCTTTAAGGCCTTCGCGCGGGCGCTGCGCGCGGCTGTAGAGCCCGATCCGCGCGCGGCTGGGGCCGTGCCCAGCACCAAGGGGGTGCTGTAAACCACACGGCGGGCTGTTCCGGAGACCATCGCTTTTACGTCCCGATGATCGCGGTCGTCGATTACGGCATGGGCAACCTGCGCTCGGTGGCGAAGGCGCTCGAGCACGTCGCGCCGAAGGAAACCGTGCGCATCAGCAGCGCGGCGCATGAGATCGCCGCAGCCGACCGCGTCGTGCTGCCGGGGCAGGGGGCGATGCCGGACTGTATGCGCAACCTGCGTGAGGCGGGGCTGCTGGAGGCGGTGCTGCAGGCGGTACGCAGCAAACCGCTGCTGGCAGTCTGCATCGGCGAACAGATGCTATTCGAAAGCTCCGAGGAGGCGCATGCGCCCGAAAGGGCAACCCCAGGACTTGGCGTCTTACCCGGCCGCGTGGTGCGTTTCCGTGCAGCCCACGGTGCGTCGGCCATGGCCCCCCCGCTTAAAGTACCCCACATGGGTTGGAACCGCGTGCACCAGACGCGCCCGCATCCACTGTGGGCCGGCATTCCGGAGAACGCCTGGTTTTATTTTGTGCACAGCTACTACGTGGAGCCTAGCGATGCCTCGCTCATTTGTGGGCAAAGCGAATACGGTGGCGTCTTTACCTGCGCCATTGCGCGGGATAACATTTTCGCCACCCAGTTTCACCCGGAAAAAAGCGCCGCCTTCGGCTTGCGGATCTACGAAAACTTTACGCGCTGGCGTCCCTGAGTTCAGGCGCTGCGTGCCGGGCTTCACGGTGTCCCCGTTGTCAACATCATCATGATCCGCTCCGACTCCCGTCGATGCTGCTGATCCCCGCCATTGATTTAAAAGACGGCCGCTGCGTGCGGCTGCGACAAGGTGACCTCACCCAGGAGACCGTCTTCTCCGAAGACCCGGTGGAAATGGCCCGCCATTGGGTTGAGCAAGGTGCCCGGCGCCTGCACGTTGTCGATTTAAACGGCGCGCGCTCCGGTCGGCCAGTCAACGAGGGCGTAATCAGGAAAATCATTCAAGCGGTCGGTGCTGACATACCCGTGCAGCTCGGTGGCGGCCTGCGTGACCTGGACACGATCGAGCGCTATATTGACGACGGCGTTGCCTATGTCGTGATCGGCACCGCGGCGGTGAAAAACCCGGGTTTCCTGCAAGATGCCTGTAGTGCCTTCGGCGGTCATGTGATCGTGGCGCTCGACGCCAAGGGGGGCAAGGTCGCCACAGATGGCTGGAGCAAGCTAACCGGACACGACGTCATTGATTTGGCCAAAAAGTTCGAGGACTACGGGGTAGACGCTATCCTGTATACCGACATCGGCCGCGACGGCATGCTGACGGGCGTCAACATCGAGGCGACCGTCGAACTGGCGCGGCACGTGAAGATTCCGGTCATCGCCAGCGGCGGTGTGGCAAGCTTGGCCGACATCGAAAAGCTGTGCGCGGTACAAGACGAGGGCATTGAGGCCGTGGTGCTGGGCCGCGCGCTCTACGAAGGCACGCTCGACTTCAAAGCCGCGCAGGCGCGCGCCGATGCGTTGGCTGGACGTTAAGTGGTTGCCGGGTCCGATAGCGCCGCAGACACGATCATCAGCAACAGCGCCTTTGGGGTGGCAGCAAGCCTGGCTGCGGCATGATGTTCTGCACCGATCCGTGCTGTGCGGTTTGCCGTTTGCAAAGGACTGGCTAGGCGTCGACCCTGCCCTGATAAGAAACCGTGCCCGTCTTGACTGGCTCTGAAGCCCCGCGCGCGATCGCGGTCAGCCGCTGGCGGCGGCACGATGGAGGCTAGGCCGCGCATGCGGCAGGGTGCATGTGGTCGCCAGCGGCATCCATCACCGCCCGCAGCACAGAGCGAGTGCCGGCGGTATGGTTGCGATCGTATCTGCGCGCGCCACGATCCGGCGCAATACGATCGAGGTGTTCGACGCAGCGGATCCTAGGAAGCTATGCTTCACAACGCCTTGTCGTCACCCCTCGATGTTGGCTAAGCGCATTATTCCCTGCCTAGATGTGACCGCCGGCCGCGTGGTCAAGGGGGTGAATTTCGTCGATCTACGCGATGCGGGCGATCCGGTGGCGATTGCGCGCCGCTACGATGCCGAGGGCGCCGACGAGCTGGCGTTTCTAGACATCACCGCCAGCGCGGACCAGCGCGACATCATCTTGCACGTCATCGAGGCGGTGGCCGAGCAGGTGTTCATCCCGCTGACCGTTGGCGGTGGCGTGCGGCGGGTGGAGGACGTGCGCCGGCTGCTGAACGCGGGCGCCGACAAAGTATCCATCAATACGGCGGCGGTGCTGGACCCGGACCTAGTGGCTGCCGCGAGCGCCCGCTTCGGCGCTCAATGCATCGTCGTAGCGATCGATGCGCGTCGGCGTGATCCGCACGATCCGGCCGCTGGCTGGGAGGTCTACACGCACGGCGGCCGCCGGCCCACCGGACTGGACGCGGTCCAATGGGCGCGGCGCGTCGTCGAACTGGGCGCGGGCGAGATCCTGCTCACCAGCATGGACCGCGACGGCACGCGGCTGGGCTTCGATCTGGCGCTGACGCGGGCGGTGGCTGAGGCGGTGCCGGTGCCGGTGATCGCCTCCGGCGGTGTAGGTAATCTGCAGCACCTGGCCGACGGCGTCACGCAGGGGGGCGCGGATGCGGTGCTGGCGGCCTCCATCTTTCACTTCGGCGATTACACGATCGCGCAGGCCAAACGCTTCCTGGCCGCCCAGGGCATCTGCGTGCGGATGGACCAATGAACTGGCTCGACGAGGTTGCCTTCGACGAGCGTGGGCTCGTACCGGTGATCACACAGGACGCCGCCAGCGGGCGCGTGTTGATGGTCGCTTGGGCCAATCGCGAGGCGCTGGCCGAAACGGCGGCGACCGGGCGGGCCGTGTACTGGTCGCGCTCGCGCGGCCGCCTGTGGCGCAAAGGCGAGGAATCCGGATTGCACCAGCAGGTGCGCGAGGTGCGACTGGACTGCGACGGCGACGTCGTGTTGTATGTCGTCGAGCAGCAAGGCGGCATCGCCTGTCATACTGGGCGGGCAAGCTGCTTTCACCGCCGCTTGCAGGCTGGCGCCTGGCTGGTGGTGGAACCGGTGCTGCAGGACCCGGAGGTGATCTACCGTAAATGAACGCCAACGACGCCGTCCTTGCCCGCCTGGCCGACGTCATCGAATCGCGCCGCGGCGGCGACCCGCAGACCTCGTACGTGGCGCGACTGCTCACCGGTCCGGAGGACGCGCTGCTAAAGAAGATCGGTGAGGAGGCCACTGAGGCGGTGCTGGCGGCGAAGGCGGGCGGCGGCGAGCGCCTGGTGGCCGAATGCGCGGACCTGTGGTTTCATTGCTTAGTTGCGCTGGCCCGCTACGGGCTGCGCCCGGAGCACGTGCTGGCCGAGCTTCAGCGGCGGGCCGGCACCTCGGGCATTGAAGAAAAGGCGCTGCGCAAGCTGCGCGACGGCGCGTAATGGCTAACTTTCTTCATGAGGCGACCTGTTCCTTCTGCCGCAATCGCGACGACTTATGAGCGACGCCGACTGCATTTTCTGCCGCATCGTGCGCGGCGAACTTCCAAGCAAAAAGGCCTACGAGGACGATGAACTGATCGTCTTCCACGACATCAACCCGGCTGCGCCGGTACATCTGCTGATGGTGCCGAAGGAGCACTTCGCCACCCTGGCGGATGCGCGTGCGGAACACGAGCGGCTGTTGGGTAAAATGCTTCTCCTCGCACCGCGGCTTGCACGAGAACAAGGCGCCACGAACGGGTTTCGTGTCGTCGCTAATAACGGCCCGGACGGCGGGCAAGAGGTCTACCACCTGCATCTGCACGTGCTGGGGGGGCCACGTCCGTGGAAACGTCTGTAGCGCTGTTGGCCGCGCTTGGCAGCGAGCGCGGCGCTAGGAGTCCATCATGGGTTCGCTATCGATCTGGCACTGGCTGATCGTCCTGCTGGTCATCATCCTGGTCTTCGGTACTTCGAAGCTGAAGAACCTCGGCAAAGACCTGGGTGCGGCGATCAAGGGCTTCAAGGAAGGCATGAAAGACGGCGGCGAGACGGCCGACACGACCAAGAAGGTCGAGGACGGCAAAGCGATCGCCGGCGGCACGATCGACGTGCAAGCCAAGGAAAAGTCTTGATCCTGCACGCCGGTGTGCCGGCCACTGGGGGGCGCGCCGCCGTCATCGCTGAGCTGCGATGTTCGATTTCAGCCTTGGTGAGCTGGGCTTGATCGGCGTTGTAGCGCTGGTCGTGCTCGGCCCGGAACGGTTGCCCCGCGTGGCACGTACCGTGGGCGAGTGGTTGGGGAAGGCGCAGCGGTACGTCAATCAGGTGAAGGCCGACATCCACCGCGAGATGGAACTCGCGGAACTGAAGCGCCTGCAGGAAGAGGCGCGCGCGGCAGCACAGTCGCTGCAGTCGTCCGTGCAGGAGCTACAAGGCGAGCTGCACCGGACTGCAAGTGAACTGTCGATGCCGTTGGCGACACCCGCTGATGAAGGCAGTTCGTCCACTGCGACGGCAACTGACTACGCCTTCGAGGGCGCGGGCGACAGTTGGGGTCGACGCACGTTTCCGCGCCGCTACAAGCTTGGCCCCTCCGTCGATGAATTGGCCGAAGAATTGGCGCGCTTGAAACGCCAGCTGGCTCTCCCGGATGCTTACACAGCGACGCGCCGCAAATACGCGCCGCGCGCGCGCATCAACCGGCCCCGCATCCGCCGATGAGCGTGCCGAATCCGCCACCTGAAGAGGAACTGGGCGGCGAGGAGCAGGGCTTCCTGTCGCACCTAATCGAGCTGCGCCAACGCTTGGTGCGAGCGGCCGCGTCGGTGTTGATTGTGTTCGTCGCGTTGTCGCCCTTTATGAAGGACATCTTCGACCTGTTGTCGCGGCCGTTGATGGCGGCGCTGCCAGCGGGCACCAAGCTACTGGCCACCGGCGTGGTGACGCCGTTCATGGTGCCGCTGAAAGTCACGCTGTTTGTCGCGCTGCTGATCGCGCTGCCGTATGTGCTATGGCAAGCGTGGGCCTTTGTCGCTCCCGGGCTGTACCGGCACGAGAAAAGGTTGGCCGCGCCGATCATTGTGTCAAGCGTGCTGATGTTCTTCCTCGGCATGGCGTACTGCTACTTCGTCGTCTTCGGCCTGGTGTTTCGCTTTATCGCCGGTTTCGCGCCCAGTTCAGTGCAAGTAGCGCCAGACATTGAAGCGTATTTCTCGTTTGTGCTCGGCACGTTCCTCGCCTTTGGCCTGACCTTTGAGGTGCCGATCGCGGTGGTGCTGCTGGCGCGCTTCGGTATCGCCGATGTCGATAAGCTGAAGAAAGCACGCCCGTACGTGATTGTGGGTGCTTTTGTGATCGCCGCCATTTTTACACCGCCAGATGTGCTGTCGCAGCTGCTGCTGGCGATCCCGTTGTGCCTGCTGTACGAACTGGGCATTCAGCTGGCCCGCTTCGTCGGCGGCCCGAAAGAATCCGAGGAGAAAGCCGCTGCCTAGCGTGCTGTGCGCGGCGGCGGCCGTTCGCCCACCCGGACATCGAGCTCCAACTCCGCTCCTTTACGCAACAGCTTCACGCGTGCGGTGCTACCAGGTGTCAGCTGCGCAATCTGCGCCAGCAGGCCCGGCGTGTTGATCACGGGCTGGCCATTGATGGCAACGACCACATCCATCGGCTCCAGTCCGGCAGCCGCCGCTGGACCGTTGCGTTGCACGCCGCGCACGACCACGCCCTTGGCCTGTGGGGGCAGTTTCAGCAGCTCTGCCAGCTCAGGCGTGATGTCGCCGGGCTCGATGCCAAAATAGCCGCGCGTGACTCTGCCGGTGCGGATCAACTGCTCCATGACCTGTGTGACGATTGACACCGGGATCGCGAAGCCGATGCCAATGGAGCCACCGGTTCGGGAATAAATCGCGCTGTTAATGCCGACTAGCAAGCCGTTGGTGTCAACCAGCGCGCCGCCGGAGTTGCCTTGGTTGATGGCGGCGTCGGTTTGAATGAAGTTCTCGTAACGATTGATGCCGAGGTCGTTGCGACCCAGCGCGGAGACAATGCCCATCGTTACAGTCTGGCCGACATCGAAGGGATTGCCGATTGCGAGCACCACGTCGCCGACTTTCAATGATTCGGCGCGCCCGAAGGTAATCGCGGGCAGGTCCTTTAGCGGTAGCTTCAGCACTGCCAGATCGGTTTCCGGATCAGCGCCGACGGCCCGCGCCTCAACCTCGCGCCCGTCAGCAAGCTTGACGGAGATCTGGTCTGCTGCCTCAATCACATGGTAGTTGGTCAGCACATAGCCGTCGGCGGTCGCAATCACCCCCGAGCCGAGGTTAAATAGCCGCTCCGGCCCGCGGTTGCCGAAGAGGCGCTCAAACAGCGGATCCTCGCCCGCATTGCGGCGCAACTCTTTGGTCGTGTAGATGCTGACCACGGACGGCAGCGCTCGTTGGGCGGCTTCCGCGTACGACTGCACGGCGGCGGCGCGCTGCCCGGCCTCAGGCAGCGCCACCTGCTGGATAGCCACACTGTCGGCCACCGGTGTCGCGACCACAGCGGGCGATGCGCGCTGCAGCCATTCCGGTCGCAGGGTTGAGACGACGAACAGGATGGCAAGACCGATCGTCGTGGCCTGCGCAAATAGCAGCCACAAACGACGCAGCATGAGAGGGATCCGATGCCGGCAGCCGTTGAATGCAAGCAGAGGACGCGATTGTAGTCGCTCCGTCTGCCCGTGCTGCGTTGTTAGCGCGCCTTCAGCGCATCACGAATCTCGCGCAGCAGCAGGACCTGTTCAGGCAGCCCAGGGGGCGCGGCGGGCGTCTGGCGCCTCAGCCGGTTAATGGCTTTCACTATCCAAAAGACAATGAACGCAAGGATCAAGAAGTTCAACGCGACCGTGATGAAGTTGCCGTAAGCGAACAGCGGCACCCCTGCCTTCGTCAAGGCCTCGTAGGTCATCGGCCCGCTGTAGCCTGAGGGCGGGTCCGCCAGTGCGATAAAGTAATTGAAGAAATCAAGGCCGCCGACCAAGCGGCCGATCACCGGCAGGATCAGATCCTTGACCAGGGATTCGACGATCTTGCCGAAGGCCGCGCCGATAATCACGCCGACGGCCAGATCGACGACGTTGCCCTTGACCGCAAACTCGCGGAATTCTTGCCAAACGGTCATCGCCGGCTCCCGTCACACTGCAAGGTCTCGCCGCCTGCACGGGCGGTGGCGCGAGCATTGTAAGCGTCAGCTGGCGGTGCACACAGAGCCTCCGATGGGGTGTTGCGCTGGGGCTGCATCGCGCGTCCGTCGTGCTGGCGCGGTGTGTTTCACCGGATCGGCGCCTGACGGTTCTGCAAAATGCATGCAGTAGAATCAGTAGGTTTTTTTGGAGCCGCTTGCGAATTGGGGGCGCGCGGCTCCAAGCTGCCGCATTCGTTCACTTCTAAGGAAAACTCCATGTCCAGCCCAGCTGCACCGATCGATGACGATCGTCGCGCGGCGCTCATCGCCACGGGCGTGGCGGGCGCCGTCGGCGCTGTCGCGGCCGCGACACCGTTTGTCGCCTCCTTTGCGCCGTCCGAGCGCGCGCGCGCCGCCGGTGCTCCGGTGGAGTTCGATCTCTCCACGCTTGCGCCTGGCGAGATGAAGACAGTGGAGTGGCGTGGCAAGCCGGTCTGGATCTTGCGCCGCACACCAGACATGCTGGAGGCCATCAAGAAAGTCAGCGACCAGGTAGCTGATCCGGCATCTCAGCGCACGGCCTATCCTACGCCGCCGTACGCGCGCAACGAATACCGGTCAATTAAGCCCGAGTATTTAATTGTGGTTGGTATTTGCACTCATTTGGGCTGCTCGCCGGTCGGTCCCTTCGCAGCCGGCACCAACCCGCAGTTAGGCGCCGACCCCGGGTTTCTCTGCCCCTGTCATGGGTCCACCTTCGACCTGGCGGGGCGCGTTTTCAAAAATAAGCCTGCGCCGGATAACCTGGAAGTGCCGCCGCACAAATACCTCTCCGACACCGTCGTGTTAATTGGCGACGACAGCCAAGCGTAACCGCCACGACCGTTGCGATAGGACTGCACCATGGGACTGCACAAGACCGAATACAAGGGGCTGCTTGGCTGGATCGACGCGCGTATGCCGACGTTGATGTCGGAATACAAGAAGCACATGTCCGAGTATTACGCGCCGAAGAACTTCAACTTTTGGTACTTCTTCGGCAGCTTCTCGCTAGTTGTGCTGCTGATTCAGCTTGTTACCGGCATCTTTCTGGTCATGCACTACAAGCCCGATGCGCGCTATGCGTTCGAATCGGTCGAATACATCATGCGCGAGGTGCCGGGCGGATGGTTCATCCGGTATATGCACTCAACCGGCGCGTCGTTTTTCTTCATTGTCGTTTACCTGCACATGTTCCGCGCGCTGCTCTATGGCAGTTACCGCAAGCCGCGCGAACTGGTGTGGATTTTCGGCTGCCTAATTTTTCTGTGCTTGATGGCAGAGGCCTTCTTTGGCTACCTGCTGCCATGGGGCCAGATGAGTTACTGGGGCGCGCAGGTGATCGTCAACTTGTTCTCGGCTATCCCGCTAATCGGACCGGACCTGGCAGTCTGGATTCGTGGCGATTACGTCGTCTCCGATGCCACGCTAAACCGCTTCTTTGCTTTGCATGTGATTGCGATCCCGCTCGTGTTGCTGGCCTTGGTGGCCGCGCATATTCTGGCGTTACATGATGTCGGATCGAACAATCCCGATGGCATCGAAATCAAAGATCGGCTTGGGCCCGACGGCAAGCCACTGGACGGTATTCCATTTCACCCGTACTACACGGTGCATGACATCTTCGGCCTGTCGCTGTTTTTGATCGCATTCTTTGCCGTGCTGTTCTTTGCCCCGGAGATGGGCGGCTATTTCTTAGAGTGGAACAACTTCATCCCCGCCGACCCGCTGACCACCCCTGCGCACATCGCTCCAGTCTGGTACTTCACCCCCTTCTATTCGATCCTGCGGGCGACCACTGAAGATTTCATGTGGGTGCTCGCGTTTGGCACTGCGGCTTACGCGATCCTCCTCTTCTTGACGCTGCAGCGACGCACGCCGAAGTACCTGACGCTTGTCGTGGCGCTGGTGCTGATCGTACTGATGGTGGGCGGACCGCTGAAGCTCGATCCCAAGTTCTGGGGCGTGGTGCTGATGGGGGCGTCGGTGCTGATCTTCTTCGGTCTGCCGTGGCTGGATCAGTCGCCGGTGAAGTCGATGCGCTACCGCCCAGACTGGCACTTTTGGCTGCTGCTTGCATTCGCCGTCGACTTTCTTGTGCTCGGGTATCTGGGCACAAAGGCGCCAACGCCAACGTTCACATACATTGCGCAGGCTGGCACATTGCTGTATTTCGCCTTTTTCCTGCTGATGCCGTGGTGGAGCCGCGCCGGCCTGTTCAAACCGGTTCCCGATCGCGTCGTTTTTGCCGCGCACTGAGGAGCTAGAACCGATGAAGAAATTCCTCGCCGCGGTGGCGCTGTCGGCTGCCGCCGCTTCTGCCGTCGCTGCCGGCGGCGCCTCGGTACCAATGGACCGATTCCCGGCCGAACGCTTACGTGATCCGGCCGCGTTGCAAAACGGCGCCCGCCTGTTTGCGAACTACTGCCTGGGCTGCCACAGCGCGTCGCTGATGCGCTGGCAACGGCTGCGTGACATCGGGTTAGACGAACGGCAAATCAAGGATTTTCTGATCTTCGGTAACCAGAAGGTCGGCGACACGATGACGATCGCTATGACGGCGCGAGACGCTAAATTGTGGTTCGGTAAACAGCCGCCGGATTTGTCGGTGATCGCGCGCGCGCGAACCTCGTTCGAATATTCCGGCCCAGATTATCTGTACACCCTGCTGCGGGGCTATTACCGCGATGCGGCGTCGCCCACCGGCTGGAACAATGTTGTCTATCCGAATATCGCAATGCCGCACATTCTGTGGGAGCGGCAGGGCGCACGCGAGGTGACGATCGAGCGTGTCGCATATACCGAGCAAGGCGCGGTACGGACCGTCACCATCTACGACGCCCAAGGGCGGGCGAAAGTGACGACGACACCGCTTGCCGGTCAACCCGCCGAACGCGTGCGCGTTTCCTTCAAGCCGGCCGATGCCGATCAAGCGCGCCGCTTCGACAGCGAGGTTGCCGATCTGGTCGCGTTCCTCGTGTATATGACCGACCCGAGCGCGCAGACCCGCGTGCGAATCGGCGTCTGGGTGATGCTGTTCCTGTTCTTGTTTGCGGCGCTTGCCTGGTGGCTGAACCGCGCCTACTGGAAAGACGTCAAATAAATGATGGATGCCGGGCGCATCGCGCCCGGTGCGCAATGCAAAGGTGGGAATTGGCCCATGATGGTCCTTTATTCTGGCACGACCTGTCCGTTCTCGCAGCGCTGCCGCTTCGTATTGTTCGAGAAGGGCATGGACTTCGAGATCAAGGACGTCGACCTGTTCAACAAACCCGAGGACATCAATGTGATGAATCCGTATGGGCAGGTGCCGATCCTGGTCGAACGCGACTTGATTTTATATGAGTCCAACATCATCAATGAATACATCGACGAGCGCTTCCCGCACCCGCAGCTGATGCCGGCTGATCCAATCATGCGCGCGCGCGCGCGGCTGTTCTTGTTTAACTTCGAGCGTGAGCTGTTCGTACATGTGCAGACGATCGAGAACAGCAAGAAGCAGCCCGCCATCGAGAAAGCCAAGGCGATGATCCGCGACCGGCTTACTCAGCTCGCGCCGATCCTGCAAAAGAACAAGTACATGCTGGGTGATGATTTCTCGATGCTGGACGTGGCGATTGCGCCGCTGCTGTGGCGGCTGGATCACTACGGCATCGATCTGCCAAAAAGCGCGGCGCCGCTGATGAAATATGCCGAGCGGATCTTCTCGCGTCCCGCGTTCATTGAGGCGCTCACACCCTCGGAGAAAGTGATGCGCAAGTAGCGGTGAGGCCGCGCCGGACAGAATGAGGTCATGAACGAACCGCCATCAACCAAACCGTACTTGCTGCGTGCGATCTACGATTGGTGCGTGGACGCCGGCTTCACGCCATATGTGGCGGTAGCAGTCGACGAAACGGTGCAGGTGCCACCGGAATTCGTCAGAAATGGAGAAATCATCCTAAACATCTCGGCGCTTGCCACGAACCGCCTGAAAATCGACAACCAGGCAATCACATTTCAGGCTCGCTTCGGTGGCGTGCCGCGCGACGTCTATGTGCCGATTGCTCGCGTGATTGCCATCTATGCGCGTGAGAACGGGCAGGGTATGGCCTTCGAGGTGCCGCGCTCGCCGCCGCCGACAGCCGCGCTGCCTTCCCCTGCAGCAGCTGCAACATCGACGCCGGCGACGCCACCGGCGAGTGCTGACGGCGCACCGCCGCGGCCGCCGCGCGTGCGGCCGCACTTGACGCGCGTGAAGTAGGGCTAGCTGGGTCCGTCGCGATATCCGTTCGGATTGTTGCGCTGCCAGCGCCAGCCGTCGGCGCATGCCTCTTCGACGCTGCGCGTGGCGCGCCAACCGAGTAGCTGCTGTGCGCGTGTGGGGTCGGCCCAACAAGCGGCAATGTCGCCTGGTCGGCGCGGCGCGACCCGGTAAGGCACGCGCTGGCCGGTCGCCGCCTCAAAGGCGCGCACGAGCTCCAACACGCTGGTGCCGCGCCCAGTGCCGAGATTCAGCGCCACGAAGCCGCACTGCCGTTGGGCAAACTCGTAGGCGCGCACGTGCCCGGCAGCAAGGTCCATCACATGCAGATAGTCGCGCACGCCGGTGCCGTCGGCCGTCGGCCAGTCATCTCCGAAGACGTTCAAATGCGGCCGCTTGCCGGCCGCCACTTGGCAGATAAACGGAAAGAGGTTATTCGGGACGTCCTGCGGATCTTCGCCGATCAAGCCGCTGGTGTGCGCCCCGATCGGGTTAAAGTAGCGCAGGCTGACCACCGACCAGCCACAGGCGGCGGCCACATCCCGCAGGATCTGCTCCACCATGGCCTTCGTGGCCCCGTACGGATTAGCGGTGCGGATCGGGGCATCTTCGGTGACCGGCAGCACGTCTGGCGCGCCATAGACGGTTGCTGATGAGCTGAATACGAAGCGCGTCACCCCGGCTTTCTGCATCGCACTCAAGAGTGCCAGAGTGCCGGCGACGTTGTTCTCATAGTAGGCAAGCGGCTGTGCCACCGACTCGGCGACCGCTTTTAGCGCCGCAAAGTGAATGACGCCATCGATTGGGTATTTGCCAAACACGCGCGCCAGCAGCGCGGTGTCGCGCACATCGCCCCCAATAATGGCCGCCAGCGGTCGGCCGACGATGCGTTGCACACGGTCCAACGCAGCCGGCGAGCTGTTGCTGTAATTATCCAGGCAGACTACCTCGTAGCCGGCGGCCAACAGCTCAACGATCGTATGCGCGCCGATGTAACCAGCGCCGCCAGTGACCAGCAGCATGCTCATCGGTTCAGGGTTCCTCTACACTAAGGCCTGCGCCGGCTTAGCTCAGCAGGTAGAGCAATCGCCTTGTAAGCGATAGGTCATCCGTTCGAATCGGATAGCCGGCACCACTTACGGCGCGTTGCCCAGGCCAGACCAGCGCCGCGCCAATCCATGGGTAATACCAAACAGATCGAGCACACGCGCGACCGTCTGGTCTACCATCTCTTCCAGCGTGCGTGGGCGGGCGTAAAACGCTGGCACCGGAGGAAAGATCACGCCACCCATGAGTGTGACTGCCTCCATATTGCGGATGTGCGCGAGATTCAGCGGTGCCTCCCGCGGCAGCAGCACCAGCCGGCGCCGCTCCTTTAGGCACACGTCCGCCGCGCGGGCAATCAGATTGTCCGCCAGCCCATGCGCGATCGACGCCAGCGTCTTCATCGAGCAAGGCGCAACGACCATGCCGAGGGTCTCAAACGACCCTGAGGCGATGCTGGCGCCGATGTCGTTGACGTTGTGCACGACATCGGCCAGTGCTTCCAGGTCACTGCGTCTGCGGCCTAATTCCTGGTAAGCCGTCAACACGCCAGCGGCAGAGAGCAGCAGGTGC
This sequence comes from Burkholderiaceae bacterium, assembly GCA_025055385.1. Classification (GTDB taxonomy): domain Bacteria; phylum Pseudomonadota; class Gammaproteobacteria; order Burkholderiales; family Burkholderiaceae_F; genus JAKANT01. Next base: position 5,373 of record JANWXE010000155.1, on the reverse strand, counting down.
GTTTCCACCGAACGCAGCGCGCGCACATGCTCAAGCAAGCGCACGCCATAGAGGGCGCCGGAGGCGCCCGTGATGGCGACAATCAGCCGTGGCCGCTCAGCGCTCAAACGACCTCTGCTTCTTTCAGTAGCTGCTGCAGTTCGCCGCTTTCGTACATCTCGGCCATGATGTCCGAGCCCCCGATAAACTGGCCTTTGATGTACAGCTGTGGAATGGTCGGCCAGTTCGCATATTCCTTCACGCCTTGGCGCACCGCCTCGTCTTCGAGCACGTTTACCGTGACGAGCTGTTTGACGCCGCAGGCCCTCAAGATCTGAATGGCCCGGCCCGAGAAACCGCATTGCGGAAATTGCGCGGTGCCTTTCATAAAAAGCACGACCGGGTTTTCTGTCACGGTCTTATGAATGAATTCCTTTGCGTCCATGGCTGTTTTACTGGGTGGCTTGAAACGGTCGTTCTCAGTGTAGCGCGACCATATCGGCAGCCGCTCGCTTAACTTAAGCGATATGAATCGGTCTTAAGCGCACGGCAGCTGCCGGTTCTTCAACGGCGCCGGTGCACACCCCCGGGCTATAACTTCGTACTTAACATGGTTTTGCCTCCGCGCGCGGGCGTTGCGAAGGAGCGGGGGAACCGGAAGGTTCCCCCGCGCGCGCTAGTGGCCGCTTTAGCCAGCCTGTGCCGACGTGACCCGTTCTATGCCGGCCGCGTCCCGTGTGGTGGTGATCGCACCAAATCCCGCGCCGCGCAGCAACGCACGGACGGCAGCAGCCTGGTCGTAACCGTGCTCGACGAGCAGCCAGCCCCCGGACCGCAAAGACGATGGCGCTGCCTTGATGATCGCGCGCAGTGCGGCGAGTCCGTCGTCGCCGCCGATTAATGCCGCGGCCGGCTCGAAGCGCAGCGCTGCCAGATGCGGATCACCGGCGGCCACGTAGGGCGGATTGCTGACGATTAGATCAAAGGGGCCGCGTACCGCTGCCAACCAATCGCCTTGGAAGAAGGCGACCTGAGCACCAAGCCGGTGCGCATTGGCGCGCGCCACCGCCAGCGCTGCCGAACTTACATCACTTGCCAGTACGGTCGCTGCGGCACATTCCAGCGCTAGGGTCACCGCGACGCAGCCGCTGCCTGTGCCGAGGTCCAGCACCCAAGGCGCGGCCATCTGACGCAGTCGCGCGAGCGCTAGCTGCACCAGCGTTTCTGTCTCTGGCCGCGGCACCAGCACTGCCGCATTAACCGCAAATGGGCGACCGTAGAACTCGCAGTAGCCGAGCAGGTAAGCGAGCGGCTCGCCGGCGCGGCGCCGCTGCGCCAACTGCGCAAAGCGCGCTGCCGCTGCCGTCGGCACGGGCCGTTGCGGGTCAGCGATCAAGGCTTCGCGTGGCACGGCCAGCACGTGGGCCAGCAACGCACGCGCTTCACGGCGCGGTAAGCCAGCGGCAGCGAGCAGCGCGGCTGCCTCAATCGCCATGAGCGAGCGCAGCCAGTTGCTCAGCCTGATGCTCGGCCGTCAGCGCCGCGATGATCTCGTCGAGCTCGCCGTCTAACACTTGGCCAAGCCGGTACAGCGTCAAGTTAATGCGGTGATCAGTGACGCGGCTTTGGGGAAAGTTGTAAGTGCGAATCCGCTCACTGCGGTCCCCGGAACCAATGAGGCTGCGGCGAGTCGTGGCAACGGAAGCTTGCTGAGCGCGCAGCTGCTGGTCCTTGATGCGGGCGGCAAGGATCTTTAGCGCCCGCTCGCGGTTTTTGTGCTGGCTGCGGTCATCCTGGCATTCGACCACGATGCCAGTCGGCAAATGCGTGATACGCACTGCGCTTTCAGTCTTGTTGACGTGCTGGCCACCGGCGCCGGAGGCACGGAACACGTCGACGCGAATTTCCGCTGGGTCGATTTTGACGTCGTCAATCTCGTCGGCCTCCGGCAGCACCGCCACTGTACAGGCCGATGTATGGATACGCCCCTGTGCCTCGGTCTGGGGGATCCGCTGCACGCGGTGGCCGCCGGATTCGAACTTCAGCTTGGAGTACGCGCCTGCCCCCTCGATACGCACGATCACTTCCTTGAAGCCACCCAGAGCGGATTCGCTGGCAGAGACGATCTCGGTTCGCCACCCCTGCCGCTCCGCGTAGCGCAGGTACATGCGCAACAGGTCGGCGGCAAACAGGGCCGACTCCTCGCCGCCCGTGCCGGCGCGGATCTCCAGGAAGACGTTGCGCTCATCGTTCGGATCTTTGGGCAGCAGTAGCCGCTCCAGGTCGCCTTCAAGCGTCTGTAAGCGCGCGCGTGTGGCTTGTATCTCCTCCTCAGCGAGTGCCTTCATTTCGGGGTCGGCCAGCATCTCCTGCGCCGCGGCCAAGTCCGCTTCGGCACGCCGGTACTCCTGAAAGCGGGCCACCACCGGTTCGATCTCAGCGCGCTCGCGTGCCAGCGTCCGCAAGCGCTGCAGATCATGTGCGGCCTCCTCGGCGGCCAGCGCGGCATCAATCTCTTGCAGCCGGCGGGACAACGCGGTCAGTTTGTTCTGCAGCGACGGTTTCATCTGTTCGTTGCGCGCAGGCACGGCGCGCCAGGCAGCCGTCGTTTACGAATGCGCGCGTTCCGCGCGCGGGTAGAAGCGCGACAGCCACTGCAGCACCCGCGTCCGTTCCGCTTCATCGGCGTCGGCGGCCTGGTGAGCGGCCGCCAGCGGGGCGTGCAAGAACTTGTTGGTTAACGCATGCGCCAGCTGCTCGAGCACGACCTGCGGCGGCGTGCCGCGCCCCAGCAGCCGCCGAGCGCGCTCCAGCTCGGCGTCGCGCAGCGCTTCCGCGCGTTCGCGCAGCCCTAGGATTACCGGCACCGCCGCGCGTAGACGCAGCCAGGCCTCAAAATCCCGCACGCGTGATTCAATGATCGCCTCGGCCTGCGCGACCGCGGCCTGTCGCGTCTGCGTGCCTGCCTGCACGATGCGGCCTAGGTCATCGATTGTGTACACATACACGTCGTCTAGCCGTGCGACCTCCGGCTCGACGTCACGCGGCACCGCCAAATCAACGATGAACATGGGCCGGTGGCGGCGTGCGCGGATCGCGCGCTCCACCATGCCCAGTCCAATGATCGGCAAGGTGCTGGCCGTACTCGAAACCACGATATCGAACCGATGCAGCTGCTGGGGCAGTTCCGCCAGCCGCATCGCCTGTCCGTGCAAACGCGCGGCAAGTGTTTCGGCCCGTTCGAGCGTGCGATTGGCCACTGCAATCGACTGCGGGTGGCGCGCGGCAAAATGGGTAGCGGTCAGCTCGATCATCTCGCCGGCACCGACGAACAGAACATGGCACTGGCTGAGCTGACCGAAGATGCGTTCGGCGACCCGCACGGCGGCAGCGGCCATCGAGACCGACTGAGTGCCGATGTCGGTGCAGCTGCGGACTTCCTTGGCTACCGCAAAGGTGCGCTGGAACAATTGGTTCAGCAACAGACCCATGCCGCCGGCGGCGCGCGCTAGCCGCTCGGCCTGCTTCATCTGGCCTAAGATCTGCGGTTCCCCGAGCACCATGGAGTCCAGGCCACTGGCGACGCGAAACGCATGGCGCACGGCCTCGCCCTGCGGCAGCACATAAGCGGCGCGTCTTACGTCCTCGACGTTCAGCGCCTTCTCATAGGCGAGGAAAATTGTGAGCGCCTCGCTGGCGAGCCGCGGCTCATCGACTGCGCAATACAGTTCGGTGCGGTTGCAGGTGGAGACAATTGCGGCCTCCGATAGACGACCGCGGTCGGGCGCGGCTAGGCGCTCGCGCAAGCGGCTGATGACCGCGCCGATCTCTTGCGGCATGAAGGCTACACGCTCGCGCAGCGCAAGCGGCGCGGTTTGGTGATTCAGGCCAAGCGCGAGCAGTTGCACTCGTCTGTTTGCCGGCGACGAAGCGCCGCGTTTGCGGAGATGACCAAACGGCCTGATTATAGGATTTCGCTCATTGCGCACGCGGGCGACGCATACAGGCCTTTAACGCGCCCTGCCATCGCAGCGCGACGCCTAGACGGTCTTGCGCGATACCCGCAGCGCGACATCGGCGACGGCTGGCCATTCGTGCCGGCCTCGAAGAATTGGGACAGGCAAGGCGACAGGACGATTGGCTCGTGGACCTTCATGTGCGTTGCCGATAACGGCAATTAAATCAGACGGCCGGCCGCATTTGCACTGATTGGGTGATTGCGCATCTGTCAGACTGCACGCTGCACTGCCCGCACTGGCAGGAGTTTCGAGTCATGCCTGTGATCGCAGCTACCACCGTATTGGCCTCCGCAAGGCGCCATGGGGCTGAGCATGCTGTGCCGCGAGCGAGGGCGCCGCTGGCTGCTGTCCGACGGGCACTTCGAATCGCCTCGTCCGTGCGGTAGCAAACCCGGAGCCGGCGATGACGCTGACGCACAAAATGCTGGTAGCGCCGCTGACAGCCATCGTGCTGATGGCAGTCGTTGCGGCGGTCGGATGGTGGGGTATGCAGCGGCAGCGTGTGGCGCTGCACGATCTGCGTGAGGTCTACTTGGAGCAGCGACGGGCAACTAACACCCTGCGTTACGAGCTCGCCGCTGCAGGCAGCCGCTTTTTCCGCCTGCTGGCGCTTGCTGGGCGAGTCGATGACAAGCGTATCGACAGCGAACGCGAGGCGTTGATGCAGCGGCTCAGAGCGCTGCGCGAGTCTCTGGGCCGCATCGACCTGCCGGATACGCAGGAAGATGAAGCGCTGGTGAAGGCTGCCGCATCGGCGGTGCTCGCCTATATGCAGAAGGCCGATCAGGCAATCGATATCGGTAGCGTCGACGCCAATACGGGGCTGGCGGCCATGATGAGCGCCGACGAGCAGCTAAAGGCGGCTGCCGAGGCGGTCGAGGCTGTCGGCGCGTTCTTCAGCTCGCGCGCCAACGCGATGATGGAGCGGACCGAGCGGTTGGCTGTCTGGTCGCAGTGGATCATCGTGGCTGCGTTGGGGCTCGCTGTTATTGCGGCGGCGCTGCTCGCGGTACTGCTGGCGCGCCGGGTGACGGCGCAGCTGCAGGCAATTTCCGCTGCGGCAACAGCGCTTGCTGGTGGCGATCTGAAGACACGCTTTAACAGTGCTGGCCAGGACGAGGTCGCGGCGATGGCACGCGCCCTTGAAGCGATGCGGGAGGCACTCACCGGCATGATCGTCGACATCTGGGCAGCGGTCGAAGCGATCCGCGTCGCCTCTGGCGAAGTCGCGCAGGGCAATCAGGATTTGTCCTCGCGCACCGAGCAGCAGGCGAGCAGCCTGCAGCAGACGGCGGCCAGTATGGAGCAGATGGCGGCCACGGTGAAGAACAATGCGGATGCGGCGCGGCAGGCGCGGCAGTTAGCGGGTGCGGCC
>JANWXE010000114.1 GCA_025055385.1 Burkholderiaceae bacterium | reverse complement strand
CACGATCGCCTGTACAAAGGCCTGCTCGTCGGCGACGCCGACGATCCGCGCGCCCGCATACGCATAGCGCGAGTACGCCGAGCCGGCCAGGTGCGCCGGCAGCACCGCGACGCAGGGGCGGTCGGCGCGCCGCGTCAGCGCCGGCTGCGGGTAGACGGTGGCAGCGTCCGCCACCGGCGGCAGCCCCGCCTGCGGGTCGCGCGGATCCAGCGGCAACGCGCGGTAGACGGCGCCGAATTCTTCGAACCAGAGGAACCACTCCGGCACCGCATGCGCGACCGGCGGACGCGCGGTAGCGAGCGTCGTCACCGCCGCCGCGGTGCTGGACGGATAGACGCTCGCCAGTTCCGCCCGCACCGAGGCTGCCAGCGCCCCCTGCGGCGACAGCGCCAGCAGCGGCTCAAGCCCCAGCCCGTCGATCAGCCAGAGCACCACGCACCGCGCAGCCATGATGCGTTCGCGCAGCGCGCGCTCGGCCAGCGGCAGATAAGGCGAGGCGTTGCCGAACGCGGCATCGAGGGTGGCCGTCAGGTTCAGCAGGTTCGCGCCGTCGTACCGCGGTGGTGGCGACAACACCGATGCGGACGTCATCCCTTTCTGCAAGTCAAGACGCCGCCAGCGGCCAAGTCCGCGATTCGGACACACGGTGGCCACACGGCGGGATGCCGCGTTAATCTGGGCTCAGTGCATGGCGCCCGCATGCAGCCGTGCCTTTTGCGTGATTCGGCAGCAACAGCCAAACAGTTAATCACGTAATCGTATCGAAGCGCCGTCGCAACAGCGCCCGGCGTTCCGGGTCACTAGGTTTTCTTCGTTACCGCATCAGGGCTTGCCGCCGGCCATGTCATGTCAACGGACCACGGTGTGGTTTCCGCACCGAGGCGGCCAGCAACGCCGCTGTGGCAAGTAAGTCACAAACGCCGGCAGCAGATACTGGCGCTCCTGCAACGTCTGCTCGTACACCTGCAACAGCATGGTGCGGATGAGCTGGCGCGCATCAGCGCAGCCTCGATCGTCCGCGATTTCGACGAGGCCGCCTCCCGGCGCCATGAGGACGAGGCGATCGATCTCTTCCCGCGCCTGACGGCGAAGCGGCAGCCGGGGGGCGCCGCCCGCACGCGCCGGCGATCGCCACGCTGCACGCGGCGCATCGGGCAGCACCGTCGGTCGCATGCCACGCGTCAACGGCGCACATCCGTGCAATTTTGCTGAATGCTCGGCGGCATCGAGGCGGCGGCGGTCGCCGTCACCACGCACATCATGCCGGGACAGACGCAGTGATACACCGACAGGCGCTCCGCCCCGCTGCCCAGCAGGGTAGGCCGCGAACAGGTACAACCATCGGCGTTCATTTGCGCCTGCACCGGTGGCATGGCGCGTGGAATCAGAGCCGATGCGGCAAGCGCCACGGCAGCCGCCGCCAATGCGATCAGCAAGGTTTTCATTGCGTTCTCCTGACAACCGGAGGGCACGTTCAACGGCGCCGGCCCCCTAACAACGACCCGAGCACGCCGCGCGCAATCTCCCGCGCGATCGCGGAGCCCACGCTACGGGCCGCACTCTTGGCAAACGCCTCGACCAAACCCTCGCGCCGCGCACCGCGTGCTCCGCTAGAGCCCAAAATCATGCCGCCGATGCTCTCTAAAAGTCCGCCGCCACCCGCAGCCGACCCCGCAGCGCGCTGCTGCAGCCGCTCGAAGGCAGACTCGCGGTCGACGGCTTTTTCATAGACACCCGCGACCGGCGATTCCGCGATGAGGCGTTTACGCTCCTGCGGCGTAATCGGCCCAATTTGGCTGGCAGGTGGTATCACCCATGCGCGCTCGGTCACCGTGGGCGCCCCCTTCGCGTCAAGCAGCGAAATGAGCGCTTCGCCAACGCTCAGCTCCAGGATCGCCCGCTCAATGTCAAGCTGCGGGTTCGGCCGCATGGTTTGCGCCACCGATTTGACGGCTTTTTGGTCGCGTGGTGTGAAGGCGCGCAGGGCGTGCTGCACGCGGTTGCCGAGCTGACCGAGCACCTTCTCCGGAATGTCGAGCGGATTCTGCGTCACGAAATAGACGCCCACCCCTTTGGAGCGGATCAGCCGCACCACCTGTTCCACCTTCTCCAGCAGCGCCGGCGGCGCCTCCGAGAACAGCAGGTGCGCCTCGTCGAAGAAAAACACCAACTTTGGCTTGTCTCGGTCGCCGACCTCGGGCAGGTTTTCGAACAGCTCTGCCAGCAACCACAGCAGGAACGTGCTGTATAGGCGCGGATTGTTCAGCAGTCGGTCCGCAGCCAGGATGTTGACGACGCCTCGCCCGTCCACGGTCTGCATCAAGTCGGCGATATCTAGCATCGGCTCGCCAAAGAAGCGGTCGCCGCCCTGCTCCTCAATCTGCAGCAGGCCACGCTGAATCGCGCCGATCGAAGCGGCCGAGATGTTGCCGTACTGCGTCTTAAACTGCGCGGCGTTGTCGCCGACGTACTGCACTAATGCGCGCAGGTCTTTCAAATCGAGCAATAGCAGGCCATTGTCGTCGGCGATCTTAAACACCAGCGTCAGTACGCCCTCTTGCGTCTCGTTCAAGTTCAGCAGCCGCGCCAGCAGCAGCGGTCCCATGTCGGAGACGGTGGCGCGCACCGGGTGCCCCTGCTCGCCCCAGACGTCCCAGAGCACGACCGGGCAGCCGCACCACTGCGGCTGCGGCAGTCCGAGCATCTGCAGCCGCTGCCGGATCTTGTCGGTGGGCGCGCCCGGGTTGGCGATGCCGGTCAGGTCTCCTTTGACGTCGGCCATGAACACCGGCACGCCGATGGCAGAGAAGCGCTCGGCGAGAACTTGCAACGTGACGGTCTTCCCGGAGCCTGTAGCCCCGGTAATGCAGCCGTGGCGGTTGGCCATCGACGGCAGGAGGGCAATGTCGCGGGCGCCGGCTTTCGCGATGACAATTGGGTCGGCCATAGGTGTCCGTGATCCAAACTGCAGGATGCTGCAGTTTACGGTTCGTTAGACTGCACGGCGTGGGTACATCTTGACTGAGTCGTTTTTGCCGCAAAACAGCCATGGCTGGCCATTCCCGATGGGCCAATATTCAGTACCGCAAGAGCCGCCAGGACGCCAAGCGCGGCTCGCTGTGGACCAAGATCATCCGCGAAGTGACGGTAGCCGCCCGTGAAGGCGGCGACCCGGCGATGAACCCGCGCTTACGGTTGGCGCTGGAGAAGGCGCGTGCGGCCAACATCCCGCGCGACACGATCGAGAAAGCGATCGCACGTGGCACCGGCAAGCTCGAAGGAGCGCGTTACGAGGAAGTTCGGTACGAGGGCTACGGTGTTGGCGGCGCGGCGCTGATGATCGATTGCATGACCGATAACCGCACACGCACGGTGGCCGAGGTTCGGCACGTGTTGTCAAAGTATGGCGGTAACTTGGGTAGCGACGGCTCGGTGGCGTTTAATTTTAAGCATTGTGGGCAGTTCGTCTTCGCGCCGGGCACTTCCGAGGACAAGGTGATGGAGGCAGCGCTGGAGGCTGGCGCTGAGGACGTGCTCACCAATGAGGACGGTTCCGTTGAGGTGATCTGCGCGCCGGGCGACTTCCACGCAGTGCAAGCAGCGCTCAGCAAGGCGGGGCTGAAGCCGGAGGTGGCCGAGGTGACGATGAAACCGCTGACCGAAATTGTGCTGCGCGGCGAGGATGCAGCGCGCATGCAGAAGTTGCTCGACGCCCTCGATGACCTGGACGATGTCCAGGCCGTCTACACAACGGCTTCGCTCGAATCATGAAGGTGCTCGTCATCGGCGGCGGCGGGCGCGAACACGCGCTCGCCTGGAAACTGTCGCAATCGCCGCGCGTCTCGCACGTGTTCGTCGCGCCGGGCAACGGCGGTACTGCGCGCGACCGCCGGCTCTGCAATGTGCCCGTCACGCGCATCGGGGATCTGGCCGACTTCGCCGCGCGCGAGGGCATCGCCTTCACTGTTGTCGGCCCAGAGGCGCCGCTGGCCGCTGGCATCGTTGATGCCTTCCGCGCGCGCGGGCTGCGCATCTTCGGGCCGACGCAGGCGGCGGCGCAGCTGGAGAGCTCGAAGGATTTCGCCAAGGCGTTCATGACGCGGCACGGCATTCCGACCGCCGAGTACCGCACCTTTGCCGCCGCGGCCGCGGCGCGCGCGTACGTGGCGCAGCGTGGCGCCCCCATTGTCGTCAAGGCCGACGGGCTGGCCGCCGGCAAGGGCGTGGTGGTCGCGCAGACGGTGGCCGAGGCGCAGCAGGCGATCGAGGCGATGCTGGTCGCCAACCGCCTGGGCGATGCCGGCGCGCGCGTGGTGATCGAGGACTTCCTGCCCGGCGAGGAG
>JANWXE010000073.1 GCA_025055385.1 Burkholderiaceae bacterium | reverse complement strand
GATACGGCGCTTGTCCCAGACGGTCTCCAGCATCGCGGTGATCGCCAGCTCCTGCGCCTTGCGCCAGTAGCTTTTCTCGGGCGACAGAAACAGGTTCTTGGCCAGTTGCTGCGAAATCGTGCTGCCGCCGCGCGCCGGCCGTCCTCGCTTCAGATTCGTTTCATAGGCTTTTTTGACGGCCTCCCAGTCCACGCCATCATGCTCCGCAAAGCGTGCATCTTCAGCGGCAATCACTGCCTGCTTCAGATAGACGCTGATGCGTTCGTACGGCACCCATTGGAAACGGATGGCACCCGGCGGCGTGCGCTGCGCCAGCCGCTGCTGCTCGCGCCGCATGAAGGCAGTGCTGCGTGGATTCTCGTATTTCCAGTACAGCACATGCGCAAAGAACCAGGCTTGCACCGCCAGCAGCGCCAAGCAGGCCAGGGCGAACAGCCGCCCCGTCCAGCGCAGCGCGGCGCGACGCCAGGTCATCGCGCGGCAGCGGTGCCAGCGTGCTGGGCGTCTAAGCGGCGGCGCAGCTCTCGGTAGACAGGCGCCGTGTCGGGCCGCACGCCCCGCCAAACGTAGAAAGATTCGGCGGCCTGCTCGATGAGCATCCCGAGGCCGTCGCAAACATGGCGCGCACCGCCCCGCTTGGCAAGCTCCATAAACGGCGTCGGTCGCGGCGCGTACACCAGGTCGTAGGCGAGCGTGCAGTCATCGAACGTCTCGGGGTCGATCGGCGGCGCCTCGTGGCTGAGGCTGCTGGCAGTACCGTTGATGACCAGATCAAAGTGTTCGGCCGGCACCTCATCAAAGTGAATCGCCTCAATGCCGAACTCCTCGGCCAGCTCCTGTGCACGGCCGTGCGTGCGATTGGCCACCGCAATCCATTTCGGTTTGGCGTCCAGCAGCGCGCCGATCAGCCCCCGTACGCCACCGCCAGCGCCCAAGATCAGGATCGCTGCCCCTTCGAGTTTGAACTTCATCCGTTGCGTGACATCGCGCACGAAGCCGATGCCGTCGGTGTTGTCCCCCAGAATGCGGTCGCGCTCGAACTTCAAGGTATTGACCGCCGAAGCAGCACGCGCGCGCGGTGTTAAGTCATCCGCAAGCTTAGCGGCATCGATTTTGAACGGGATCGTGACGTTCAACCCGCGATAGCCGGCCTCGCGCAGCCCAAGGGCGAATTCCTGAAAGCCATCCAGCGGCGCCTCCAGCTTCTCATAGGTGATGTTCTGGTGCGTTTGTCGCGCAAACAGCAAATGGATCTCCGGCGACCATGAATGCGCCACCGGGTGGCCGACCACCGCATAGCGGTCCGGCGCCGCGGTGGAGGCGCTGCGCGTCGACCGACTGGTGTCCCTGCGTCGTGTCATGGTCTGTCACCTGCCGGCGCGCCCGCTGCGCGCGTGGCCAGTTGATCGTTCGTAAACACCCAGGTCCGCGTAATTTCGAGGATGTCCGTATCGCGCGCGATCTCAGGTGGGAATGGCGGATACGGTGCCGCTAATTTAACAATGCGCCGCGCCGCCCGATCCAGCACGGGTGAACCCGACGATTGCTCAATGATGGCATCCACCAGACTGCCATCTTTGCGAATCGCCACCGTCAGGCGCAGCGACCCGTAGATTTTGCCGCGCGCCTCTTCGGGGTAGTTCTCGTTGCCGATTTTTTCCACCCGCACACGCCAGTCTTCCACATAGCGGGCAAAACGGTCTTCCGAGGTGCTCGGCATGAAAAAGTGCTTGCGCGGCCGCTTCTGGTAGTCGGAAATCGCCTTCTCGATAATCGCTTGCTGCCGCGCTAATGCCTGCCGTAACTCTTCGGCGCTGCCGCGTTCGGCCAGCTTCGCCTCACGGTCTCGGTGCGGGGTAGACAGCGCGCGCTCGCTGGCCTGTAGCTGGGCCAGCAGCCTTCTTTGTTCCTCTTCCAGCTGCTGCACTGTGCGTCGAGCCATCTCCAGTGTGTCGCCGTCGGCTGCCTGAAAGGCGTTTGGCAGCGGCGAGCTGCGCCGTCCTTCGTCGTGTGGGCCTCCGCCGTCCAGGTTGGCCTGCGCCAGCGCTTCGGCCCGCGTGGGAGCTGTCTCACTGCGGGCGTTCACCAACACCACCTCCAGCGACGAAGCCACTTGGCGCCAGCGCAGCACCTCCGGATCGACGAAGCGCACGGCCAGTATCAGCGCGTGAACCGACAGCGACAGCGCGAAGGCCGACATCAACAGGCGGTCGCCCAGCACGCTCGCAGTGGTGTGCACGGATCTGTCGCGGAACGTGAACAACCGCGCGAGATTGTAGCCAGCGCGGCCTTATGTCGACGGCGTCGACGCGGGTGAGGAAGCGACGCAATCCTCACCCCAATCGCCTATGTCCTCGTCGGCCTCGATTGCCGCCGGCGCCGCCTCCGCTAAGACGCGATGCACACGCGCCTGCACAGTGAGCTCGATTTCATCCGTGCTGAGGATATCTAATTCGAGCCGCGTGCCGCGGGCCAACTCTGGCATACCGGGCAGACGGGTCACAAAGGGTAGGCCTTCTAAGCGCAGCACGTCAGCCTTGAGCACCACCGCACCAATGCGCTGCACATTTTCCTGGCGCAACCAGCGCAGACACCAGTAGCGTTCCATGCGCGCTTGGAATTCAGCATAGGCAGCCGCGGCCGCCTCGAAGGCCGAGATGGCGGCGAATAGCTCGGCGTCGTTGCCGGTGTACGGGGCAGGCGCGCCGCGCACGGCCGCAAGGATCTGCCGCTGGTTGACAAGGTCCACATAGCGGCGCAGCGGCGAGCTGCTCCAGGCATAATGCGCCACCCCCATCCCTTCATGCGGCGCAGGCGTCGTGCTCATTTTCACGCGCCCTGACCCCTGCTGCAGCGACTGCGAGCGGTAGATGGCAGCGCGCTTGGCCTGCGCGAGCCAGCCGCCCCAGTGACTATTGGCGAGGATCATTAACTCGGCGACGATCAGGTCCAGCGGTGCGCCGCGCCGGCGCGGACGGATCGTCACGCGCGCGTGCTCATCGAGGGTATCGCCGGCTGGCTCCACCAGAACCGCGTATTCGATACGGCCGAGCGGCTCGGGCCGACCACGCACCCGTTCGCGCTCGGCCAGCAGCGCGCGCGCCACCCGCCACAGCAGCGTCAGCTCGTGCGCAAACGGCAAGTCGCCGAGCGCGCCGGCAGCCATGCGCTCCTCCGTAACGACGTCGTCGAGTCGATCGTGGCGCAGGTTGGCCGCGATCTGCACCCGTTCCACGCGCGTCTCGAAGCGGCGCGGCAGCCAATCCTCCCGCGCGCAGTCCACATACAGCGAAACCACCGGGACTGCGCGGCCTTCGGCAAGCGAAAAGGCATTGATCCACGCGGGCGGCAGCATCGTGATTTTCAGCGCCGGCGCATAGACGGTGGACAGCCGCGCGCGTGCCACGGGCTCCAGCGGATGCTCGCGCCCGAGGGCGACCGCCGGCGCTGCGATGTGGATGCCGACACGCACGCCATCGGGGAGCTCGCGCAATGAAAAGGCGTCGTCGATCTCGGTGGTGGCGGAATCGTCGATCGAAAATGCGGCCACCTCCGCCAACGGTAGATCGTCAGCTGGCGGCGGCGCAGGCAGGTCGGCGGGAAAGCCCGTACCGTGCGGAAAGTATTGGGCAAGAAAGCTATCTAGATGCCAGCGCAGAGGCGAGGCAATCGCCCCGTTGGCAAGCAGCAGCCGCAGTGGCGACAGCTGCCGCTGGAAAGCAGCCGCCTCCAGTGCCTTGTATTCGATACTGTTTTTATCAGGGCGCAGCAACAGCGCAATTGCCTGGCGCGCAATCGGCTCCGGCACCCGGCCGGCAACCAGGTCGGCCACGTACTGCTGCTTGAGCGCCTCTTGGCGCCGCTTGCGCTCCAGCGCCGCTAGCGCCGCCTGCAGGATCTCCGGTGGTGCCGGCCGGAAGCGGCCGCGCCCTTTGCGATGGAAGTACGCCGGGGCGCCCAGCAAGCGCAGCAGGATCGCGGTGGCTTGCACCGCGGTGGGCACGCCGCCGAAATACTCGCGCGCAAGCTCCTCGAAACTGAACTCCTGCTGCGGCGCGCACTGCCAGAGAAAGTCAAGATCGATCTGCTCGGCCTCTTGCTGCGCCAGTGGCAGCAGCTGCGGCGGCGGCGGTGCGGCGAAGCGCAGGAACACATGCGTGTGTTTTACTTTCACCCGCCGGCCACCAGGCAACTCGACCTGGCTAGCGGCTTCGGTCGCCGACAGCACTGTGCCCGCACGCAGCGCACCGTCCTCCTCGAACAGCACATACGCAGTCATCGGTTATAGGCGCGCAACAAACCGTTCAATCCCACGCAGCATCATCTCCACCGCCATCGCAGCCAGCACCAGTCCCATTAAACGTTCGAAGGCGACCGTCACCCGTGCGCCCAGCAGCCGCTGCAGGCGCTCGGCGAAAGCCAGCACAAGTGCACTGGCCGATAGCGCCAGCGCGATGGCCGCGATCCACAGCGCCGTCTTGTCCGGCTCGCGGGACACCAGCAGCAGCACGGTGGCAAGCGCCGATGGTCCCGCAAGGGCGGGCACTGCCAGCGGCACGATAAACGGTTCGCCACCCGGCAGCGGCCCGAACACGCCCTCCGGCGGCGGGAACACCATGCGAATCGCCACCAGCATCAGCACGACGGCGCCGCCGATCTGCAAGCTAAGGTCGGACAGTCCCAGCACGTCAAGCAGCGGCCGGCCCAAGATGGCAAATGCCGTCAGCAGCGCAAACGCGATCAGGCATTCGCGCAACACGACGCGCGTGCGCCGCGCTCGCGGCACGTCGCGCAGCGCGCTAATAAACAGCGGGATGTTGCCAAACGGGTCAAACACTAACAGCAGCAGCACGACGGCAGAGACAAAACCGGCTTCCATCGGCCACGTTCAGGCGGCAAGACCTGCCTGGCGGCGCAACTGCTCATGCCAGCCCAGGGCGGCATCCGACAGGCCAAACGGCGGCCGTTGCCAAGCGCTTGCGCACCGCGCCGACGGGCGTTTGTGCGCCAGCGACGGCAGCGCAGCTGCGGCGCCCATCAGACGGTCAGCCCGCCGGCGACCTCGATGACCGCGCCGTTGATATAACTTGCCTCATCGGAGGCCAAGAACGCATACACATTGGCCACCTCCTCAGGCCGCCCCAGGCGCTTCAGCGGCACACGTTCAACCAGCGCCTGCATCACTTTCTCTGGAATCGTCTCCAAAATGGGAGTGCGAATGAAACCCGGCGCCACCGCATTGCAGCGGATCCCTTTGGGGCCCAGCTCACGCGCCCAGGTCTTGACGAAGCCGATCACGCCAAACTTGGCTGCGGCGTAATTGGTCTGGCCGTAGTTGCCGTAAATGCCCACCACGCTGGAAGCATTCAGGATCACACCGCTGCCCTGCGCGAGCATGGGTTCAAGCACCGCCTGCGCGCAGTTGTAGACACCCTTAAGATTGACCGCGATCACGCGATCAAATTGCTCTTCCGTCATCCTCTGCAGGCGCGCATCTTGCGTGATGCCAGCGTTGTTCACCAGCACGTCGATGCGGCCATAGCGACGTTGCAGCGCCTGCACCATGGCGTCGATCTGCGACCGGCGCGTCACGTCCACCGTGAATCCTTCTACCGCGCGCCCGTCGCGCGCGAGTTGCGTCACTGCCGCCTGGACCGCCTCCGCTCTGATGTCGGCCACGGCGACGATCGCGCCTTCCTCGAGAAACTTGCGCGCGGTCGCCAGGCCGATGCCCTGCGCGCCACCTGTCACGATCGCGACTTTGCCTTTCAGTCTCACCCCTGCTCTCCTTGATGGACGCCGCAAAAGGCCAGCACTTCGTCGGCATACCGCGCGAAATCCGATAGCTCGTGATCCGAGCCCTCGATCACCCGCTGGCGGCAGCCCGCGTACTTGGCCACCATCGTGCGCCAGTCGATCAATCGATCGCCCGTTGCGGCCAGCAAGAAATAGCGCTCCGGCCGCGTAATGCGTGGCGTATCGAGCGCGCGCAGCTCATCTAAATACTCAGGCCTCATCTCGATCGTTGCCGAGGAGAAGTACACCGGCTGCTCGCCGAGGTAGGCGCGCAGGTCTTCGTACGGCGTAATCGCGGGATTCAGCAGCACAGCGCGGCAGCCGAGCTGCTCAGCCAGCCAGGTCGCGTAATAGCCGCCCAGCGAGGAGCCGATGATCGCCAGCTGCTGCGGCGGCGCAAGCTGCGCGGCCGCTAGCGCCACCTCGACGGCCGCGCGCGGCGAGGCCGGCAACTGGGGGCAAACATAGTCAGCCTCCAAACCGCGCTCGCGCAGCCGCGCGCGCAAATACATGGCCTTGCGCGAGGCAGGAGAGGAGCGGAAACCATGCAGATACAGAATCATGCCATCCCCGCATGCGCTGGCTGCCGCCCCAGTGCCGCCAGCAGGCGCTCGTGTATGCCGCCAAATGAGCCATTGCTCATCACCAGCACATGGTCACCGGCGCGCGCCGCAGCGACAACCGCCTGCACCAGCGCAGGCAGATCCTCGAAACTGCGCGCGCGCGCGCCCAGTGGTGCGAGTACCTGCGCCGGGTCCCAGGCAAGCGCTTGCCGTCCACTGCGCGCGCAGTAGCAGAACACCTGATCCGCCTCTGCCAGCGCATCCGGCAGCTGCGCGGCCAGCACGCCCAGCTTCATGGTGTTGGAGCGTGGCTCCAGCACCGCCAGAATGCGCTCGTGCGGCGCGATGCGCCGCCGCAGCGCGGCCAGCGTAGCCGCGATCGCGGTCGGATGATGAGCAAAATCGTCATACACGGTTACACCGCGGACGCTGCCGCGCGGCTCCAGCCGCCGCTTGACGCCAGCAAAATGGGCGAGCGCCTGCCGCGCCAGCCCAGGCGGCACGCCAACGTGCTGAGCGGCGGCGATCGCCGCCAGGGCGTTGCTGCGGTTGAAGGCGCCGGCCAGCGGCAGCGTCAGCCGACCATATTGCTCGGCACCGCGCGCCACCGTGAAGCGGTGCTGCGCACCTTCTTCGACATCCAGCGCATGCCAGCCGTCGGCGACGTCGAAGCGCTCGACCTCTGACCAGAGGCCGCGCGCCAGTACCCGTGCCAGCGCGGCGTCACGCCCGTTGACGATCAGCCGCCCACTGCGCGGTACTGTACGTAGCAAGTGATGGAACTGGGTTTCGATGGCGGCCAAGTCGGGATAGATGTCCGCATGGTCGAATTCCAGATTATTCAAAACCACCGTGCGCGGGCGGTAATGCACGAACTTGGCGCGCTTGTCAAAGAAAGCGGTGTCGTATTCGTCAGCCTCAATCACGAACAGCGGCCCGCCCGCGCGCGCGGACACGCCGAAGTTGCGCGGCACGCCGCCGATTAGGAAGCCGGGCGCATGTCCAGCGCACTCCAGGATCCACGCGAGCATCGACGCCGTGGTGGTCTTGCCGTGGGTGCCGGCCACCGCCAGCACGTGCCGCCCGGTCAGCACGTGCTCGCCGACCCACTGCGGACCCGAGACGTAGCGGACGCCAGCCTCCAGGATGGCCTCCACCAGCTCGTTGCCACGCCTCACCACGTTGCCGATGACGAAGAGATCCGGCCGCAGCGCCAGTTGGCTGGCATCAAAACCCTCGATGATCTCGATGCCGGCAGCAGCCAGCTGCTCGCTCATCGGCGGGTAGATGTCCGCATCGCAGCCAGTGACGCGATGCCCAGCAGCGCGCGCAAGCAGCGCAACGCCACCCATAAAGGTGCCGCAAATACCGACAATATGGATATGCACGATGGGCCGACGCGGGGCGTGTTACGGTCAGTGCGGGTATCAACCGCTGCAAAGCGCGCGATTCTACGCGCCGCGGCTCGCTACACTTCTGGCCACATTTACGTACCCGCCCGCCTGCTGTGACCATGGCCCGCCGCCTGCCCCCCCGTCATGCCGAGGACGTTACCGCCGAGATTGCAGTGGCTGCTGCCCGGCTGATCGCCGAGGAGGGCCTGGATTACGCGGCCGCCAAGCGCCGTGCGGCCCGCCAGCTGCTCGGCAGCACCGACGCGCGCGGTCTGCTGCCAGACAACGAGCAAATCGAGAACGAACTGCGCCGTCACCTGCGGCTGTACCGCGGAGCCGCCCATGTTGCGCTGTTGACCACGCTGCGTCGGACTGCGCTAGCCTGGATGCAGCGTCTGGCAGCGTTTGATCCGCATTTGGTCGGCGCCGTTCTCAATGGCACCGCCACCGAGCACTCTGCGATCCAGTTGCACCTGTTCACTGACGACGCGAAGGCAGTGGAAATCTTTCTGCTTAACGAGGGCATCACCTTCGAGGCCGAGGAGGGCGGCAACGAGGCGGGAGCGCCGCTTGAACGTTTGCACTTCCCGATTACTGTGCGGCCGCCGGGGCAGTCGCCGCTGCACACCACCGTGGTGTTGAGCGTGCACCGCTCCGAGGCCATCCGCGTTGCACCGCGCCATCGTTCAACCGATACCTCCCTGCATCCGGTTGCGGCCAGCGGGAGAGCGCGCGCTGCCCAACTGGCATCGCTAATTGCCGCCGAGTCGGCGATGCCATGACCCGCCGCGCACGTGTCTGGTTAGCCACGTTCGCGATAGCGGTGCTTGCCGCTGGAGCAGGCGCCGGTTTGGCCCTCTGGCGTCTGCAGAGCGAGGCAGCCGCGTCGCAGGCGAGCGCGACGCTGTTCGGGTTGACGCTGCCGGATGCAGACGGCCGGCCGCAGACCCTAGCGCAGTGGCGCGGCCGCCCTCTGGTGATCAACTTCTGGGCCACCTGGTGTGCCCCGTGCGTGGAGGAGATGCCAGATCTGCAGCGCGTGCGTGATGAATATCATGCGCGCGGTGTAGAGATCATCGGCCTAGGCATTGACACCGCCTATCGTATCCGGGCGTTCCGTGATGATCTGGGCTTGACGCTACCATTGCTGGTCGCTGGGGCTCAAGGCAGTGAGCTTGCGCGCGCCTTAGGCAACAGTGCCGGCGCTTTGCCCTATACGGTCCTCATCGCTGCCGATGGGCGGGTGGTGCAGCGCCGTCTCGGCCGCATTAAGCCCGAGGAATTGCGCCGTTGGCTAGACACCCAGGTCGTCCGCTAAGAATCACGCTGGACAGCGGCCACGATTCTGTCGACAATTTGCGGCTTCTTCTACAAATCCGCTCGCAACTGCGCTGAAAAGTCGTTTTAGACGGCGATGGTTGCTGCGACCTGAGAGATCGTGGCCCAGCACATCCTGATTCTGAACGGACCAAACTTAAACCTGCTCGGTACGCGGGAGCCGTCCATTTATGGCACCCGTACGCTTGGCGACATCGAGCGTGAGCTCACGGAGATCGCTGGCCGGCACGGCGTGCGCCTGTCTTGCTTCCAGTCCAATGGCGAGGGAGCACTGATAGACCGCATCCATGCCGCTCGCCTCGAGGGAGTGGATTTCATCATCATCAATGCGGGCGCTCTGACGCATACCAGCATTGCGCTGCGCGATGCGTTGGCGTCGGTGGCGATCCCGTTCGTTGAAGTGCACCTGTCGAATGTCTACCGCCGCGAGCCGTTCCGCCGTCACTCTTACCTAGCCGATCTGGCCATCGGCTCGATCGTCGGCCTCGGGGCAGCCGGGTACCGGTTGGCGCTCGAATACGCGCTGACCGGCGGTGCAGACTAGGCAGACGGGGTCGGGAGATCAGCATGGACTTACGCAAGCTTAAGACGCTGATCGAGCTGGTGGCCGAATCCGGCATCGCCGAGATTGAGGTTACTGAGGGCGAAGACAAAGTCCGCATCGTCAAGTACCCCGCCCCGCCGGCGTTCGCACCGCTGCCCGTTGCGCCACCCCCGCCGGCGGTGCCGACGGTGATCGCTGCGCCCACCCCGCCGGCGGCGTCCACACCCCCGCCGCCGCCCGTTGAAGCGGAAGCCCCCAAGGGCCATGTTGTCAAATCGCCGATGGTCGGCACGTTTTATCGCGCCCCCAGTCCGGGCGCGAAGCCGTTTGTCGAGGTGGGCCAGTCAGTGAAGCCAGGCGACATCCTCTGCATCATCGAGGCAATGAAGCTGCTGAACGAAATCGAGTGCGAGGTCAGCGGCGAGGTCAAGGAAATTCTGGTTGAAAACGGCCAGCCGGTCGAATACGGGCAGCCGCTGTTCGTAATCGGCTGAGCATATGTTCGGCAAGATCCTGATCGCCAACCGCGGCGAAATTGCGCTGCGCATCCAGCGTGCCTGCCGCGAGATGGGCATCCGGACGGTAGTCGTGCATTCGACCGCCGACACCGACGCTAAGTACGTGAAGCTGGCCGACGAGTCGGTGTGCATTGGGCCACCGCCATCGAAGGACAGTTACTTAAACATCCCGGCCATCATCAGTGCCGCTGAGGTCACGGACGCAGAGGCGATCCACCCCGGCTACGGCTTCCTGTCCGAGAACGCCGACTTCGCCGAGCGGGTGGAAAAAAGCGGCTTCGTCTTCATCGGCCCGCGCCCAGAGTCCATTCGCCTGATGGGCGACAAGGTCTCGGCCAAGAAAGCCATGCAGGAGGCCGGCGTGCCCTGTGTGCCCGGCTCGCCTGGCGCCTTACCCGAGGAGCCGCGCGAGATCGTGAAAATCGCCCGTGCGATCGGCTATCCGGTGATCATCAAAGCGGCAGGGGGCGGCGGCGGCCGCGGCATGCGCGTCGTTCATACGGAGGCGGCGCTAATCAATGCTGTCAACATGACGCGCCAGGAGGCGCAGGCGGCGTTCGGCAATCCGGACGTTTATATGGAGAAATTCCTCGAAAACCCTCGCCACATCGAGATCCAGGTACTGGCCGATCAGCACCGCAATGCGGTCTGGCTGGGGGAACGCGACTGCTCCATGCAGCGGCGTCATCAGAAAATCATCGAAGAGGCCCCCGCACCCGGCATCCCGCGCAAGGTCATTGAGCGCATCGGCGACCGCTGTGCCGAAGCGTGCCGCCGCATCGGCTACCGCGGCGCCGGCACGTTCGAGTTCTTGTACGAAAACGGCGAGTTTTATTTCATTGAAATGAACACGCGGCTGCAGGTCGAGCATCCGGTCACTGAGATGGTTACCGGCATCGATATCGTGCAGCAGCAGATTCGGATCGCCGCCGGTGAAAAGCTGCCGTTTAAACAGCGCGAGATCGTCATGCGCGGGCACGCCATCGAATGCCGCATCAATGCGGAGGATCCGTACAAATTCACACCGAGCCCGGGGCGCATCACCGCCTGGCACCCACCCGGCGGGCCGGGCGTGCGGGTCGACTCCCATGTCTATGCTGGTTATTTTGTGCCGCCGTATTACGACTCGATGATCGGCAAGCTGATCTGCTACGGGGACACGCGGGCGCAGGCGCTAGCGCGCATGCGAGTTGCGCTCTCTGAGATGGTGGTCGAAGGCATCAGCACGAATATTCCGTTGCACCGCGAGCTGCTGCTGGACGAAAAATTCATCCGGGGTGGTACCAGCATCCACTACCTGGAGCAGCGGTTGGCGGCGCGGCAGGCCAGTCAAATGCCCTGAGACGCCGATGATGCGCGAGCTGACGGTGCGAATCGATGGCGCCCAGCTGGAGGCCTTCAGCGACGCACTGGTCGCCAGCGGCGCGCTTGCGGTCAGCATCGAGGACGCTGACGCCGGCAGCCCGCAGGAGCAGGCCATTTATGATGAGCCCGGTGCGGCGCCGGCTGCCCTGGGCTGGGCGCGCAGTCGAGTAACCATCCTGATCGATGCCAATACCGATGGCACGCGGCTGCTTCAACGCGCCGCTGTTGGCATCCTGCCGGCACCTCCGCCGATCGATTCGGAACGTGAAGTCAGTGATGTCGACTGGGTGCGTGCAACGCAATCTCAGTTTGGTCCGATCCGCATCGGCCGCTTGTGCATCCTGCCGTCCTGGCACGACCCGCCGAGTGAGGATGCGCTCGTGATCCGCCTAGATCCCGGTGTAGCTTTCGGCACCGGTACGCATCCGACCACCCGGCTGTGCCTGCGCTGGCTGGATGCACATCCGCCTCGTAGCCTAAGCGTGCTCGATTACGGCTGCGGCTCTGGCATCCTGGCCCTGGCGGCCGCCAAATTGGGTGCGGCTATCGTGGCTGCGACTGACATCGATCCGCAGGCCGTGGCGGCCGCGCGCGCTAATGCTGCAGCCAATGGCGTGGAAGGCATCTACACTGAACCAGGGGCGCTGCCTGCACAACCGTTTGATGTCGTGCTCGCCAACATCCTCACAAACCCGCTGAAAGCGCTCGCGCCGACATTGGCCGCACGGTTGGCCGTCGGTGGCACGCTGGTGCTATCCGGCATTCTGGAGCGCCAAGCCGACGAGGTCATCTTTGCCTACGCGCGCCAGGGACTTCGTACGCGCCTGTGGGCGGTCGAGGACGGCTGGGTTTGCTTGACGGCGACGCGCGCACAATAGACAGCCATGGCGCTCGCCACCCGCTGCCCGAACTGCCAGGCGCTATTCCGAGTGGTCCCCGATCAGCTGAAGCTGCGCGGCGGCCTGGTGCGCTGCGGCGCCTGCCGGCACGTGTTCGACGCCATCGGTACGCTCAGTTACGTCGACGACAACCTGGCGGTCGCGCCGGAGCCGACGCCCGCGCGCAAGGGCGCACCGCCGACGCTGCACGCCAGCGCGCAGGCCACGCCGGTATTGCGCGCGCCGTTGGCGGAACCGCCCGGGGAGCGCACGCCCACGGCCGCCCCGGTGGCGCATGCGCCGCCGGCTGCGCGCGCAGCAGAGCCGCCGCGCCTGGTCACCGACGAGCACGCAGCGACGACGGCCACGCCGGATAGCGCACCGCGCACCGACGAGGTCCGCCCCAGCCCCCGCAAGGCAGCGGCCGCGCGCCGCGAGCCTTCGCCTGCCCACATCGACGTGCCGCAGCGTGGCGAGAGCGAGGCGCTGCCCGAGCCGCCGCTTGCGCCCGATTTTTTGCGCCCGCCGGCTCGGCCTGCGCGGGGCTTCTCGATTGTCTACGGCGGCGGCTCCGTCCTGCTGGCGCTGTTGATGCTGGCGCAATGGGCAGTCGTGTTCCGCACCGAGCTGGCTGCCCGCTGGCCGCAGTGGCGGCCGGCGCTGGTGGCGTTGTGCTCGGCTTTTGGCTGTCAGGTGGGGTGGCCAATGCGCGTTGATTTGCTCGCCGTGGTCGGCACTGAATTGCAGGCGCTGCCCGGTACCGACGTACTCGAATTGACAGCCACGATTCGCAACCGCGCGAGTTTTAAGGTAGCGCTGCCCGCGCTGGAGGTCACGCTGACCGATACGACCAACCGGACCCTGGCGCGCAAGGTCTTCGCGCCGGTCGACTACCTGGCATCAGCTGGCGAGCCGAGTAGTCGCATCGCCGACGGCATCGCCGCTGGCAGTGACTACACGATCCGTGTCGCTTTCGAGGCGCGCGGGCTGGCGCCGGCCGGATTCGTCGTCTACCCCTTTTACCTATAAGCGGCGCTGAGGCGTCCGCCACCTCAAGGAGCCTGCCGTGTCGATCCTTGTCTGCGGTTCGATCGCCTACGACTCGATCATGCTGTTCCGGGGTCGCTTCCGGGATCACATCCTGCCTGAGCAGGTACACATCTTAAATGTGGCCTTCCTGGTGCCGGAGCTACGCCGCGAATTCGGCGGCTGTGCCGGCAACATTGCCTATAGCATGCGGCTGCTCGGCGCCGCCGGGCTGCCGATGGCCACCGTTGGGGAAGACGCCCAGCCTTATCTTGATCGCCTTGACGCGCTGGGCATCGACCGGCGGTACGTGCGACAAGTCAGCGGCCACTTCACTGCCCAGGCCTTCATCACCACCGATCTGGACGACAACCAGATCACCGCCTTCCACCCGGGGGCGATGATGCTGTCGCATTTGAATGCCGTGCCAGGCGACGCGGGCATCCGCCTCGGCATCGTCGCCCCCGATGGTCGCGATGGCATGCTGCAGCACGCGCAGCAATTCGCCGACCACGGCATTCCGTTTGTGTTCGATCCCGGTCAAGGGTTGCCGATGTTCGATGGCGAGGAGCTGCGTTGGTTTATCGCCCGCGCCCATTATGTCGCGGTCAACGACTACGAGGCCAAGCTGCTGCAGGAGCGCACCGGGCAGACAGTAGAGGAACTCGCCCGCCGCCTACGCGCGCTCGTGGTGACGCGCGGCGCGCAGGGGTCGCTTATCTACGTCAATGGCAGCGTGCTGGAAATCCCCGCTGCACCCGCGCGCGCGGTAGTTGATCCGACCGGCTGCGGCGACGCCTACCGGGCGGCGCTGCTGTACGGAATCGATGCGGGACTGGACTGGGAAACCACAGGACGGCTGGCAGCGGTTATGGGTGCTTTAAAGATTGAGCACGCCGGCGCGCAAAATCATACGGCCGACCGCGACACGATCGCGCAGCGTTTCCGCGGCGCCTTCGGCTACCTTCCGTGGTAAGCGGACGCTTTACAGGCGGCTGAGGATCAGTAGCAGCACGTTGACGAGCACGATCAACAGCAGCGGCGATAGATCGACGCCGCCGATTGGGGGCACGATGCGCTGCAGGGGTGCGAGGAAGGGCCGCACGAGCATCGCGATGGCCGGCGCTACCGGCGCGTACGGGTTGACCCAGCTCAGCACGACGTGCACCAGGGTCAGAAAGAAGACCATGTAAAGCGCCCAGCGCAGGACCTGTACGAGGGCGGCAAATAACAGCGTCGGCCACGGCCAACTGCTCGGCCCCGCACCAATCAGCATGAAAGTCAAAATCAGCATCACCACTGCAACTAGGTAAGCGGCAAGTAGCGAAGCCGAATCCCATCGGCCGACGGCCGGCAAAAGCCGCCGCAGCGGCCGCACCGCCCAGTCTGTGAGGGCAATCGCGAACTGGGCTAGCGGATTGCGGCTCGGCATCCCCACCCAGTTCATATACGAGCGCAGCAGCAGCGCCACCCCCAGGAGTGCGCCGGCCGTTTCCAACAGCAGGCGGGCAATATCAACAAGCAGCATGCAGCGCGGCGCAGGCAAGCATCAAAGCCACGCATTGTAGTGGGGCCGGCGATGGCCCAAAAAAAAAGCGCCGCTTGCGCGCGGCGCTTTACTTGCTGAAGCCGCCGATTACGGCCGGCTGCCGGTCGGGAACGGCCACGCGGCAGCCGGATTCAGCGCCGACTTGGCACCGGGTGCCGACGCGGGCGGCGGCGCAGCAGGCGCCGGGGCTGGCGCTGGCGCCGCTTTGGGCTCCGCCTTGGCAGCTGGTTTAGGCCGAGCTGCGGTTTTAGCGGCCTTCGCCGGCTTCTTCGCAGCAGATTTTTTAACCGCTACTTTTTTTTTTGCGACCTTTTTTGCCGCTTTCTTTGCGGTTTTCTTCGCAGCCTTCTTCTTGGCCGCTTTTTTAGCCGCCTTCTTCGCGGCTTTCTTGGCTGGCTTCTTCGCCGCCTTCTTCGCTGCTTTCTTTGTCGCCATGAGAGACTCCTTTGCGTTCAAAAATGAGGTTGAAAAAGGAACCCGCCAGGGACAGCAGCACCGTCCGCTTTCGGGCTATTCATCGGCGCATGCGGAGGCTCTGTCGCCGCGGCAACCCCAGAAGTGCGTTTACGGCGCATATCCGAGCGGAGCGCGGAACGGTCAGGGCACTGACCGCTGACGCTGATGAATTCGGCACGCGGCACGCCACAAGAACACAGCGGCATACCGAAGAAAAACGCCGGCGGCAGGCCGGCGTTTGGCGAAGAAAGGAGATGGACTTTTTTCAGAGAGGGAGCGACATCGCAAGACCGAAACGTCTGGTCTAGCTGCCGTCCCTGCAGGCTAACCCTTGACCGTTGCGTTTGACTGTGCGGGTTCAAATCAGCAATCGACCGTCGTTTGTTGAAGCGACGCATCAAGCAACGAAATCCGAGATGTTGTTTTACTCTCAAACGCGCCGAACCGCAAGAAATTTATGCGCGTTCGCGTGCGTGCTGTACGCGTTTACGCACGCTGTCGCCCGGCGCCGCAGCCTTCGCTATCAATCCCAACTAAGCGCCCCACCTGATTGGTATTCAATGACGCGCGTCTCAAAGAAGTTGCGCTCCTTTTTTAGGTCGATCATCTCGCTCATCCATGGAAAGGGGTTTGGCTCGGCGGCAAACAGGGGTTCAATACCAATCTGCTGGCAGCGGCGGTTGGCGATGTAGCGCAAGTACGCCTTGAACATGGGGGCGTTCAGCCCGAGCACCCCCCGCGGCATCGTGTCCTCGGCATAGGCGTACTCCAGCTCTACGGCACGATGAAACAACTCCCGGACCTCCTCCCGGAACTCCGCCGTCCACAGGTGTGGGTTCTCCAGCTTGATTTGGTTAATTAGGTCGATGCCAAAGTTGCAATGCATCGACTCGTCCCGCAAGATGTACTGGTACTGCTCAGCCGCCCCGGTCATCTTGTTCTGCCGTCCGAGCGCCAGGATCTGCACGAAGCCAACGTAAAAAAACAGCCCCTCCATCAGGCAGGCGAAAACGATCAGCGAGGTCAGCAGCTGGCGGTCAGCCGCCGGCGTCCCGGTACGAAAGTTAGGGTCGGTCAGCGTGTCGATGAACGGGATTAAGAATTCATCCTTGTCCCGGATCGAGGGAATTTCATGGTAGGCATTGAAAATCTCGCCCTCATCCAGCCCGAGCGACTCGACGATGTACTGGTAGGCGTGGGTGTGGATTGCCTCCTCGAAAGCTTGCCGCAACAGGAACTGGCGGCACTCCGGCGCCGTGATGTGCCGATAGGTACCCAGCACAATGTTGTTGGCCGCCAGCGAGTCGGCCGTGACAAAAAACCCCAAATTGCGCTTCACGATCCGCCGTTCGTCCTCGCTCAAGCCATGCGGATCCTTCCACAGCGCAATGTCCCGACTCATATTGATCTCCTGCGGCATCCAATGGTTGGCGCACGCAGCTAAGTATTTCTCCCAAGCCCACTTGTACTTGAACGGCACCAGCTGGTTGACATCAGTCTTGCCATTGATGACCCGCTTGTCAGCGACATTGACCCGCCGATACGAAGGCGGCAAGCTCGCAGCGGGCGATGCGGGCCGCGCACCAGTGCTCTGCAGGGTGGTTTCGTTCCAGTTCAGCATCATGCTTACTCCGTTATCGGTTCATTACTGGCAGGCTTCACATTCGGTGAAGCCGGCCTCGCCTGGTCTGAGCAGACACACCTGCCCATCGGTGGTCGCCAAGCCGCCCGTCGCCGCTTCCACCGGCACCGCATTGAGCTGACCAGCGCGCACGGTCGCCTTCTCCGCGTGCGTGGCACCCAGGGTACGCAGGTAATACGTTGTCTTTAGCCCGCGCCGCCACGCGAGGCGGTAAATCTCGTCCAGTTTCTTACCCGAGGCACCGGCCATATAAATGTTCAGCGACTGCGCCTGATCGATCCACTTCTGACGCCGGGCGGCGGCCTCAACGAGCCAGGTCGGGTCGATTTCGAAGGCCGTGGCGTACAGCGCACGCAACTCGGGGGGGATGCGGTCAATGCGGGCAAGCGAGCCATCGAAATGCTTGATGTCCATCAGCATCACCTCGTCCCACAAGCCGAGCTTCTTTAAATCGCGCACCAAGTACTCGTTGACGACGGTGAACTCGCCCGATAGGTTGGACTTGACAAACAGGTTCTGGAACGTCGGTTCAATGCTTGCACTTACGCCGACGATGTTGGAAATCGTCGCTGTCGGGGCAATCGCTACACAGTTGGAGTTACGCATGCCGTACTGACGAATGCGCGCGCGCAAGGCGTCCCAATCCATCGTCGAGGACTGATCCACCTCGACATGGCCGCCGCGCTCCTCGGCCAACATGCGCAAGGTGTCTTGCGGGAGGATGCCACGGTCCCACAAGCTACCCGAAAAGGTGGAATAGCGGCCGCGCTCCTCGGCAAGCTCAGTGGAGGCCCAGTACGCGTAGTAGCAAACCGCCTCCATACTGCGATCGGCAAATTCCACGGCCGCCGCCGAGGCGTATGGCACGCGCAGCCGGTACAAGCAGTCCTGGAAGCCCATAATGCCGAGCCCGACCGGGCGGTGTCGCAGGTTGGCATTGCGCGCCTTGCCGACCGCGTAATAGTTGATGTCGATGACGTTGTCGAGCATCCGCATCGCGGTGCGGATCGTGCGTTTAAGCTTGTCGTGATCAAGCGTATAGCCGCCCGCGCCATCTGCTTTCAGATGCGCAGCCAAATTGACCGAACCCAAGTTGCACACCGCGATTTCGCTCGCCGAGGTATTCAGCGTGATCTCGGTGCACAAATTCGAGCTGTGAACCACGCCCACGTGCTGCTGCGGCGAACGGACATTGCAGGCATCTTTGAACGTGATCCACGGATGTCCGGTCTCAAACAGCATCGTCAGCATCTTGCGCCACAGCTGCACGGCCGGGATTTTCTTAAACAGCTTGATTTCGCCGCGCGCAGCTAACTGCTCGTAGCGCAAGTACGCCTCCTCGAAGGCACGGCCGTATTTGTCGTGCAAATCCGGCACATCGCATGGCGAAAACAGCGTCCATTCGCCGTTTTCGAGCACGCGTTTCATGAACAGGTCCGGAATCCAGTTCGCGGTGTTCATGTCGTGCGTGCGCCGGCGGTCGTCTCCTGTGTTTTTGCGCAGTTCAAGGAACTCTTCAATGTCCAGGTGCCAGGTCTCCAAATAGCAACAGACCGCGCCCTTGCGCTTGCCACCTTGGTTAACCGCCACCGCGGTGTCGTTAACCACCTTCAAGAATGGCACCACACCCTGGCTCTTGCCGTTCGTGCCCTTGATGTGGGAGCCGAGCGCCCGCACCGGCGTCCAGTCATTTCCCAGCCCGCCGGCATATTTAGCCAGCAGCGCATTTTCTTTAATCGCCTCGAAAATGCCCTCCAGGTCGTCGCTGACGGTAGACAAGTAACAAGACGACAGCTGCGGATGCCGCGTGCCGCTGTTAAATAGGGTCGGCGTAGAGCTCATGAAATCGAACGAAGACAGAACTTCGTAGAACTCAATTGCGCGCGCCTCGCGGTCGATCTCGTTCAAGGCCAGGCCCATCGCCACCCGCATAAAGAAGGCCTGTGGCAGTTCAAAGCGACGCCCCTGATGGTGAAGGAAGTAGCGGTCGTACAAGGTCTGTAAACCGAGGTAGGTAAACTGCAGGTCACGCTCGGCTCTCAGCGCCCGCCCTAATCGCGCTAGATCAAACTGCGCCAGCCGTTCGTCGAGCAGCTCGACTTGAATCCCGTATTTAATGAACTGTGGAAAGTACTCTGCGTAGCGCTCGCGCATCTGCGCCTGCGTGACCTCCTCACCGAGCGCCTCGCGCCGCAAGGTATGCAGCAGCAGTCGGGCGGTCACGTACGTATACGCCGGGTCCTTTTCGATCAGCGCGCGCGCAGCGAGGATCACTGATTTGTACACCTCCTGCAGCGGCACCCCGTCATAGAGGTTTTTCACTGTTTCATTCAGGATCACATCGGCAGCAACGTATTCGGTCAGCCCCTCGCAGGCGGATTCGACCAATGCCCGCAGGCGCGCCAGATCCAGTGGCACGCGCTGCCCGTTTTCCACCATCGTCAGCGGCAGCGGAGCCGCCTTCTCGGCCTGGCGCGCCGCGCGCTCCTGCGCGCGCTTTTCTCGGTACAGCACGTAGGCGCGCGCCACGTCATGCGCGCCATCGCGCATCAAGGCGAGCTCGACCTGATCCTGGATGTCCTCGATGTGAAAAGTGCCGCCGGATGGTTGCCGGCGCATCAGCGCCGCCACAACCGTCGACGTTAGGCGCTCGACTTGCTCGCGGATCGCCGCCGAGGCCGCGCTCTGACCACCCCGTACGGCCAGGAAGGCCTTCGTCATCGCCAGCGCGATTTTCGCCGGCTCAAAGCCCACGACGGCGCCGTTGCGCCGGATCACTTTATAGTCCGCGTAAGAAACGGCACGTTCCGCCACCGCACCCTCGCCGCGCGCCGCCACCTCGCCCACCGCGCCGCTTCGCGGCGCCGCCCCCCTAACGTGTTGCAGCATTGCACCTCCGCCTTATCGTCCTGCTTGCACCAGACAATCAAGCCACCAGGCGCCAGAACAGCCATCCACTACATCTTGAAACCCCGCGGACGACCGCCCGTGCTGTGACGCCTATTTGGGGTGCTTGAAACGCCCGAATAGCCGCTATGCGCTCTCGCCATGCACCCCAATATATTGAGCACGATCGCAGTTTCACTTCAATTTGTTGTGGCTCAGATCATAGGCGGCTACGCGCGGAAAGACAACCGCGCTTGATGAAGAACCGGCTCGCCACGGCAACAGCATGCGCCGCGGCGCCTCGTTAGTTTGCCGGCGGCAGCATCGTGGGCGGACAGTAGGTCCGCAAGCGATGCCAGTCGAACAGCGGCCCGGGGTCGGTCTTGCGACCCGGCGCGATGTGGCTATGGCCGCGTACGGCGCGCAGCGGATACCTGGCGCGCAATGCGATCAGCAACTGCCCGAGGACTTCGTACTGCGCATCGGTAAACGGCACAAAGTCACAGCCTTCTAACTCAACACCGACAGAAAAATCGTTGCACGCCGGGCGCCCCTCGAAAGTTGAGACCCCGGCATGCCAAGCGCGCCGATCGCAGGAAACAAATTGCGTCACTGCACCGTCGCGCTCGATCAGAAAATGGGCGGAGACACGCAGTCCGCCCAGGCTGGCGTAAAAAGGGTGTGCAGTGCTGTCCAACTGGCCGGTGAAAAGACGCGCGACGTCACCACTGCCGAAGACGCCAGGTGGCAAGCTAATGCTGTGGATGACCAGCAATTCGACCTGCACGCCGGCGGGTCGTTGGTCGCAGTACGGTGACTCGCGCCGTGCTACGCCGCGCAGCCAGCCCGCTTCATCAACGGGTCCGAAGACGGTCACTTCAGTCCAAGCCGCTGCATCCGGTAGCGCAGCTGACGAAATGTGATGCCCAGCAGCTGTGCTGCCGCGGTTCGGTTGTTGCGCGTTTTTGCCAGCGCTGCTTTGATTGCGTCCGCCTCGGTCTTGTCAAGGTACGCCACCAAGTTAGTCGGTACGCCGTCGTGGATTTCAAACGGGACGCCCGTGGCCGGCTCACTCGCGCTTGTCTCAGGTTCCAGCAGCAAATCGACTTCGCCTTGTGGCAGCATCAGGTCCACTGGCTCCAGCGTACCGCCGCCGGCCAGCGCGAGGGCACGCTCTAAGACGTTTTCGAGTTCCCGCACGTTGCCCGGAAAATCGTACGCCCGCAGCGCCGCTTCGGCCGCCGGCGACAGCTGCGCCGGCGCACTGCCGTTGCGTTCGGCGAGCCGGCGCAATATCGCGCGAGCAATCGGCACGATGTCCTCCGGGCGCGCCCGCAGACTAGGCACACGCAGCTCAATGACATTGAGGCGATAAAACAGATCCTGGCGGAACCGTCCGCCCACGACCAGCTTTGCCAGGTCCTGATGTGTTGCGCTCAGAATGCGTACATCCACCGGCTCCTCGGCCGTGGCGCCGACCTTGCGTACTCGCCGCTCTTGGATCGCGCGCAGCAGTTTGACCTGCATCGCCAGCGGCAGCTCGGCGACCTCGTCCAAAAACAGCGTGCCGCCCGCAGCGGCTTGAAAGAAACCATCGCGATCGCGATCCGCCCCGGTAAACGCCCCTTTTTTGTAACCGAAGAACTCAGCTTCCATCAGGGTCTCCGGGATGGCCCCGCAATTGACAGCCACAAACGGCCCGGCGCGCCGCGTCGACTGCTCATGGATGGCGCGCGCCACCAGCTCTTTGCCGCTGCCCGATTCGCCGTAGATCGCCACGGGCGCCATGCTGTTCGCCAGCCGTACGATCATCGCGCGCAGCTGGCGCATCGCGGCCGACTCGCCTATCAGCCGCGCCAGCGCACCGTGCTCCTCCGTGCCCGTTGTAGTCGCCTCTGTTGGTTCGCGTAGCGCGGAGCGAACAAGCAGGCGCAGCTGCTCTAAATCGACCGGTTTCGTTACATAGTCGAACGCGCCTGCTTTTAAGGCCGCCACCGCATTTTCCGCGCTGCCGAAGGCGGTGATTACCGCCACAGGCGGCCCGCCACGGCTGGTGATTTCACGCACCAGGTCCAGGCCCACGCCATCAGGCAGACGCATGTCGGTTAGCACCAGCGCGTAACGGCGGCGCGCCAGCAGCGCACGCGCTTCGGTCAGCGAGCCAGCACCGTCCACGTCTAGGCCGAGGCGCACCAGCGTCAGCGTCAACAGTTCGCGCAAATCGGCCTCGTCGTCAACGACCAGCACGGCCGGCTGCCGCCGCGCGACCTCCGCAACCGGCACCCGTTCGCTCATAGCACCGGGACTGTATCTAGATAGCCGCTGGCAGCGATGACGTCACCGCTGCGAGCAAAGCGCAGCACGAACCCCTCGCGCGTGCTGCCATCAAGCGCGCGCCGCTCCGCGTAGGCCAGTTCGCAGCCGTTGGCCAGGCAAAATTCCCGCGCGATATATAGGCCAAGTCCGGTGCCGCGCGCGTGCGTCGTGAAAAACGGTTCGAACAGCGCCGCACGCGCCTCCGCGCTGACCCCCGGCCCATCGTCGAAGACCCACAGTTGCACTCGACCGGCCTCGTCGGCCGCGCGCTCGCCGATTAATTGCACCGCCCCGGCCGCCTCGCTGGCATAGCGCAGCGCGTTGTCAACGAGGTTGAACAAGATCTGACGCAGGTGCGACTGCTCGAAGCGGACTGCCAAGCCCGACGGAATCTCCACGTGCACGCGGCCAGGCGGCAGCGCACGATCGCGCGCGAATTCCTGCAGCCAGTCACGGACAAAGCGGTCTAACGCGATGTCTTCACCAACCGGTGTCTCGCGGCGAGCCACACGCAAGACATCGTCGACTAGCCGGTTCAGCCGGGCCGTATTCTCCCGTACGATCGCAACCAACCGCGCGCGCAGCGCGCCGTCCGCATCCTCGTTTAGCAACTGACTGGCGTGGCTGATCGCTGCCAGCGGGTTGCGGATTTCGTGGGCGATGGAGGCGGTCAACCGACCCATCGCGGCGAGCTTGAGCTGCTGCGCCCGGTCTTCAACCGCCCGCATGTCCTCTAAAAAGATCACGAACTCGTCATGCTCTTCGTTGCCAGGCCGAGCAAAGCGCGCGCGCACGCGCAAGCGCGCCAAGCCCTGCGCGTCGGTCCCATCGGCCAACGGTTGCAGCACTGTATCGGACCAGTCACCGCGCGGCCGCTCGCTGTTAAGCCATTGGCGGAACGCTAAGGCTAACGGTCGCAGGTGCGGGTACTCAGTCAGACAGCGGCCGGTCAGCTGCGCGTGCGGCTCAAATCCCAGCAAGGTGCGCGCGGCCCGGTTGTTGGCGCGCACATGTAAGTTAGCATCGACCACCAGCACGCCCTGCTCCATGTGGGCGATTACTAAGCGGTTGATTTCGAGCTGCCGCTCTAAGTCGCGGCCGCGCCGACGGGCCAGGGTCTCCTGCGCCGTCAAACGCCGCGACAGCAGCCCGAGCAATGCCGTGATCCCGAACAGCGCCGCGCCGTACAGCCCAGCTTGGAATACACCGGCATCGCGCCCTTCCTGTTGCAGGCCTCGCACGACCGCGTCGCCGAGCAACACCAGCACCGCCAGTGCGCACACAAAGAAGGCGGCAATCGTGGGCAGCAGCAAGGCTGCTCCAGCAATCGGTAGCAGATACAGGATCATCATGCCGCCCCGTACGCCCCCACTGAGCGCAACCAGCGTCGATATCAGGATCAAATCGATACTGAGCTGGCTGAAAACCTGTAGGGTGAAATGGGTGCGCAGATATAGGGCCAACACCGCGAGTGCGGCCGCAAAGAGAAAATAGATGATTCCTAGGGCAAGCAAACGACTCGCACTTGCGCCCGCCTCCGCCAACGGCACGCCAAAGGCTGCCACGGTCAAAACGAGAGCGCTCACCATTAACACCCGCACCAGCGAAAAGTACGCGAGCGCGCGCCAGCCTGGCTCGATCGATGCTGGCAACGAACCGAGCAGCCGCTGCACCCGCATTGCCGCTAGTCGAGCGCCTGACGGCGGTGCTCGTCACAGCAGAAAAAGTGCCCGCGGGCCTGCACGGCCTCCGAGCGCGGCACGTTCAGCCGGCAGACCTCGCAAGCAACCATCGGTTCGCCCGCCTTCGGACCGGCTGCCCGGTGCGGGCGACGCGACTGGGCTACAAACCAACGCCACAGCAGGTAGATGGCAAGCCCTAACAAAACCCAGAACAGAATGCGTCCCATCGTCAGCCTGCCACCCGCCGCAGGATCACCTCTAACACGAAGCGGCTGCCCACGTAGGCAAGCAGCAGCAGCACGAAACCGACGAGCGTGAAACGCAAAGCCGTGCGGCCGCGCCACCCAAACAGCTGTCGCCCGGCCAGCAGACCGGCGAAGATTAGCCAAGAAGCGATCGTAAACACGGTCTTATGATCGAAGCGCAGCGGCCGGCCAAACAACTCCTCGGTGAATAGCACACCGGAGATAAGCGCCGCCGTCAGCAGTAAGAAGCCGGTCCAGAGCAGGCGAAACAGCAGCCGTTCCATCGCCAACAGCGGCGGCACCTCGGCCAGCACGCGGGCGAAGGCACCCTCGTCGGCTGCCGCGTGCAAGCTGCGGTCCATTGAGGCCATCAGCAGCGCGTGCAGCGCCGCAATCGTTATCAGGCTGAAGGCGGCAATGGCGACAAACCAATGCGCGCGGAAGGCAAGCGAGTCACGGCCGACGGCGATCAGCGCGCCCTGGAACAGCGCCGGCAAAACACTGGCCACCGCGGCCACTGGCAACACCAACACCTGCAGGCCGCGGATTGGCACCACAAAGCCTTCCAGCCAAACAATGAGCACCGCAAACAGCATCGTCGCCGACAGCGCCTGCGCGAAGCCGAAGCGCAACGCGCCATGGTCCAGTACAGCACCGGCCAGCAGCGTGGCATGCGCCAACGCCACAATCGGCAATAGCCAACGGCCATCGAAGCGGTGCGGCCGCTGCAGCGCCCGCCACGCCAGCCATGCCAGCGCACCGTAGGCGCAGGCCACCACGCCATGTGCAGCCACGTAAAATGCATTCGCCTGCATGCGTTCCCTATATAACACGTGGTTGATGCGACGCGGTCTATGCGCCGCCGCGGCCTTGGCCCCAGCCTGCTGTCAAGACGCCCATGCTTGATGCATTGACCGAGAAGCTGGCGCGCATCGTCAAGACGATGCGCGGGCAGGCGCGGCTGACGGAAGCCAACATGCAGGAGATGCTGCGCGAGGTGCGCGTGGCGCTGCTAGAGGCCGACGTCGCGTTGCCGGTGGTGCGCGAGCTACTGGCGCAAATCAAGGAAAAGGCGCTCGGCGCGGAGGTAGTCGGCAGCCTCACCCCTGGCCAAGCACTGGTCGGCCTGGTGCATCGGGAGTTAACCGCCATTATGGGCGGAGACCTGCCGCCAGCGGCGCGTGAACTGAACCTCGCCACGCAGCCGCCTGCAGTGATCCTGCTGGCGGGCTTGCAAGGCGCCGGCAAGACCACCACTGCCGCCAAGCTGGCCAAGTGGCTAATCGAAAAGCGCCGTAAGAAAGTACTGACGGTCTCCACCGACGTTTACCGTCCGGCCGCAATCGAGCAGCTGAAAGCGGTCACTGCGCAGGCCGGTGCCGAGTTCTTCCCGGCCGCCGCTCGCGAGCAGCCACTGGCGATCGCGCAGCGCGCGCTAGACCACGCGCGCCGGCATTTCTTTGACGTGCTGATCGTCGATACGGCCGGTCGACTAGCGATCGACGAGGCGATGATGCAGGAGGTCGCCGCGCTGGAGGCGGCGCTGCGGCCGATCGAAACGCTGTTCGTCGTCGATGCCATGCTCGGGCAGGACGCGGTCAACTCGGCGCGTGCCTTTGCCGAGCGCCTGCCGCTGACGGGCGTCATCCTGACGAAGCTCGACGGCGACGCGCGCGGCGGCGCGGCGCTGTCCGTCCGTTATGTCACCGGCAAGCCGATTAAGTTCGTCGGCGTGGCCGAAAAAATCACGGGGTTAGAGCCCTTCGATCCAGAGCGCATGGCCGGCCGCATTCTCGGCATGGGCGACATCGTCGCGTTGGTCGAGGCCGTCAAGCGCTCAATCGACATCGCAGCGGCCGAGAAGCTGGCCAAGCGCATGCAGGCCGGGGAGCGCTTCGACCTCAACGACTTCCGCGCTCAGTTGGTGCAGATGCGGCGCATGGGCGGCCTCGGCGGGCTGCTGCAGAATCTGCCGGCGGCCTTGGCCCAAGCAGCCGGACGCGTCAATGAGCAGGACGCCGAGCGGCAGTTGCGCCGCTTGCAGGGCATCATCGATGCCATGACACCGCAGGAGCGCGCCCGCCCCGACATCATCAAGGCCTCGCGCAAGCGCCGCATCGCTGCCGGCGCCGGCGTTTCGGTGCAGGAGGTCAACCGTCTGCTTTCGCAGTTCGAACAGATGCAGGCGATGATGAAACAGATGAAAAAAGGCGGACTTCCCAAGTTGATGCGCGGCCTGTCAGCCATAAAAGGCTTTCCAACCGGCCTGCCGCGCAAGTAGCGGTTGGCGGCTGCAGCAGCGTCACACCGCAGCCTTCACCGCTGCCGCCAGCGAGGCGGCGCAGTCCCCTCCAGGGGCCAATGCCGGTGCCTTTTAGGCGCGCACGAGCGCAGGCTCATAGGCCCAGCGGTTCTTCCAGGCAGCGAGCACCGCGTTCGGATACTCGGGTCGGCCCCGGCTGCCGTTGTAGCGGCCCAGGGCAAGGAAAAGATCGCCTCTTTCTAGGTCAAGGTAATGCCGCAGGATCACGCACCCGTAGCGCAGGTTGGTGCGCATGTCAAATAACTTGCGCGCATCGCCATCGCCGATCAGGCGGGTCCAAAACGGCATCACTTGCATGTAGCCGCGCGCTCCAGCTGGCGAAATCGCGTACTTCCGGAAATTGCTTTCAACCTGAATGAGGGCCAACACAAGCTGCCGATCTAGCCCCGCGCGCAGGGCCTCGTAGTCGAGGGTGCGCAGGAATTCCAATCGTGTCTGGTCATCTGGCTTCTGCGGCCGCAACCGCCGCGACATCGCCTCCAGCCAATCGACGAACGCCATGCGTTCGCCGTGATCGTGGAAGCTGCGCACCGGCGGCCGCGTATCAGCGATGCGCGCGGCCAGCGCCACGCGCACAGCATCCGCCAGTGGCTCGTACTGCTGCGCCCCGCCCCAAGCCGGGGCGGGGCGCAGCAGGGCGCAAACCCCGCCGGCAAGCAACGCACGGCGCCCGACGTTAACGCGACAGTTGGCTGCGGATGAACGGCACCACATCGGTCACATCGATCAACGTGGTTGTCATCGTGCGACGCTGCACGTACTCTAGCTTGCCATCCTTCAGGCCCCGCTCGCCGACCGTCAGCCGATGCGGCACCCCAATCAGCTCCCAATCGGCAAACATCGCGCCGGGCCGCTCACCGCGGTCATCCAGAATCACGTCCACCCCAGCGGCGCACAATGCTTCATATACCTGATCGGCAGCTTGGTGAACCGCCTCAGATTGCCGGTAATTCACCGGGCAAATGACCACTTCAAACGGCGCGATCGGATCGGGCCAGATGATGCCGCGCTCGTCGTGGTTTTGTTCGATCGCCGCACCCAGCAGGCGCGTCACACCGATGCCGTAGCAGCCCATCACGATCGGCTGCCTGCGCCCGTTTTCGTCCGTGTAGGTGAGCTTCATCGACTCCGCGTATGGCAGACCGGCGAACACATGTCCGACCTCGATGCCGCGCTGGATCGCCAGCCTGCCCTTGCCGTCGGGGGAAGGATCACCAGCGACCACGTTGCGGATGTCTGCCACGACGTGCGGCTCCGGCAGGTCGCGCCCCCAGTTGACGCCGGTCAAGTGATATCCCTCCTCATTGGCGCCACAAACAAAGTCGCTCATGTTGGCCACCGTGCGGTCCGCCACCACACGCACCGCCTGCCGAGTCGCAACAGGCCCTAGATAGCCCGGCCGGCAGCCGAACGCGGCTTGAATCTCCGCCTCGGTGGCAAAACGGAAGCCGCGCTGCAGCCCGGGTACCTTGCTCGCTTTCACCTCATTTAGCTCATGATCACCGCGCAGCAATAGCAGCCAGATCTGTGCGCCGTCCTCGCCGTCGACGGCCAGCACAATGGACTTCACGGTCTGCGTCAGCGGAAGCTGCAGCAGCTCCGCCACCTGCTCACAGGTCTCGCGCTGCGGGGTCGGCACCTTGCGCATCGTCTCGCGCGGTGCGGCACGCTGTGCGATCAGCGGCAAGGCTTCGGCCATCTCCAGGTTGGCCGCATAGTCCGATTCCGGGCAGTAAGCGATGGCGTCCTCGCCGGTGTCGGCAATGACCTGGAACTCATGGCTTGCCTTACCGCCGATATTGCCGACGTCGGCAGCCACTGCACGAAACCTCAAACCCATGCGCGTGAAGATGCGCGTGTAGGCGTCGAACATAGCCTGATAGGTTTGCAGCGCGCTCGCTTCATCGCGGTCGAATGAGTAGGCATCCTTCATGGTGAACTCGCGACCGCGCATGAGGCCGAAACGCGGCCGCCGTTCATCGCGAAACTTCGTTTGGATGTGATAAAGATTGAGCGGCAGCTGCTTGTAGCTGCGCACCGTCTCACGCACGATGTCGGCGATGACCTCCTCGGAGGTGGGCTGCAGCACGAAATCACGCTCGTGCCGATCCTTGAAGCGCAGCAGCTCGGGGCCCATTTTGTACCAGCGGCCGGACTCCATCCACAGCTCGGCCGGCTGCACCAGCGGCATCAGCAGCTCGATGGCGCCGGCGCGGTTCATCTCCTCGCGGATGATGTTTTCAATCTTGCGCAGGCAGCGCAGCGCCAGCGGCAAGTAGCTGTAGATGCCGGCGGCGAGCTTCTTGATCATGCCGGCGCGCAGCATCAGGGCATGGCTGACGACCTCGGCGTCGGCCGGCGTTTCTTTCAGCGTGACGATGAAAAAGCGGGAGGCACGCATGCCGATTTCTCTGCCCGCCGCCTGCGGAAGGCAGCCATATAATGGGCCGCAGATGATATCGGTTGGGGCCGTGACATGCTGGACAAGGACGGCTATCGCCCGAATGTCGGCATCATCCTGCTGAACCACCGCAACGAGGTTTTCTGGGGCAAACGCGTCCGGCAGCATTCGTGGCAGTTCCCGCAGGGCGGCATCAAACACGGCGAGTCGCCCGAGCAGGCGATGTTCCGCGAGCTGTACGAGGAAATCGGGCTGCGGCCGGAGCACGTCAAGGTGATCGCCCGCACGCGCGACTGGCTGCGCTACGACGTGCCCGAGCAGTGGATCCGCCGCGACCTGCGCGGCAACTACCGCGGCCAGAAGCAAATCTGGTTCCTGCTGCGCATGCTCGGGCGCGACTGCGACGTCTGTCTGCGCCGCAGCGAGAAGCCGGAATTCGACGCTTGGCGCTGGAGCGAGTACTGGGTGCCGCTGGATTCGGTGGTCGAGTTCAAGCGCGAGGTCTACCAGCGCGCCCTCACCGAACTGGCGCGCTATCTGGACCGCGCGCCGGCGCCGCTGGCCGCACCCGGGGTGCGCGGCGAGTAACCGGGCGCCGATGCCGCGGATGCCCGCGGCCAAACGTCCAACGGCGGTCGCCAGTCGCGCCGCCATCGGCCCGCGCGGGTCGCTGACCGGCGGCCCGCGCGCGCCGGCCGCCCCACTGCCGGCGAGCTGCGCGGCTCGCCTCGGCAAGCGTCAGCTGAGCACCATATTGTCGCGGTGGATCAGCTCCGGCTCCTCGATGAAGCCGAGCACCGTTTCGATCTCGCTCGACGGTCGCCGCGCGATCAGCCGCGTCTCCGCACTGCTGTAGTTCACCAGCCCGCGCGCCACCTCGTGCCCCTCTGGGTCCACGCAGGCGACCACGTCGCCACGCGCGAACTCGCCCTGCACCTCGAGCACGCCGATCGGCAACAGGCTCTTGCCCTCGGCGCGCAGCGCGCGCGCCGCCCCGGCGTCGATCACCACCCGCCCCTTCAACTGCAGGTGATCGGCCAGCCACTGCTTGCGCGCGGCCAGAACCGGTACGCTGGCGATCAGTTCCGTGCCGATGCGCTCGCCACGCGCCAGTCGCACCAGCACGTCGGGCTCGCGGCCCGACGCAATGACGGTGTGCGCGCCGCTGCGCGCAGCGCGCTTGGCGGCGCGCACCTTGGTGATCATGCCGCCGCGGGCAATGGCGCTGCCCGCGCCGCCGGCGATCGTCTCCAAGTGTGGATCGCCGGCCTGCGCCCGCTCGATCAG
This sequence comes from Burkholderiaceae bacterium, assembly GCA_025055385.1. GTDB lineage: Bacteria > Pseudomonadota > Gammaproteobacteria > Burkholderiales > Burkholderiaceae_F > JAKANT01. The sequence continues at coordinate 4,607 of JANWXE010000073.1, read as the reverse complement.
CGTGGCGGCAGGGTCGCGGCGCGGATCGGCGCTAAACAGCCCGCGCTGGTCGGTCAGGATCACCAGGACGTCGGCCTCGACGAGGTTGGTCACCAAAGCGGCCAGCGTGTCGTTGTCGCCGAACTTGATCTCGTCGGTGACCACCGTGTCGTTTTCGTTGATCACCGGCACCACGTTCAACTGCAGGAGCGCCGCCAGGGTGCTGCGCGCGTTCAGATACCGCTCGCGGTCCGCCAGATCGGCATGGGTGAGCAGGATCTGCGCCGTGCGCAGCCCCTGCGCGCCGAAGCTCGTCTCGTAAGCCTGCGCCAAGCCCATCTGCCCGACCGCGGCGGCGGCCTGCAGTTCGTGGATCTGATGCGGCCGCGTGCGCCAGCCGAGCCGTTGCATGCCGGCGGCAATCGCGCCACTGGAGACCAGCAGGACCTGCTTGCCCAGGCCGTGCAACACCGCCACCTGGCGCGCCCAGCGGGCGATCGCCTCCAGATCCAGCCCGCGGCCGTCGGCGGTCACCAGCCCGCTGCCGACCTTGACGACCACGCGCCGCGCCGCGGCCACCACCCCGGTGGCGCTCATGTCGCCGCCACCGCCGTGCGCGCGGCGCCGCGCTTCGGCGCCTGGTTCAGGAAGCGGAACACCGCGCCCATCAGCTCGCGGCAGCCCTCGCCGGTGGCAGCCGAGACTGCGAACACCGGCAGCCGAGTGCGCAGCCGCCGCCGCAAGCGCACGATGGCGGCGGCCCGCTCCTGCGGGGCGATCAGGTCGATCTTGTTCAGCACCAGCCAGCGCGGCTTGCGTTCCAGCCCGCCACCGTACTTCTTGAGCTCCGCGACGATGGCCCGAACGTCCGCCACCGGGTCACGCCCTGCCTCCAGCGGCGCGATGTCGACCACGTGCAGCAGCAGCCGCGTGCGTGCCAGATGGCGCAGGAAGCGGTGCCCGAGCCCCGCGCCCTCCGCGGCGCCCTCGATCAGGCCGGGGATGTCGGCGATCACGAAACTGTTTTCCGCGTCCAGCCGTACCACCCCGAGATGAGGATGCAGGGTCGTGAACGGATAAGCAGCCACCTTCGGCCGCGCGTTCGACACGGCCGCGATCAGCGTCGACTTGCCGGCATTCGGCATCCCGAGCAGGCCGACGTCGGCCAGCACCTTCAGCTCCAGTTTCAGCCAGCGATGTTCGCCCGGCTCGCCCAGCGTGCGCTGGCGCGGCGCCCGGTTGGTGCTCGACTTGAAGTGGAGATTGCCGAGCCCGCCGGCTCCGCCGCGCGCGAGGACGACGCGCTGGCCATCGCGGGCCAGGTCGGCCAGCAGGGCGCCGGTCTCCTCGTCATAGATCATCGTGCCCACGGGCATGCGCAGCACCACGTCGGCCCCGGCCGCGCCATAGCGGTCGGAGCCGCGGCCGGGCGCGCCGTTTTGCGCGCGGTGGCGGCGCGCATAGCGATACTCGACCAGCGTGTTGACGTTGCGATCGGCTACGGCGATCACGTCGCCGCCGCGCCCGCCATCGCCGCCGTCCGGTCCGCCTTTTGGAACGAACTTCTCGCGGCGAAAGGAGGCACAGCCGTCGCCACCGCGGCCGGCGATGACTTCGATACGCGCCTCGTCGACGAATTTCATGAACGGGCTGCAGAAACAATAAGCCCTGCCAGCGGCAGGGCTCGGAATGCCTCGTGGGATCGGCTCAGCCGATCGGGACCACGGCGACGGTCTGGCGGTTGCGCGGCCCGCGCGTTGCGAAGACCACCTTGCCGGTGACCCGCGCATACAGGGTGTGATCGCGCCCGACGCCGACATTGTCGCCCGGATGAAACTTGGTGCCGCGCTGGCGCACGATGATGCCGCCGGCCTGGATTGTCTCGCCGCCAAAGACCTTGACGCCCAGCCGTTTGGACTCCGAATCGCGCCCGTTGCGCGAGGACCCGCCCGCCTTTTTGTGTGCCATGGCCGTCTTTCCTCAACCAATCGCGTCGATACGCAGTTCCGTGAAGTTCTGCCGGTGACCGGCACGCTTCTGGTAATGCTTGCGGCGCTTCAGCTTGAAGATCCGCACTTTCTCACCGCGGCCGTGCGCGAGCACGGTCGCCTTCACCGACGCGCCCGGAACGCGGGGATGACCGACCCGCAGCGTCTGGCCATCGCCGACCGCCAACACGTCGGTCAAGGTCACAACGCTACCGACCTCGGCCGCGATCGATTCCACGCGCAGGCGGTCGCCAGGCGCGACCCGGTACTGTTTGCCGCCCGTTTTGATCACCGCGTACATGTTCGCCGCCCTCCTCCGACCGCCGTCGACGCGTGCACGCCGTCTTAACGCTCGAATGTCGAACGTTCGGAATGCAACCTAGAGAGCTGCTCATTATCGCAGTCTCGGTTCTCGGCCGTCAAACGCGCCGGCCGCCCCGCGCCCGCCACCTATAATGCGCACACCGTCGGAGCCCAGCGCCCGCATGACCGCGCCCCTCGCCGCCCCCGCGACCGCCGCGCTGGCCACGCCGCGCGCGGCCGCACACGTGCTGGCGCCGATCGACGAGGACATGCGCGCGCTCGATGCGCTGATCCGGCAGCGCCTCGATTCGGACGTCGCTCTCATCCGGACGATCGCCGATTACATCGTCGGGGCGGGCGGCAAGCGGCTGCGGCCCGCGGTGTTGCTCCTGGTGGCGCGCGCGCTCGGTGCGCAGGGGCCGCTGCCGCACCTGTTGGCGGCGGTGATCGAATTCATACACACGGCGACGTTGCTACACGACGACGTGGTGGACGAATCGGATCTGCGGCGCGGGCGCCCGACCGCCAACTCCATCTTCGGCAACGCCGCGAGCGTCCTGGTCGGAGACTTCCTGTACTCGCGTGCCTTCCAGATGATGGTGGAGGGGGGCAGCATGCGCGTGATGGCGGTCCTGGCGGATGCCACCAACCGCATCGCCGAGGGCGAGGTGCTGCAGCTGCTGAACATCCATGATCCGACGGTCGACGAAGCCCGTTACCTCGGCGTCGTGGAGCGCAAGACCGCGACCCTCTTCGAGGCGGCTGCCGTGGTCGGCGCCGTGATCGCCGGTGCCGCGCCGCCGGTCGAGGAGGCATGCCGCCGCTACGGCGCCGCCATCGGCACCGCGTTCCAGATCGTGGACGACATCCTCGACTACTCCGGCCAGGTGCAAGACATCGGCAAACGGCTGGGCGACGATCTGCGCGAGGGCAAGGTCACGCTGCCGCTCATCTATGCGCTGCGCCGGGCGACGCCGGCGCAGCGCGGAACGATCGAGCAGGCGATCCGCGATGGCGGTGGAGATTTCGCCGAGATCGCGCACGTGATCCGGGACACCGGTGCCCTGGAATACTCGCGCGCCCGCGCAGCCGAGGAAGCGCAGGCCGCCAGGCGCGCCGCGCAGGCGCTGCCTGCCTCGGCGTTTCGTGAATCGTTGCTACAATTGTGCGGTCTGGCGATCGAGCGCGATCGCTGAGGCCAAAAGCAGCGTGCCTGATTCGGGGTGTAGCTCAGCCTGGTAGAGTACTGCGTTCGGGACGCAGGAGTCGGAGGTTCAAATCCTCTCACCCCGACCAACCGTTTCCGCCATCCCCGCCCTGACCGAACGGCTGCCCGGCTTTGGGCTAGTCAGCTTTACAAATCCGGGGCTTATCGGCACTATCTTCGCGCTTCTCTGAAGCGGACGGCCTCTATAACGTAGCCGGCCGTTTATTTCCCGCGAACCTGGTCATGTCGGCTGTCACGCAGGGCCCATCAGCAGCCGCCGGAGCCCTCACCGGTCTAGCGCGCGCACTCGTCCAGCAGGGCAGGCTGCGGCCCGACCGCGCCGAATCGCTCGCCCGCAAGGCGGCGCAGAGCAACACGCAGTTCATCGACGAACTGGTGGCCGTCGGCGACTCGCTCGGCCTGAGCGCGGCCCAGATCGCCAAGTTCGCCGCCGAGACATTCGGCCACCCGCTGCTCGACCTGAACGCGATCGACACCGACCAACTGCCGAAGGATCTGATCGACAAAAAGTTGGTGGGCTCGCTGCGGGTGCTGGCGCTGAAAAAGCGCGGCAATCGGCTGGCGATCGCGGTCTCCGATCCGACCAATTTCCAGGCGCTCGACCAGATCCGCTTCCACACGCAGCTGCAGCTGGACGTCGTCGTGGTCGAGCACGACAAACTGGTGCGGCTGGTGGACAACGCCGCGCAGTCGGTGGCGCAATCGCTCGAGGCGATCGTCGGCGACGACGTCAGCATGGACGAACTGCTGGCGGAGAGCCCCGACACGCAGACGCAGGCCGACGATACGCAGGTCGAGGTCGACGATGCGCCGGTCGTGCGTTTCCTGCAGAAGCTGCTGCTGGATGCGATCACCGAGGGCGCATCCGACCTGCATTTCGAACCGTACGAAAAGTTCTACCGCATCCGCTTCCGCGTCGATGGCGTGCTGCGTGAGGTGGCACAGCCGCCGCTCGCGATCAAGGAGCGGCTGGTCACCCGCATCAAGGTGATCTCGAAACTGGACATCGCCGAGAAGCGCGTACCGCAGGACGGCCGCATGAAGCTGGCGCTGTCGGGACAGCGCGCGATCGACTTCCGCGTCAGCACGCTGCCCACCCTGTACGGCGA
>JANWXE010000070.1 GCA_025055385.1 Burkholderiaceae bacterium | reverse complement strand
GGGCGGCACGCTGGGCATCGTCGCGCTGAAGGCCAACCGCGGCGACGGGCATCTGGTGTCGCAGATCCCGCTGGGCGCGTTCCGTATCCCGTACATGCAGAAAGTGGCGTGGGATCCGATCGCCGACGTCGAATACGTGATTGGCGTCAGCGGTTATATGTTTGGGCTGGTCGTGCCGGCCAACTCGCCGTTTAAAACCTTCAACGAACTGATCGAATGGGCGCGCGCCAATCCGGGCAAGCTCGACTACGGCTCCACCGGTACCGGCACCAGTCCGCACCTGATGATGGAGGAACTGGCGCTCGCGCACGGCCTGAAGTTCAATCACATCCCGTACAAGGGCAATGCTGACCTGATGACGGCTTTGCTGTCCGGGCAAGTGATGGCCGGCACCGATGCCACCGGCTGGGCGCCGCATGTGGAGGCGGGCAAGCTGCGGCTGCTGGTCACCTGGGGCGAGCGGCGCAGCAAGCGCTTCCCAAACGTGCCAACGCTCAAGGAGCTCGGGTACAACATTGTCGCCACTTCGCCATACGGGCTGGGAACCTCCAAGGGCGTAGATCCCGCTGTAGTGAAGATCCTGCACGATGCCTTCAAAAAAGGGCTGGAGGATCCGAAGCACCTGGAGACGCTGGAGCGCTACGACCAGGAGCTCTGGTACAAGAGCAGTGCCGAGTACGCCGAGTACGCGCGCCAGACGTTTGCCCGCGAGCGCGCCTTGATGGAGCGGCTCGGCCTGGTAAGGAGCTAGCGGCACACCGTCTCCGCGTTTAGCCAAAGCCGCGCCACTGCAGGGCGGAACGCAAGCGTCGTTGGGCTGGTGGATCGGCGGCGCAGCGATGGCCAGTGGCAGAACTGGCAGGAAGCGCTATCCAAAGGCGCTGACGGGGTCAGGACGGGGGCGCTAAGCGGTTCTTGGCGGCAGCGCATAACGCCGGGTTAAGGTTGTAAAACCTGTGCTGTTGGGTCCGGTAAGCGGCTCGCCCCCGTTTGCATCGCACATGCTGGCGATGATGTGCAGCGCGCGCCTGTGCCGTCTCAAAACGAGCCTAGAAAGTTGGCCGACGGGCCAACCGCGGGCGCAGCGACGTTCATAAGCTGTCGCCCTGGCAGGCGGCCCGGTGGCGCTGAGGACGAACCGTTGCGGCCGGCCCCCGCTAGACTGAAAGCCCAACGGGCTGTTTGCGCCAAGGCTGCGACCGATGCAGCAGTAGCGAAGCGGGGAGGCGACGGTGGAACTGGTGCTGCGCGTGTTGTCTTCTGGCGACGGATCTGATGTTACGCCGCTGGTCGCACGCTTCGATGCCAGTGGCGGTCTGATTGGGCGTGCCGACAGCGCGCGGCTGCGTCTGCCGGATCCGAAGCGCACGGTGTCGCGCTTCCACGCCCACGTGAGCTTCGCCGACGGCAAGTTCTTCATCGAGGACATGGGCAGCCCGAACCCGGTCACCGTCAACGGTCACGTACTTCGGGCGGGCGAGCGCGTGGAGCTGAACCCGGGTGACCGGCTGGGCATCGCTCACTATGTGGTGGGGGTGGAGATTGGCGATTCGCAGCCGGCGCTCGCGGAGGAGGATGTCCCATGGGAGGAGCGGCCCGAGGCCGACGAGCGGACTCGCATCGTCTCCGATCGGGCGACGTGGGCGGCCACCGATGGTCCGCCGGCAACTGCGCAGCAGCTATGGGAGGCTTTTCAGGAGGGGGCTAATGTGCAGATCGAGCTTCCGCACGGCCTGCACGCGGACACGATGCGGACGATCGGCGCCGTCTTGCGCGGGGCCGTGGCCGCGCTGCGCCGGCAACTGGGGCTGTCCATGTTGGTGCGGCGCGATAGCGAGGCGGCGTCGCCGCCTGTTCGCAGTCGGAACAACAACCCGCTGAAATTTGCCCTTGACGATGCACGCGCACTGGCGGCGTTGGTAAAGCCTCCGTTGCCAACCTTTCTTTCGGGTCCGCAAGCCATTGAAGAAAGCGCAGCTGAGCTGGAGGCCCATGCGCGAGCGACGATGTTTGCGATGCGGGCAGCTATGCGTGAACTGTTTGCCCGCATCGATCCCGCACTGCTCGAGAAGAAGGCCGGCTCACGCGGCTTCTTACATGCGCTCTTTCCGGCCCGTCGCAAGGCAGCCCTGTGGGAGCAGTACCTCGCTGCATTGCAGGAGCTCACCGCCGGTGCGGGCGGCCTGGATGAGGCCTATGCGCGTGCGTTTTTAACGGCTTATGAGCAGGAGATTGCGCGCGCGCGGCGGCCAGCCACAGTAGTGCAGGCGGCAGAGCGCGCAGTCAGCCGAGCATGAAAGCCTGGATCTTTTCGCGCAGATCGTTAGGCACCGGCACGGCCTTGCCGGTACGCTGATCGACGCAGACCACCACGCGGTGCATCCGCACGCGGCTGTCGCCGTCCTTGTCGACACCCATCGTAAAGCGGATCGAGCTGCGCCCCAGGTGCGTGACCGTGAGCCAGAAGTCGACGGTCTCGCCCATCCGGGTCGGCTTCAGGAAAGTGGTCTCCAATTTCACGCTCGGCAGCGCCAGATGCCGCTCCATCAGTAGCTTGTCGAAAGCGATCTCTAGACCCTCGTAGAACCAATCTTCTACCAGGGCATTGAAGATGTGAAAGTAGTGCGGGTAGAAGACGTACCCGGTCGGGTCGCAGTGCGATAAGCGGATAATGTAGGGCTTGATGAAGGTCATGGCCTGGCTCCGTCCTCCGTTGCGTTGCGCTGCGTGCGCCGCGGGTTGCGGCTGGCAGCCGCGGGGCCGCGCTCACAGGTCCGTGCGCACCTTCCACAGTTCCGGAAACAGCACCACGTCCAGCATGCGCCGCAAGTAGGCCACCTCGCTGGTGCCGCCGGTGCCGCGCTTAAAGCCGATGACGCGCTCCACCGTCGTCATGTGCCGGAAGCGCCATTGCCGGAACGCCTCTTCCAGATCGACCAGTTCCTCCGCCAATTCGTGCAGCTCCCAGTGCTGCCGCAGCGCCCGGCAAACGGCCAGCCAAGCGGCTTCAACCAATGGGTCGAAGCGGGGCGGCTGGCGCCTCGTCGTACAGCGACGGCGCGGCGAGCGCCTGCTGCAGCCTGGCATGGATATCGGCGCGGTATGCGTGTAGCTTAAGCATCGCGGGATTTTTATTGCCGAGACGGGATTCGATCTCGCGGTCTTGCCAGGGTTGAAAGCCGGAAATGGACTCCGAAGAAGGCCGGATCGCGCTGTACTCCGAGGGCGTCAGCGTGGCAAGCACGTCCCAGGGGTGGACCCGCTGCTGCAAGAAGCGCAATACGCGCGCCAGTCTCTTGAACGCCGGCGGCAGCTCGTCGGCCGCCACCGCCGCGCGCGCGCCGCGCAGCTCGGTTCATACCAGCTTCATCCAAATCTCACTGGTCTGGTGCTGGCTAACGAACAGCCATTCGTTCGGATCGCGCAAGCGCGGATGCTGCGCGTTCTCAGGATTGCATCCAGCTGCAGGAAGTCCCCGGAGGTCAAGCCGCCCTCCCGCTTGCTGCGGGTGCCGGCGCGCGCCGGCCAAATGGCTCGCTCATGTCACCAGGCGGCGCGGGTGGAACTCGGGGCGATCCCACGCGCCGGTAGCAAGTACTTCTCGCAGTGCCTCCACGGCATCCCAGACGTCGGCGAAGCGCACGTAAAGCGGGGCGAAGCCAAAGCGCAAGATGTCCGGCGCGCGGAAATCGCCGATCACGCCGCGCGCGATCAGCGCCTGCATGACCGACCAAGCGTGCGGATGCGCGTAGCAGACCTGGCTGCCGCGGTACGCGGCATCGCGCGGGGAGAGGAGCTGCAGGCCGAGCCCGTCGCAGCGTTCTTCCACCAGGCGAATGAACAGTTCGGTCAGTTGGACCGACTTTGCCCGCAGCGCGTCGATGCCGGCGGCGAGCACCGTGTCCACGCCACACTCCAGCGCCGCCAGCGCCAGAATGGGTGGTGTGCCAACCGCGAAGCGGTCAATACCGGCGGCCGGCTCGTAGTCGGCTGCAAAGTCGAACGGCGCACGGTGGCCAAGCCAGCCCGCCAGCGGCTGCGCGAAGCGCTCGTTGGCGAAGGCCTTCTGATGCCGGTCGGCCACGTACAGGAAGGCGGGAGCACCCGGGCCGCCGTTCAAATACTTGTAGCCGCAGCCGACGGCAAAATCCACGTGTGCGGCGTTCAGATCGACCGGCACGACCCCGGCCGAATCGGCGAGATCCCAGATCGCCAGCGCCCCGGCCTGCTGCGCGCGGTAGGTAATCGAGCTCAGCGAGTGTTTGGCGCCGGTGCGGAAGTTGATATGCGTAAGCAGCACGACAGCCACTGACTCGTCGATTGCAGCGGTCACCTCGTTGAAGCCCACCAAGCGCAGCTCGTAGCGCGCGCCGAGCCAGTCGGTGAGCCCCTGCACGACGTACAGGTCGGTCGGAAAGTTGTCGCGCTCCGACAGGATCACGCGCCGCTCACGCATCGACACCTGTGGTCGCGCCGTCTGCAGCTTCAGCGCCGCCGCCAGCACCTTGAACAGGTTCACCGACGTCGAATCGGCGCAGATTACCTCGTGCGGCGAGGCGCCGATGAGGCGCGCGATCTTTGCGCCGACACGGCGCGGCAGCTCGATCCAAGCTGCCTCATTCCAGGCGCGGATTAGCCGTTGTCCCCACTCGTACTCAACCACACGCTGCAAGCGCGGCAACGTGGCACGCGGCAGCGCGCCGAGCGAGTTGCCGTCGAGGTAAACGACGTCTTCCGGCAGCGCAAAGGCCGCGCGCTGGGCGGCAAGCGGATCCTTACGATCCAGCTCGAGACAGTCGTCGCGTGTCATAGGGATGCGGCCAGTCCAACGTCGTAGCCACCGCGCCGGTCAGGGGCGACCGGCGCGCACAGCACTGCCCGCGCTGGGCTAGCACCCAGCCCGATACGCTCTAAGGGCAGTGCGAGCGGCTCGTCGTTGCCTTCTTGTACCTCCTTCCAGCTCAGCCCCTTCAGGATTGTCATGTTATGCGCGCACACGCGTCGGTGCGGGTCGCGTGTCTTGCTCTGCGCCGAATCGAGCGAGGGCATGTCGATGCCGATAAGGCTTATTGCGTGCGCGTTCAGCAGCTTAACCGTCTGCGCCACAACGGCGGCGAACTGCGGATCCCAGGCTTCCGGTAAGTGCTCGTCGAGGCGCAGCAGCACGCTGCGGGGTGCCGGGCAGCCGCACAAGCACATGGTGAGGCTCGACGAGCGGTCGCGCGCCGGTGACAAGCAGCACGCGGCAGGGGCCGGGGTGGGGCTGAAGCGGCAGGTGCCCGAACGAGGCGCCCGCGTCGTCGTGGAGCAGTAGGGCATCGCTATGGCTGCCAGTGTGCGGCGACAGCGCCAGCGCAGAGACGTTCACCGGACAGCCGGGCGCGATTTTGCCGCGGAAGTGAAAAGCCAGCGTCGTGTCGACGGGAAACACCGGCTGTTTTGGCGCCACCGCCAACGAGAGGTCCCACCTGTTCATGTCCACGGCGAGCGCAAGGCGCGCGGCAGCGGCGCCTCCTGCAGATACTGCACGTAGCGGCTGTCGTGAAAGATAAGGGGCGCGCCGCCGGCGACGGCGAACGACTCCACCCGTCCGACCAGGATCAAATGATCACCCTCGGGATACTGGCTGCGGTTGCCGCATTCAAACCAGGCCACGCACCCTTCCAGTAGCGGCAGCCCCGAGTCATTGTTGCGCCAGCGTGCGGCGCCGAACTTGTCCGCGCCGCGGGTGGCAAACACGGCGGCGACCTCCAGCTGATCGACCGCCAGCACATGGATCAGGTAACGCTCGCAGGCGCGAAAGGCATCAAAGCTTTGCGCGCTGCACGCTAAGCTCCACAGGACCAGTGGAGGCTGCAGCGATACCGATGCAAATGAATTTACGGTGAGCCCAACGGGCGTACCGTCAGCCGCACGCGTCGTGACCACAGTCACGCCGGTGGCAAATTGGGCGAGCGCCCGGCGGATGTCATGGCTCGTGCGCGCCTGCATGGCGGCGGATTCTACGGGCGCCTGCTGCCCGCGTTAGCATCGCGGCATGGAAGAGTTGTCGGTTTGGACTGCGCTGGCCGAGCGGCGCATCGCGGAGGCGATCGCACGCGGCGACTTTGACAATTTGCCGGGCGCGGGCAAGCCGCTGGCGCTAGAGGACGATCCGCTTGTGCCAGAGGAGCTGCGCATCGCATACCGGCTGCTGAGGAACGCGGGCTTCTTGCCGCCGGAACTGGAGGCGGTGGCCGAGATCGGCGCGCTGCTGGCGGCTGTGCAGCGCGACGTCGACGCGGCGGCGGGTGACGCCGGCCGCCGGCTGCGCGTGCTCGCGCTCAAGCTCGAGGCAAGCGGGCGTCCTGTGACGGCGGCGCGCGCCTGGCACGACTACGAGGAGGCGCTGGCGCGCCGCCTGCAGCGCCAGGGCTGAGCGCGAAGCGCGCGCGGCCCGGCTTAACCGTTTCGTCACGCGTGGAGGCTTCGATGAGAAGAACGATCTTGCGTCTGTGGCTCGCATGCGCCGTCGCCGTGCCGCTGGCCGGCTGCGGCTACAACGAGATCCAGCGCCGCGACGAGGCGGTGAAGGCGGCCTGGGCCGAGGTGCTGTCGCAGTACCAGCGGCGCGCCGATCTGATCCCCAACATCGTCAATACGGTGAAGGGCGAGGCGAACTTCGAGCAGGAGACGCTCACCCGCGTGGTGGAGGCGCGCGCTAAAGCCACCTCGATTCAGGCCACGCCGGAGCTGATCAACGATCCCGCCGCGCTGGCGCGCTTCCAGCAGGCGCAGGGCGAGCTGTCCTCGGCGCTGGCGCGCCTGCTGGTGGTGGTGGAGAACTATCCGAACCTGAAGGCGAACCAGGCCTTCCAGGACCTGCGCACGCAGCTCGAAGGCACGGAAAACCGCATCGCGGTGGCGCGCAACCGCTACATTAAGGCCGTGCAGGACTACAACACCTACGTGCGGCAGATCCCGCAGAACATTACTGCCATGGTGTTCGGCTACAAGGAAAAGGCGCAGTTCGCGGTCGAAAACGAGGCCGTGATGAAGGCGCCGACGGTCGATTTCGGCAGCGGGAAGAAATGATCGACGGCCGTCGGCCGTCGGCGGCCGGCCGATGGCTCGCCGCCCTGGCGGCCGGCGTCATCGCGCTGGCGGCGTGGGCGGCGGATCCGCGCGGCGCCGACGGGCTGCTGGCGGTGCCGCCGCCGGCGCGTGTCACCGACACCACCGGCACGCTGTCGGCGCGCGAGCGCGAGGCGCTGGAGGCCAAACTTTCCGCCTTCGAGGCGGCGCCCGGCAGCCAGATCGCGATCGTGATGGTCGGCAGTACCGCTCCGGAGCCGATCGCGGATTTCGCGCAGCGCCTCGGCGAAGCCTGGAAGATCGGCCGCGCGGGCGTGGGCGACGGGCTGCTGATCGTCGTGGCCAAGGACGATCGGCGCGTGTGGATCGCGGTGGCGCGCGCGCTGGAGGGC
>JANWXE010000026.1 GCA_025055385.1 Burkholderiaceae bacterium | reverse complement strand
AGCACGATCAGCATCACCACCACGCCCATGGTCAGGATCAGGGCCGGCTCCAGCAGCGAGGTAAAAAACAGCGCGCGCCGCTCCGCCTCGCGCGCGTGGATGTCGGCGGCGCGCGCCAGCATCTCGGGCAGTTTGCCGGTCGCCTCCCCGGAGGCGATCAGGTGGATCAGCACCGGCGGGAACAGCTTGCTCGCGCCGGCGCGCTGGCTGTCGTCGGCATCGGCGCGCAGCGCCTTGGCGAGCGAGAAGCCCTCGCGCACGCGGGCAGCCGCATCCAGCACGCGGCCGCGCAGCGCGAGATTGGTGACGGTCTCGCCGGCGGCCTGCAGCGCGCGCAGCATCGGCACGCCGCTGCCGACCAGAATCGAAAGTGTAGAAGCAAAGCGCGCGGTATTTAGCGCGCGGCTGAGCGCGCCCACCACCGGCAGAGTCAACAGCCGCGTGTGCCAGTGCAGGCGTACAGCCGGGATACGCAGCGCCCGCGCGACGACAAACAGCATCAACGCAAGGGCGGCGGCGAAGATCCAGCCGTAGTGGCGCACGAAATCGGAGGTGGCAATCAGCGCCTGCGTAAGAAACGGCAGCGACTGACGGGTCTGGGCGAACACCTGAACCACCTGCGGCACCACGTAGGTGAGCAGACCAATCACCACCGCGAGTGCGACCACGGTGACGATCGCTGGATAGACAAAGGCAAGCGTGATCTTCTGCTGCAGGCGGGCGCGCTCCTCCACATAATCGGCCAGGCTCGCCAGCACGGCGCTGAGCTTGCCCGACTCCTCGCCCGCGGCGATCAGCGCGCGGTAAAGATCCGGGAACTGGCGCGGGTGGCGCGCCAATGCCCTGGACAGCGAAGCACCGCCGAGCACGTCGGTGCGAATCGCCGCCATTAGCTCGCGCACCGATTGCTTTTCAGATTGCTCGACCATCACGGTCAGCGCATCGGCCACCGGCAGCGCGGCGCCCAACAGGCTGGCCAGCTGGCGCGTGAGCACCGCCAGCTCGGTCTGCGACAGGCGGCGACCGACCGACAGCGACAGCGCGGCGCGCTGCGCCTCGCTGACGACCGGCTCCACCGTCAGCGGGATCAGGTTGCGCCCGCGCAGCATCTGGCGCGCGGCGCGCGCGCTGTCGGCCTCCAGCACCCCGGAGACTTCCTTGCCCGCGCTGTCGGCGGCGGCGTAACGGAAGGCGGCCATCGCTCAGCGGGCGCCGCGCGCGGCCTGGCCGCGGCGGGCGATCGGTACCCCGACCGGCGCGCTCATACCGGCGGCGCTCCTATTCGCGGGTCACGCGCAGCACCTCCTCCATCGAGGTGATGCCGGCGGCCACCCAGCGCAACGCATCCGAGCGCATCGGCACCATGCCGATTCTCTCCGCGTACTTGCGGATGTCGGTGTCGTTGGCGGCGTTGTGGATCAGCAGCCGCAGCTCGTCGTCCACCGTCAGCAGCTCGTAGATGCCGGTGCGGCCGACGTACCCCGTCTGTCCGCACTGGGCGCAGCCCACCGCGCGAAAGCCCTGGCCGGTGGTCTCCGGCTGCTTGCAATGCGGGCACAGCTTGCGCACCAGCCGCTGCGCCAGCACACCCAGCAGCGAGGAGGACAGCAGAAACGGCTCGATGCCCATGTCGATTAGGCGCGTGACTGCACTCGCCGCATCGTTGGTGTGCAGCGTAGCCAGTACCAGGTGGCCGGTGAGCGAGGCCTGCACTGCGATCTGCGCGGTTTCCAGATCGCGGATCTCGCCAATCATCACCACATCCGGGTCCTGCCGCAAAATCGCTCGCAGAGCGCGCGCGAAATCCAGGTCGATCTTCGGGTTGACTTGCGTCTGCGCAATTCCCTCCAAGTCGTACTCGATCGGATCCTCCACCGTCATGATATTGGTGGTGGCGTGATCGAGGCGGCGGATCGCCGCATACAGCGTGGTGGTCTTGCCGGAGCCGGTCGGGCCGGTAACCAGAATAATGCCGTGCGGCTGATGGATGAGCTCGTCGAACTTCTTCAAAGTGCGGTCGCTCATGCCGAGGTTTTCAAGCCTCAGCCGCGACAAGTCTTTCTCGAGCAGCCGTAGTACCACGCGCTCGCCATGGCCGGTGGGCAGCGTAGAGACGCGTACGTCCACCGCACGGCCACCGACGCGGAGCGTGATGCGGCCGTCTTGCGGTAGCCGTTTCTCGGCGATATCCAGCTGCGCCATGATTTTGATGCGCGACACCAGTGCGGCATGCAGCGCGCGCTTCGGCCGCACGATGTCGCGCAGCGTGCCGTCGATGCGGAAACGCACGAGCGAGTAGGTCTCGTACGGCTCGATATGGATGTCGCTGGCGCCGTCGCGCGCCGCCTGCGTCAGCAGGGCGTTGATCATGCGGATAATGGGCGCGTCGTCCTCCGTCTCCAGCAGGTCCTCGATATCCGGGACCTCCTGCATCATGCGCGTGATGTCGAACTCGCCCTCGATGTCGCCG
>JANWXE010000016.1 GCA_025055385.1 Burkholderiaceae bacterium | reverse complement strand
CGGCCTGAAGTCGCATTTCGATGCGCGTGTGATTCCGTCGGTGGCGTACACCGACCCGGAGATCGCCTGGGTCGGCATCACGGAGGAAGAAGCGAAAACGGCGGGCCGGCGCCTGAAGCGCGGCTATTTTCCCTGGAGCGCCTCCGGCCGCGCGATCGCCAACGGCCGCGAGGAGGGATTCACCAAGCTGCTGTTTGACGAAGAGACGCATCGCATCGTCGGCGGCGGCATCGTCGGCACCCACGCCGGTGAGCTCATTGGGGAGATCGCGCTAGCCATCGAGATGGGAGCCGACGCGGTTGACATCGGCAAGACGATCCACCCGCACCCGACGCTGGCCGAGAGCATCGGGATGGCCGCTGAGGCAGCCGAGGGCGTCTGCACCGACCTGCCGCCGCTTCGTCGTTGATGGCGTCTGGGAGGGGGCCGCGGCGATGGCTGCAGCCCCGTCATCCGTTCAGTGTGGTCTTAAGCGCGTGGTTGACGTGTTAAGACGCTTCCGTAACCTTTCTGACCTATCCTTTCAGGGCGCACCGGAAGTCGGGTTGCCGGTCGCCGTGGGCCGTCGATGGGATTTCTCGGATTTCAGTCGCTCGGCGGGGCGGTTTTGCCGCGGGCTGATAGCGGCGTCGAGCCGTTGCGCTGGTCAGATCCGCGCACCTGGCAAGGCCGGCTGCCCGGCCCCGACGATATCGTTCATGTGCCGGCAGGGCACATGCTGCTCGTAGATATCGATCTTGACGTGGCTGCGATCGAGGTGCATGGCGCGTTGCATTTTGATGCGCGCGACTTGCGGATCCGCACGGGGTGGATGCTGGCCGCTGCCGGCGGCGTTATCCGTGCGGGCGATCCTGACCGGCCGCACACACATCGGTTGACAATCACGCTGCGCGACTCGATTGCCAACAGCCGGTATTCCGACCTCGGTGCCAAGTTTCTCGCTGCTGTCGACGGCGGCACCATTGATCTGTGTGGCCAGCGGCGCATTGGCTGGTCTGTACTGGCGGATTCCGTTTTTCCTGGCGGCGTGGTGCTAAAGCTCGCCGCCGCGGTGGACTGGCGTGTCGGTGAGCGCATTGTGATCGCCTCCGGTGGCGCCGAGTTACCGCTCGCAGAGGAACGGACCGTGGCGGCCCTCTCGAGTGACCGGCAGCGCGTGACGCTGGATCGGCCCCTTGCGCATCGGCATCTGGGTCGCAACGCGCCGGTGCAGGGGGCGCTGCCCGGCACCATCGGCAAGGCGGCGCTGCTGTCGCGTGATCTAATTGTTGAAGGTGACGAACGCTCGGAGGTCAGCAGTATCGGCGCGCATTGCTTGATTGCGCCAGCGATTTCGGCGTCGTGCACCGGCCGGGCCTCGCAGGGGCGGTTCATTGGCGTGGAATTTAGGCGGGTGGGCCAATTTAACCAACCCGGCCGCTATCCGCTGCACTGGCGCAACAACGCGGGTGGGGCACCTAGCGTGGCGATTGACTGTGTGGTGCACCGCTCCTTCCAGCGCGGCGTGGTCGTGCTGGGCTCTGATCCGGTGCGGCTGCAAGGCAACGTCGTGTACCGGCCGCTTGGCCATGGCTTTATCGTCGACCGCGCGGACGACAGTCGCATGCTACTCACCAGTAATTTGGCAATTCGTCCGCGGACCGTGCGGTTCGCCGATCCCGGCATGCGGATGTTGTGCGAGCACCGGCCACGCGCCATCTGGTTTGCACAGGCTACCGGGCCGCGCACCCTTGGCCAGCCGCTGCGGTGAGGCGGTGAGCACGGTGGCCCAGGACGACTTGAAGCGCGCCGTCGCGGCGGCGGCGGTGCGTTACGTTCCGGCCGGCGAAGTGCTCGGGGTGGGCACCGGCTCCACCGTGGATCATTTTATCGATGCGCTGGCGGCTTCCGGTGTGCGCGTGCCGGCTGCGGTCTCCACCTCCAACCGCAGCACGCGAAGGCTGGCAGCCATCGGCATTCCAGTGATCGATTTAAACGAGGTGGAGGCAATCCCCGTCTACATCGATGGCGCCGATGAGATCGACGCGAGCTTTTCGATGATCAAAGGCGGTGGTGGCGCGCTGACGCGGGAGAAGATCGTCGCCGCCGTGGCGCGTACCTTCGTGTGCATCGCGGACGAAAGCAAGCGCGTCGAGGTGCTGGGCCGTTTCCCGCTGCCGGTGGAGGTGATCCCGATGGCCCGTGCCTTTGTGGCCCGCGAGCTCGCGAAACTCGGCGGCGTACCGAAGCTGCGCGAAGGCTTCGTCACCGACAACGGTAACGTGATCCTGGACGTGCACGGTTTGCGCATTACCGATCCGGTTGCGCTGGAGGGGCACATCAACCAGATTCCCGGCGTCGTGACCAACGGCATCTTTGCGGCGCGCCGCGCCGATGTGCTGCTGCTCGGCACACGCGAGGGCATCTGCGAATTGCGGCGGCCGCAGCCGGCTCAGGATTTCGGCGGCACGTAACCGGCCGGCTGATCCGCGCCTTCGCCGAAGAAGTACTTTTCCATCTGGCTCATCAGGTATTTGCGCGCCCGCGCGTCGGCGAGGTTCAGGCGGTTTTCATTGACCAGCATGGTCTGGTGCTTCTGCCATTGCAGCCACGCCTCCTTGGAGACGTTCTCCCAGATGCGCTTGCCGAGCTCCCCTGGAACAGGCGGGAAATCGAGCCCTTCGGCCTCGCGGCCAAGTTTGATGCATTTGACAGTTCTTGCCATATGACATTCCTTCATCGAGGCTGCTGGTGTAGACACGCTACAGTGTCTTGATCAGCACCTGTGAGCGACGCTGCCAGTTATAAAGCTGCTGCCGCTGCAGCGGCAAATCCTCGACGCGCGCGGGCACGAAACCGCGCTTCAGAAACCAGTGCGCCGTGCGCGTCGTCAGCACGAATAAGCGCGTCAGTCCAGCCGCCCGCGCCCGCGCCTCGATGCGCTTGAGCAGCCGCTCGCCATCGCCGTGGTTTTGATAGTCCGGATGCACGGCAAGAGCCGCCATTTCGCCCATCTGCACCTCCGGAAACGGGTACAGCGCGGCGCAGCCGTAGATCACGCCGTCGTGCTCCAGCACAGTGAAATGGTCAATCTCGCGCTCAATCAGTTCGCGCGGGCGCTTCACCAGCGTGCCGTCGGCCTCCAGCGGCGCCAGCAGCTTTAGCAATCCGCCGACATCGTCGGCGGTGGCTTCGCGCATCGACGCCAGATCTTCGGCCGAGATCATCGTGCCGACGCCATCGTGCGTGAAGAGTTCGACGAGTATGGCACCGTCGAGGGCAAGCGGGATAAGATGCGCCCGTCCGACGCCCTGCCGGCAGGCTTGCACCAGGAAGCCTAGGTTGAAAGCTGAGGCGGCGTCTAATTCATTGTCGGCGAGCAGGCGCTCGGCCTGCGCGACGGACAGCTCCTCGTGCAGGCGACCGCTGCGATCGCGAATGCCGGCGCCCTCGGCGATCAAAATCAGCTTGTCCGCTTTCAGCGCTGCCGCGATGCGCGTGGCCGCGTCCTCCATGCGCAAGTTGAACGCCTCGCCGGTGGGAGAGAAACCGAGCGGCGACACCAGCACGATGGTGTCGGCCGCCAGCGCCTGCCGGATCGCCTCGACGTCGACCTTGCGCACCACGCCGGTGTGCTGAAAGTCCACGCCGTCGACGACGCCCACCGGGCGGGCCGTGACGAAATTGCCACTTACCACGCGGATGCGCGCGTGCGCCATCGGGGTGTTGGGCAGACCCTGCGAGAACGCCGCCTCGATGTCCAGGCGGATTTCACCGGCAGCCTCTTTTGCGCATTCCAGCGCGGCGGCATCGGTTATGCGCATACCGTGCGAAAAGCGCGCCTCCACGCCTTTGAGCGCTAGCTGAGCCTGCACTTGGGGGCGCGAGCCGTGCACGATCACCAGCCGGATGCCCATCGCGTGCAGCAGCGACAGATCGTGTACAAGGGCATTTAACCGGCCGGCCTCGATCAGTTCGCCGCCGAAAGCGACCACGAAGGTCTTGCCGCGATGCGCGTGCACATACGGCGCCACCTCCCGCAGCCAGGCGACAAATTGCGCCTGTGAGGCAGAAGCGAGCGCCGTCGGCAGCGGAGCGTCGGCGTCGTTCATGCAGGGCATTATATTTGACACTTTTTCGTAACCGCGGACCGCGCGCCGCGCACTGTGTCCACATTGCCTGCTCCGTCGTGCGCCGAGAGGGCGCCGGCGGCTTTCGCCTCAATTGAGTTTCCCGCCGAGTTGCCGGTGACGGCGCGGCGCGAGGAGATCGCGCGCGCAATCGCCGCGCATCCGGTCGTAATCGTATGCGGCGAGACGGGCTCCGGCAAAACCACGCAGCTGCCAAAGATTTGTCTGGCGCTTGGCCGCGGACGGCAGAAAATGATCGGGCATACCCAGCCGCGCCGCATCGCCGCCGCTGCGGTCGCTCGCCGCATCGCGCAGGAGCTGCGCACGCCGCTAGGCGAGGTAGTTGGCTATAAGGTGCGCTTTACCGACCGCACGCGGCCCGGTGCCGCGATCAAGCTGATGACCGACGGCATCCTGCTGGCGGAAACACAGGGCGATCCGCTGCTCGCGGCCTACGACACGATCATCATCGATGAGGCACACGAGCGCAGCCTCAACATCGACTTTCTGCTCGGCTATCTGAAGCAACTGCTGCCGCGCCGGCCGGATTTGAAGCTGATCATCACCTCGGCCACGATCGACGCCGAGCGCTTCGCCGCCCACTTCGCGGTGAACGGACAGCCGGCGCCGGTGATTCATGTCTCCGGTCGCTTGTATCCAGTCGAGATCCGGTGGCGACCGGTGCGCGACGAGGACGATGCCGACGACCGCACATTGATGGACGCTATCGTCGAGGCGGTTGATGAATGTGCGCGGTGCGGTCCGGGCGACATTCTGGTGTTCCTCCCAGGCGAGCGCGAGATCCGTGAGGCGGCCGAAGCCTTGCGCAAACATCACCCGCCAGGCACGCAGATCCTGCCGCTGTATGCGCGTCAGTCGGCGGAGGAACAGGAACGCGTGTTCCAGCCAAGCGGGGCACGCCGCATCGTGCTGGCGACCAATGTCGCGGAGACCTCACTGACGGTGCCCGGCATCCGGTACGTGGTCGACACCGGATTGGCGCGGGTCAAGCGCTATTCGTACCGCAATAAGGTCGAACAGTTACAAGTGGAGCCAATCTCGCAGGCCTCGGCCGACCAACGCGCCGGCCGCTGCGGGCGCGTGGCTGCCGGCGTCTGCATCCGGCTCTATGACGAGGCGGATTTCGCACGCCGTCCCCGGTTTACCGACCCGGAAATCCTGCGCTCGTCGCTGGCGGCGGTGATCCTGCGTATGAAGGCGCTGAACCTGGGCGACGTGCGGGACTTTCCGTTTGTCGATCCGCCGCCGGGACGCGCGATTGCCGACGGCTATGACCTGCTGGCGGAGCTCCATGCGATCGACGAAGACGGTTCCCTGACCCCCATTGGCCGCGAGCTCGCACGGCTGCCGGTGGATCCGCGCATTGGGCGCATGTTGCTGGCGGCGCGCGAACAGCAGGCGCTGACGGAGGTCCTGATTATCGCGGCGGCGCTGTCGGTGCAGGATCCGCGCGAGCGGCCGCTGCACGCGCAGCAGGCGGCCGATCAGGCGCACCGTCGCCTCGCTGACGAACGCAGCGACTTTCTGACCTTCGTGAAGCTGTGGCAGTTCGTCGAGGAGCGCTTCCGGCACAAGAAGTCGAACCGCAGGCTAACCGAGGACCTGAAGGCAAACTTTTTGTCGCCGCGACGCGTGCGCGAATGGCGTGAGGTGCATCATCAGCTCGCGGCATTGGCCAGCGAAGCGGGCTGGCGGCAAAATACATCGCCGGCCACGTATGAGCAGGTGCATGTGGCACTGCTGGCCGGCCTGCTTGGCAACGTCGGCTGCCGCGTGCCGCAGGCCGATGCGCGCGAGCCGCCGTACCAGGGAGCGCGCGGGATTAAGTTTCATGTCTGGCCGGGTTCACCACTTGCGAAGAGAGCCGGCCGCTGGCTGATGGCGGCCGAGCTAGTGGAGACCTCCCGGCTGTTCGCCCGCTGCGTGGCGTCGATCGAGCCACAGTGGTTAGAACGCGTCGGCGCCCATCTGCTGCGGCGCGCCTGGAGCGACCCGCACTGGGACAGGCGAGCGGGGCAGGTGGTTGCGTATGAACGCGCCACGCTCTACGGGCTGGTCGTGTACGGCCAGCGGCGGGTCGAGTACGGCTCGAAAGACCCGAAGCTGGCACGCGAGATCTTCATTCGCTCCGCACTGGTCGAGGGCGAATACGACACGCAAGCACCGTTTTTTGCGCACAACCAGCGTTTGGTACATGAGATCCGTGAGCTTGAGCATAAGGCGCGGCGGCTCGGTGTGCTGGTCGACAACGAGTTGATCTTCCGTTTCTATGACGCGCTTATCCCGGCCGAGGTTACGTCGGCCGCGGCGTTCGAGCGCTGGCGCCGGTGCGCCGAGCAGGACAATCCGCGCCTGCTGTTTCTGAGCCGCGACGAGTTGATGCGGCACGATGCGCGCGGGGTCACGACCGAGCTCTTTCCGAAACACTGGGAGATGCGGGGCGTGACGATGACGCTTTCGTATCACTTCGAGCCCGGCAGCCCGCGCGACGGCGTCACGCTGACGGTGCCACTGGCGGCGCTCAACCAGGTGGACGCCGTGCGCTGCGACTGGCTGGTGCCTGGCATGCTCAAGGAAAAAGTGCACCTGCTGCTGAAAAGCCTGCCGCAGAAACTGCGGCGGCACTGTGTGCCGCTACCCGAGTATGCGGCTGCCTTCGTCGAGCGTCATGCCGCGGAGCTCGATGCACCGCAGCGGCCGCTGATCGAGGCCATCATCGCTGACCTGCGCGAGCAGCGTGGCGTGGTCTGCCAACCCGGCGACTTCCGGCCGGAGACGCTGCCGGCACACCTGACGATGAATTTCAAGATTGTCGACGAACACGGGCGGCAGCTGGCGATGGGCCGCAATCTGGCGGCGCTGCGAGCTGAGCTTGGCGAGCAGTCGCAGGCGGCGCTGCGCATACTGGCCCATCAAGACGTACGTACCGCGGCCGGTCTGCACGGGAACATCACGGACTGGGACTTCGGCCCTTTGCCGGAGCTGCTGGAGATCGCTCGCAACGGACAGGTGTTGATCGGTTTTCCGGCCTTAGTCGATCGTGGCGACCACTGCGAAGTTGATCTGTTCGACGATGGCGAGCAGGCGCGCGAGGCCCATCGGCGGGGCTTGCGGCGTCTGTTCCGGCTGCAATTAAAGGAGCAGGTGAAATTCATCGAAAAGAACCTCGGCCACTTGCAGACGGTGCAGATGCAGGCGGCTACGGTGCCGGCGCTTGCTGCGGCCCTGCCCAGCTTCGACGAACTGCGCGAGCAGGTGATCGACGCGGCGCTCGAGCGCACATGCCTGATCGAGCCGTGGCCGACAGACAATGCGAGCTTTGCCGCGCGTCGCCAGGAAGCGCGCGGCCGGCTCGGATTGATCGCGCAGGAGATTGCTCGCCTGCTGGCGGTCATCGTGCAGGAGGCCGCCGCGCTGCCGCGCAGGCTTGCGGCGGCGCGCGCGTTTCCGGCGGCGGTCGCCGACGTCGAACAGCAGTTGGCGCGCCTGTTTCCGAAGCGTTTTCTGGTGGAGACGCCGCCCGCGCAGCTCGCGCACTATCCGCGTTACCTG
>JANWXE010000005.1 GCA_025055385.1 Burkholderiaceae bacterium | reverse complement strand
CCCGCCGGTTTCGTCGGCCGGCACCAGCCGCTGCAGCAGCTCGCGCAGGTGCGCGCGCTCGGCCTCTCCCTCGATGCGCTGCGAGACGCCGATGTGCGGATCCTGCGGCAGGTAGACGAGCAGCCGGCCGGCGAGCGAAATTTGGGTCGACAGGCGCGCGCCCTTGGTGCCGATCGGATCCTTGATTACCTGCACCAGCAGCGCATCGCCCTCGTGGACTAGCTTTTCAATCGGCGGCGCCTTCTCCGCGCCGTGCTGGCGCGTCTCCCAGATGTCCGCTACGTGCAAAAACGCGGCCCGCTCTAGTCCGATGTCGACAAATGCGGACTGCATGCCCGGCAGCACGCGTACCACGCGGCCCAGGTAGATGTTGCCCACGAGGCCGCGCGAAGCGGTGCGCTCCACGTGCAGCTCCTGCACCGCGCCGGCGGCAATCACCGCCACACGGGTCTCCTGCGGTGTGATGTTGATCAGGACGTCTTCCATGGCCGTCGGGCAGCGGGGTTCCCTCGCCGGCAGCGAGGCCGTGCGGTTGACAGGTGATGCATCGCGAGCGAGCGGCTCACAGCACGGGCACGCCGGCCTGTCGCAGGAGCTGCGCGGTCTCGTACAGCGGCAGCCCCATCACGCCCGAGTAGCTGCCAGCAAGGTGTGCGACAAATACCGCAGCCAGTCCCTGGATCGCATAGCCGCCTGCTTTGTCGTATGGCTCGCCGCTTTCGCAATAGCGCGCGATCTGCGCGTCCGACAGCGGCGCAAAGGTCACCTGCGACACCGAGGTGGCCAGCAGCAGCCGCGGCTGCGCAGCGCCGCCAAGCGCCAGCGCCACCGCGGTGCGTACCTCGTGCGTGCGGCCAGCCAAGCGGCGCAGGAAGCTTGCCGCTTCCGCGGCGTTGGCCGGCTTGCCGAGCACGTCCCCATCGACGATCACAACCGTGTCAGCGGTCAGCACCGGCTTCTGCGGCAGTGAGCGCGCCGCCAACACACGCGCGCCAAAAAGGGCTTTCTCGCGGGCGATACGTTCGACGTAGGCCGCTGCCGGCTCACCAGGATACTGCGCCTCGTCGACGTCAGCACCGCGCGGCGCGGTAAGCCGCAGCATCAGCGGCTCGAATTTCACCCCGATCTGCTTGAGCAGTTCACGCCGGCGCGGGCTGTGCGAGGCAAGGTACAAGTCAGCCATGGTCGGATCGGTTCGGTGGCGCGTGGTTTAGCCGCGATGGTACGGATGGCCGGCCAGGATACAGACCGCCCGGTATAACTGCTCGACCAATAGCACGCGCGCCAATGCATGTGGCAGTGTTAGCGCCGACAGCCGCATCTGCAGTGCGGCGGCCTGTTTAAAGGCGTTATCCAGACCGTCGGCCCCGCCGATCGCAAACGCAACGGGCTGTGCTGCGTCGCGCCAGCGTTGTAGCTGCTGTGCCAACGCCGCGGAGGTGAATTCCCGCCCACGTTCGTCGAGCGCAACCAGGGCGTGGCCAGGCGGTATAGCCTCACGCAGCCGTTGCCCCTCGGCAGCCAGCAGGCGCGCGAGCGGGCGGCCGTCACGCGGCTCTGGGCGTACGTCGATCAAGCGGGGGCGATGTTGCGGGGGAAAGCGCCCCAGGTATTCGGCCACCGCCTCTTCGGCCCAACGCGGCAGGCGCTGGCCGACAGCGACGATCGCGATGTGCATGCAGGTGGATCAGGCGTCGCTGCGCCGCCTGCTGACGCCGCTGGCGCGGGCCTTGCCGGTGCGCGCGCTTGCCGTCTTGCGCGTTGCGTTTTTCCGCGCCGCAGTCTTGCTCGCGCTGCGGCCCTGACCCGCTTCCGTACCCGCCGCCTTGCGCGCGACGCGCTTGACCGCCGGTTCAGCCCGTTTCAGCGCCACCGGTTTGGCGCCCCATAGCTCCTCCAGCGCGTAATACGCGCGCACCTGTGGCTGCATCACGTGCACGACAATTTCGCCCAGGTCTACCAGCACCCATTCACCAACCTCGGCACCCTCCACGCTGACCACGCGGCCGCCAGCCTCCTTGACCTTCTGCACCACGTGATAGGCGAGCGCGCGCGTCTGACGGTTGGATGTGCCCGTTGCGACCACGACGCGGTCAAACATGTCCGAAAGCCCGCTCGTGTTAAAGACGTTAATGTTCTGCGCCTTGTTGTCTTCCAGGGCCTCGACGACGACGCGCTGCAGTCTGCGGATGTCCATGCGCTCAGCTGTACAAGTGGTGCGCACGAATATAGTGCAGCACTGCCGGCGGCAGCAGCTGCGCCAGGCGTGCGTCGCGGGCCCCTGAGGGCGGCTGTGCCAGCAGCGTGCGGATCTCTGTGGCCGAGGCATCCGACGGCGGCATCGGCAGGTCAAGCACGCTGCCGGCCAGCGCAGCCGGCAGCTGCGGCGCCCAGTGGGCGTTGTAAAACTCCGCCAGCGGCCAGGTAAGCGTCAGGACCGCGTCATTGCGCCGCGCCACCGCGATGTGCGCGTAGCGCGGGATTTCGCGCCATTCGCGCCAGGTATCGAAGCGCTGCATCTGATCTGCCCCAATCACCAGCACGAGCGGCGTGTCGGGAAGCTGCGCGCGCAGCGCGCGCAGCGTGTCGATCGTGTAACTCGGACCTGGCCGGTCAAGCTCGATGCGGTCGATGAAAAAGCGCGGCTCGCCGGCGATCGCGAGCTGCAGCATGCGCAGCCGATGCTCGGCGGATGCCACGAGCGCCCCTTTTTGCCACGGCTGCCCGGCGGGCACGAAGCGCAGCTGCGCCAAATCCAGGCCGTCGCGCGCAGCGCGCGCAAGCATCAGGTGCCCGACGTGCACCGGATCGAAACTGCCACCGAGCAATCCAATCGCCGCCACCGTTACACCCAGTCACGTGCCGGCAGGAAGTCCGTGTACAGGCGCGCCTCCGGCGTGCCGGGCGCCGGCTGCCAGTCGTAGCGCCACTTCACCACTGGCGGCAGCGACATCAGGATCGACTCCGCGCGGCCACCTGATTGCAGCCCGAACAGGGTGCCGCGGTCATACACCAGATTGAATTCGACGTAGCGGCCGCGCCGGTAGGCCTGGAAGTCGCGCTCACGTTCGCCATAGGGCCGGTCGCGGTGGCGCGCGACGATCGGTTCGTAGGCGGGCAGGAAGGCGTCGCCGACCGCGCGCGTCAGCGCGAAGCTGTTGGCGAAGCCAAGCTCATTGAAATCGTCGAAGAAGATGCCGCCGATGCCGCGTGGCTCCTGGCGGTGTTTGAGGAAAAAGTACTGGTCGCACCAGCGCTTGAAACGCGGATACAGCGTCGCGTCGAACGGATCCAGCGCACGCTTGCAGGTGGCATGGAAATGACGCGCGTCTTCCTCGGTCGGATAGAAGGGGGTTAGATCCATGCCGCCGCCAAACCACCAGATGTCGCCCGCCTGCGCGTCGCGGGCAACGAAGAAACGCACGTTCATGTGCACGGTCGGCACGTAGGGGTTGCGCGGATGAAAGACAAGCGAAACGCCCAGCGCCTCGAACGGCCGGCCGGCGAGCTGCGGGCGCTGCGCCGAAGCCGACGGCGGCAGCTGCGCGCCGCGCACATGCGAGAAGCCCACGCCGCCGCGCTCCAGCAGCGCGCCGTCTTCGAGGATGCAGGTTACGCCGTCGCCGGCAAGGGCCGCACCTTCCGGCTTCTGCCAGGCATCGCGCGCAAACGGCTTGCCGTCCAGCGCCTCGAAGCGCGCGACGATGCGCTGCTGCAGGTCGAGCAGATACGCGCGGACGGCGGCGGCGTCGATGGGTTCGTGCATGGCCTTGTCTTCAGCAGGATGCAGGGTCCATGTGCTCGCCGAGGAACCGCAGGACGTGCGTGTACCAGGCGACGATGTTGCGCGGCTTCAGGATCCAGTGGTTCTCGTCCGGGAACACCAGCAGTTCGCTTGGCACGCCGTGGTACTGCAGCGCTTCGAACAGCATCAGCCCCTCGCCGATCGGGCAGCGGTAGTCGAGCTCGCCGTGGATGATCAGGGTCGGCGTCTTCCAGCGGCTGACATGGCGCCAGGGCGAGTAGCGGTCGAAGGCCTCCGGATTTGCATACGGGTTCTCGCCGCCCATCTCCAGGTACCACCAGCCCGGGTGGTCGGTCACGCCGGTGAAGGTGGACAGCCCCGTGATGCTGGCGTGCGTGATCAGGCAACGGAAGCGATCCGTCTGCGTCCCGATCCAGTTCGTCATGTAGCCGCCGAAGCTGCCGCCCATGGCCATCATGCGGCGGCCGTCGATGTCGCCGCGCTGCTGCAGCGCGTCGGCCACGGCCATAATGTCCTCGAAGCACTGCGCGCCCCAGGCGTTGCCCCAGATGCCGTCGATGAACTTCTGGCCGAAGCCGGTGGAGCCGCGCGGATTCGGCTGCACCACCGCGTAACCGGCCGCGACCATCAGCAGCGGATTCCAGCGCCAGTGCCAGCCGTCGGCGCTCATCCCGATCGGTCCGCCGTGGATCCACAGCAGGGTCGGCAGTGGACCGGGCGCGCCGCGCGGCTTGACGATCCAGCTCTGCACCGGCACACCGTCGGTCGATGGCACCGTGAAGCGCTCGGCCTCGGCCCATGTGGCCGGCGCAAAGCCCGACAGGCGCGCGAGCGGCTGCGGTGCACTGTCAGGCTGCGGCGCGAGCAGGTAGCACTCCGGTGCGTCGAGGAGGGTGGAACGGATGCAGGCCAGCCGCCCGTCGGCCAGCCGGATCAGGTCGCCATGCGCGCCACCGGCGGCGGCGCTGCTAATGCGCGTTACGGCATCGCTGGCAAGGTCCACGGCGAACACGGGCGTGTGGCCCTGGTCGTCTGCGATGACGTACAACGTGCGGCCGTCAGCGCTCCAGGCCTGCGGTGCCGGCCAGCGGTCCCAGGCCGTGGCCAGATCGCGCATCGCACCGGTTCTGACGTCAATAAGCGACAGGATCTCGCGCACGCCTTTGACCGAGCGCAGGCTGCGTACGGCTGCCAGCCAGCGGCCGTCCGGCGAGAAGCGCAGGGCCCCAAACTGTACGCCATCGGCCGCCGCCAGCACGCGGCTTGTGCCGGCGACGAGATCGAACAGCACAATGCTGACGTCGTCGACGCGGTCCTTGCCCGGCGTGCGACGCGTCACCGCGGCAAAACGGCCGTCATCGCTGATCGCCAGTTCCGGTTCGATCGCGAATTCGTCCGTTGCCTGCGGCGTCAGGTCGACGCGGCCGCCGCCGTCGGCGTCGTAC
>JANWXE010000003.1 GCA_025055385.1 Burkholderiaceae bacterium | reverse complement strand
GCGCTGTTCGGCATCCTGCAGGTCAACATCCAGTCCTTCGTCTGGGGGGCCGGCGATCCGCTCGGCTACTTTCTCGCGCTGCCCTCGGCGCTGGATGCCGCCACCCATCTGGCGGTCGGAACACTGGTCGCCGGCAAGTTCTTGTCGATTTTCGCGTTCCTTTTCGGCTTCGGCGCCGCGCTGCAGTTCAAGGCGCTGCGGCGGCGCGCGGCAGTGGCCGCGCCGGCGGCCTCTGTCGTGCAGGCGCTCGCGGCCTACCGCCGGCGCTTGCGTTTCCTACTCGCGGTTGGCATCGCGCATGGCCTGCTGCTGTATTACGGCGACATCCTGACCTTTTATGCGCTGTGTGGTTTCCTGCTGGCGCCGCTGCTGGCGCAGCGGCCGGCGCGGTTGCTGCGCCTTGCGCTGCTGATGTGGGCGCTGGCGGCGGCAATCGCCGTCGGCGCGGCCGCGGTGGTGGAGGCGGCGCGTGACGCAATGGAGCAGCCGGACCGTATTCCCCCCGAGGTGCTGGAGGCCTTTGGCACGTACGCGGCTGGCACGTACCTTGAGCAGCTGCCGCAGCGGGCTGCGGATTTCTTCAACGTGCTGATGTCAATGCTGCTGCTGGCGCTACCTCAGGTGCTCGGCTTGTTCCTGCTTGGCATGCTGGCGGCGCGGCTTGGCTGGCTGGCGCGTCCGCAGCGCTACCGCCGGCTGTGGCGCGCCGCCACCGTGCTTGGCGTGCTGGCGCTGCCGGTGGCCGCGGCCGGCGCCTGGTTGACGTTTTCGTCTGTCGTGCAAGAGCCGGGCCTGCCGAATGCGGCCGGCTACGCGGTGCAGTTCTTTGGCACCGCTGTCGCCTGTCTGTATGTGGCCGCCTTCGTTCGGCTGCGCGGGAGGCCAGCCGTGGCAGCGGTGATCCGCTGGCTGGCACCGGCTGGCCGCATGCCGCTGACCAACTATCTTCTGCAGTCGGTGGCGATGGGCGCGCTGCTGTCAGGCTGGGGTCTTGGATGGGGCGAGAGTGTCAGCCGGGCGCAGCTCGCGCTATTGGCGCTGGCAATCGTGCTGGTGCAGATTGCTGTTAGCCGCGCATGGATCGTCCGCTTCGGGCAAGGTCCGATCGAGGCGCTGTGGCGACGTGCAACCTACGGCGCCCAGAAGCCGCGGTAACCGTCAGCCCGCTTAACGGGCGGGCGGCACTTCCTCGACCTTCAGCCAGACACCGCCTTGGGTCGCCTGCGTGCGTGCCTGCTCTGACAGCAGCCCAGAGGCGCGCGTCTGGCTGCGCACCTGCACGTCGCCAATCGCGATCCACTCCCCGAGCCGGCCCTGCACGGTGGTCTGCAGGCGCGTGCTCTCGATGACGCCTGCGGCAAGCTCGGTCTGCACCGGCGCAAGCTCCAACGTCACTAGCTCGCCGGCGACGCGCGGCGTGGCGTGAAAGCCGGTTACGGCCTCGTAGTAGACCGTGCCATCCACCGCGGTCAGGCCCTGCGGGGTTAGCAGATAACGGCGGAAAGTCAGCGGCACCGCGACCCCGAGCGCAATATATGCTCGCCCGCCTTCGATGACCCGGATGCGCTGCTCGCTGCTACCCGTGCCGACGGTGCGCGCGTTGCCCGCTTCCATCGTTACATGTCCCTCTATCCGTCGGCTGGTGATGACGACACTACCGTCTGCGCCGAACCGGCGTTCGTCGCGGTCGTCGCCACGCTCTTGCCGCACCGTGATCAGCAACTCACGCGGCGGGCGGTCGATCGCGGCCAGCAGTTCCTTGAGCTGCCGCGTGTTCTCAGGCGACGTGCGCAGGAACAGCTGAAAGCCCTGGCCACTGACGGCGCCGCCGGGTTCGAGAAACGGCCGCAGCAGCGGCAAGACCTGCTCAGCGGGGCGATGCCGCAGCGTAATGACCTCGATGTCCCGCGCGCGTGCCGCTGCGGCCAATACCGCGGCGCCGCTTCCAAGCAGCAACGCACGCCGCGTCAGCCAACGCCTGCTCATAGGGCAAGCTCCACCTCGACCGCATCGCCAACGCGCAGCTCGCAGCCCTCGCCCTGCGCGACGATGGCATTCATCCCGAACATCACGCCGTCATCGAAACGACGGTAGACGGCCAGTGCATCGGGCACGAGATCTGAGTACGTGCCGGTGGCCGGGTCCACGCCCGGCACGGTGCAGCGCGCACAGCGCTTGACTAGCCGCAGCGTCGCGCCGTTGACGCGCAGCGCCTGCACATGGTCCTCTTCGTAGGCTGGCAGTCCCTCTAGCACGATGTTGGGTCGGAAGCGCTCCATGCCGACCGGCCCGCCGCGCCCCTCTAGCCTGCGATTGAGGTCCACCAACGAAGCGGTGTTTGTCACCAGCAGCGCGAAAGCGTCGGCAAACTTAAAGGGCGAGACCACTGCGCCGGTGGCGGCCGGATCCGCTAGACGGGTGTGCTCGGGGTCGAAACGCAGCAGGCGCGCAGGCGTTCCCAGGAACTGCGTCAGCCAGGCGTCAGCCACCTCGCCCTGCGTGACAGCCGGCACGGTGTCGTTCCACACGCGCACCTCCACCACGTCGCCCTCCGACGCATAGGGCACTTCCAGCAGCAGCATGCCAGGCGCCTTCAGGCGCAGATGTGTGCTGGTCAGACGCGTTTCGATCAGCGCCATCTTTGGATGTGTGCGTTGGCTTAGGAACGCACCGTCGGCGTCGGCCACCACCCATTCGCGGTCGCCGATCGCAGCGCCTTGTGGGTCGACCACCAACCCAGTTGGCGCAAGCGCTGCGCGCGTCAGCGACACGCCGCGGCAGCCTTTGACCGGATACAGATGCAATTGCGCGATGCGCACGTTCATTGGTTTAAGCAGCCTATGTATTCAAAGCAGTCAGTTAATGACCGGCCGTCTCCCGTTGCAGCCGGTGCTGTCTGTGGCCGGGGATCCGGCTAACAAGCGCTTCTTGGCCGCTACCAAGCCCCATGTCGTTCCACGCAAGCAACTACAACGGGTGACCAAGTTTGACCGTCACCGCGGCTCAACGCAACCGCGCGGGCGAGCGGGCATTTAAAGCTACGTCGGCAGTAGCAGCTGCAGGATACAGGGGATTGCGGAGATACCCTTGTGTTCCGCCTAGCCGCCGCGATTACGGCCCGGCCGGAGTGCGCTTTCGATGGGCGTGATCACGTGCTCGCCGACAGACGCACCTCGGGGCGCGGTCGCCGCGCCTGCAGCAGCTTGTAGAGCGCTTCGGCGGCTGCCGACAAACTAGCGTGACGGCGGCGCACCAGATAAATCGATCGCTGCAGGGCCGCATGACTAAATCGCCGCACCGCGATCTCCGGATGCCGGAAATGGAAGAGAGTTAGCGATGGCACGATGCTGATTCCAAGCCCTGCCACTACCATGCCGGCTACCGTCGCCAGATGCTCGACCTCAAGAACGGAGCGCATCTGCAGGGGATGCAGCGCTGCCTCCAGGTGCTGGCGCACACTGCTGGATCGCTCGAGGTGGATGAACGGATAAGCGGCCGCATCGCGCAGCGTCAGCGTGCGCTTAGACGCAAGCGGATGGTCGCGACGGCATACCAGACGGAAATCGTCGCGCGCCAGCTCCTCCGCAATCAGATCGGGGGCATTTGGATCGGTCGAGGCGAGCGCCAGATCTACGCGCCCGTCTCGCACCAGCGCGATGCAGGTCTCGGAGAGACGGTCAGCCAGATAGAGGTCGATGCCCGGGTGGGCGGCGCGGAACTCCGCTAGCACGGGCGGCAGCCAGCCGGCGGCGAGCGAGGGCAGCGCTGCAAGCGCCACGCGCCCTTTGCGGCGCATCGCATGAGCGCGGAAGTCCTCGACCAACTCGTCGAACTCAGCTAGCAGTCGGCGCGCGGCCGCCTCCAGCAGTCGGCCGGCAGGTGTTAGCTCCACGTGGCGGGTATCGCGGTCAAACAGGCGTGCGCCTAGCGTTACCTCAATCGCACGCACCCGCGCGCTGAAGGCCGATTGCGACAGGTGGCAGCGCTGCGCGGCGCGCGTGAAATTACGCGTATCTGCAAGCGCTAAGAACACGCGCAATTCGCGTGTCGACAAATTAATCGCCATTCCGGATCAATCTAACGAATTTTTCGAATTCACACCACAGCGCTGGGGCTTTACGGTAAGGAGGGTTGGTGCCACAGATAGATGAAACAGCTGTTTATCGGTGCTGCCGCCGGCTTCTCCGGCGATCGAGTCGACGCGGCCGAGGCGGTCGTCGCTACCCTGGCGGCGCGCCGCGGCCCGGCTGTGTTGATCTTCGAGACGCTGGCAGAGCGCACGCTCGCGCTCGCGCAGCTGCGGCGGCGCGCCGATCCGCAGGCGGGCTACGAACCGAACCTGGAGCGTCTGCTGCGGCCGGTCCTAGCTGATTGTCAACGGCACGGCATTCGCATCGTCGGCAACTTTGGCGCTGCCCATCCGCGGGCGGCCGCGCGCGTCGTGCTGCGTTTGGCGCGCGAGCTAGGGCTGCCACCACCGAAGGTCGCGATCGTGGTGGGCGATGACCTCGGCGCCCCGGAATGCCGCCCGTTGCTTGCACAAGCGTTGGGTGCCGGCTTTAACGCGGAGGAGATTGTTAGCGCCAATGCTTATCTCGGCGCTGAGCCAATCGCCGAGGCTCTGCGCAGGGGTGCCGACATTGTGATAACCGGCCGCGTGGCGGATCCCGCGCTCACTCTGGGGCCTGCGCTGGCGCACTTTGGCTGGGCGCTGGATGACTGGGACCGACTTGCGCGCGCCACGATGGCCGGCCATCTGCTCGAGTGCGGCACCCAGGTCACTGGCGGCTATTTCGCCGATCCCGGTTTCAAGGAGGTGCCGGCGCTGCAGGCGGTCGGCTTTCCGGTGGCCGAGATTGATGCCGACGGTCACTGCACGATCACCAAGGCCGACGGCACCGGCGGCTGTGTCAATTCTCTGACGGTCAAAGAGCAACTGCTGTACGAGATTCATGATCCCGCTGCCTATCTGACCCCCGATGTCGTGGCCGATCTAACCGCCGCTGAGGTGCACGAGCTTGCGCCGGACCGCGTGCGGCTGACCGGCGTACGCGGGCAGCCACGCCCACCGACGCTGAAGGTCAGCGTCTTCTTCGACGGTGGTTGGATCGGTGAAGGCGAGATTTCGTACGCCGGCCCCGGCGCCGAGGCGCGCGCGCGGCTGGCTGCCGAGATCTTGCAGCGCCGGCTGCCGCAGCTGGTGCTGCGCGTCGATTTGATTGGCGTCGTCAGCGTGTTCGGCGACGACGGCGGTCGCCTGTTGCGGGCGACACCGCCGGCCGCCCACACCGACGTGCGCTTGCGGGTAGCGGCCGCCCATCCGCAGCGCGCCGCCGTCGAACGGCTGTGCGATGAGGTGACCGCGCTGTACACGTGCGGTCCGGCAGGCGGTGGCGGTGTGCGAACGCAATTGCGGCCGCGTCTGCGCAGCGCGGCCTGCTACGTGCCGCGCGCAGCGGTCAACGCGCGCTACGAGTGGGTGGAAGCCGCATGAGCGGCGAGCTGGTTGTGACGCTGCGGCGTGCCGCGCACGCGCGCGCCGGCGACAAAGGCAACCGCGCCAATATTGCGGTCATCGCTTATCACGCCGCGCTGTATGAGCCGATCGTGGCGCAGATCACCCAAGAGCTCGTCGCCGCACACTTCGCCTTTCGACGGCCGGCGCGCGTTACGCGCTACTTGCTACCTAAGCTGCACGCGCTGAATTTCGTGCTCGATGACGTTCTCGACGGCGGCGTCAACGACACGCTCAATCTGGATGCGCACGGCAAGACGCTTGCCTTCCACCTGTTGGCGCTTCCGCTACGGGTGCCCAAAAGCCTGATCGCGCTGTTGCGCGGCCCGACCGATGATCCAAACGTTTTATCCAAGGAGATTCAGGAGCGACCATGAAACGTATCGTTCGTTTCGTCCTTGCTGTGGCGGCGCTTGCTGCATCCGCCCCCATTGATGCGCAAGGCTGGCCAGCCAAGCCGGTGACCTTTGTCGTGCCGTTTGCCGCAGGCAGCGCCACCGACCAGCTGGCGCGGGCGCTCGGCCAGTCGATGCAGGCCGAAACCGGCCAAGCCGTGATTGTCGACAACAAGCCGGGCGCGAACGGCTTCATTGCTGCGCAAGCCGTTGCCAAAGCTGCTCCCGATGGTTACACAGTATTCATCACCACCAACACGACACATGCGGCCAACGAGCACCTGTTTAAGAAATTACCGTACGATCCGGTTAAGGATTTCGCGCCGGTGACGGGGCTGGCTAAAGGGGCGCAGATCATGGTCGTGAACCCCAATACCCCGTACAAGACCCTCGCTGAATTCATCGCAGCGGCCCGCAAAGAGCCCGGCAAGATCGCCTTCGGCAGCGGCAGTTCATCGTCGCGCATTGCGGGCGAATTGTTGCAGCAGATGGCCAACATCCAGCTGCTGCACGTGCCATATAAGAGCAACCCGCTGGCGATCACCGATCTGCTGGGCGGCCAGATTCAGATGATGATCACTGACATGGCCACCGGGCTGCCGCAGGTAAAAGCCGGCAAACTGCGCGCGCTGGGGGTCACCTCGCTGCGTCGCTCCCCGCTCGCGCCCGAGATTCCGACCATTGCTGAGGCGGGTGTGCCTGGATATGAGATGGGCTTCTGGTTTGCTGCCTACACGCCGGCGAACACGCCGGCGCCGGTTGTGCGGCGTTTGACCGAGCTGCTGCATCGGGCACTGGCCGCCTCACCGACCAGAACCCTGTTCGAGCAGACCGGGTTCGAGCCGTTCCCCACCACGCCGGAAGAGCTGGCGAAATTCCAGGCCGCCGAGAGCCGCAAGTGGAAAGAAATCATCCAACGCGCCGGCATCGAGCCGGAGTGAGCCAGGTGAGCGGAGACGCTGCAGCGGCTACGCGGTGGACCGCGGCCTGCCCATGGGAGCTTCACGCCGATGCCAAATGCAGGGAGCGTCCGAGGTGCTTCACGTCTAAATGGCTGGCCTACGCCGTTGGTGGGCCCGGTCTCAGTGCGAGCAAAAGCCGCGGCGGTGGTCACGGCAACGGTCTGACCTTGCCCGCGGCATAAGCCTGTGACGCCGCGGTGTTCGCCGCGCTGCGCCTCGATGGCGCGACCATCACAAAGCAGAGACCAAGGTCGCCGCCGGCGAGTACGCGCCTTCTGGTCGGAATACCGCTGTCCCGAATCTGCCCGCGTTCGACAGTGCCGAAGCCATGGCCACACCGACGGTCGATTCGCTGATCAACTTCGAAGTCCGACTACCGATCGACGGAAACCGGAATGGAAAGCGCGTCACGACCGACAAGGGGGAACACGGCTCGGTGCTGAACTACAACGAAATGACCAACGTTTGGGGCATTGGCTGGCCGGAACGCATCATCGTCGGTGGTGGCTTTGGGGGTGGTTTGTGGCGGCACAGTGCAAACGCGCTTGCTTTGCGCTTATCCCCGTAAGGTCGTCTACCGCGTCATCGGTGCGCCGACGAGGTGACCAGCTTCACTTGCCAATGACCTTTCACCGCGGCTGGCCCGGCACCATGTCGCTGTCGCCGCAACCGATTTTTGACCACAACGAGGAGACAGATAAATGGCTTGGCAGTCCAGGGCACGTCAGTCGTGCGTCATGTTGATCATCGGCCTCGCCGCATGCAGTGGCGACAACTCGAACGGAGCCAACGAGCCGCGCCCGGCGCCTCAAATTCGCCTCAGCATTACGAGCGTCGAGGACTACCCTGGCACGTTCGGCAGCGTCGGCGCTTACGAACGACTGCGTGGAATGATCACCGGCGAGGTCGATCCGCCCGATCCGCGCAACGCGATTATCCAAAATCTGACACTTGCGCCGGTCAACGAGCGCGGCATGGTGGAGTACGTCGCCAAATCCATGATGCTCAACCCCAAGGATATGAGTAAAGCAAGCGGCGTACTGCGCTACGACGCCCCAACCGCGGCACTGTCCTCAGCGAACCTAATTTGACTACCGCACCCAGCGACGCCATTTACTTCGAGCGCGGTTACGTGTTGCTGTACTCGGCATGGCAGGGCGACGTGCCAAAGAGCAACCCGAACCGGCTGACCTTGCAAGTTCCGATTGCCCGCAACCCGGACGACTCGTCGATCACGGGCCTCTATCGGACGGAGTTAGTTCCGACCGTCGCCACGCCGGTTATGACGCTGCCGGGCGGTGTTTTTAATACGTCGATGATCCCGTACCCGCCGGCAAGCCCGGACAACACGTTGCCGGGCTTTTCGCTGACCAAACGTGTAAACGAGACCGACCCGCGGATCCCGATTCCTGCTAGTGACTGGAAATTCGATAACTGCGATGCGGCGGGAAAACCCGTTTCCAGGCACGCTCGATCCAACACGCATTTGTCTGCGCGGCGGTTTCGATCCGAACTATCTGTACGAACTCACCTACGTCGCGCGCGATCCGCGAGTGATGGGCCTCGGCCTGGCTGCGTTGCGCGACACGCTCAGTTTCTTCCGCTAGGCCCAGGCCGACGCCAATGGCACGCCGAATCCATTAGCGGGGCGCATAAGGCACGTGCTGTGCCAAGGCACCTCCCAGTCGGGTAACTTTCTGAAGACCTTCCTGCATCTTGGATTCAACCCGGCGCTGGACGGCGGCCGCGTGTGCGACGGCATATACGCGCACGTGGCGGCGCGGCACACCAACGTCAACACGCGCTTCGCCGTTCCAGGCGGCGGCGGCCTGCGCACCGATCACACAGCATTCGGGCAGACCGCTCCGCGCGCGCTGGCGGCTGATTACGTCGATGAGGTTTCCGGCCGCCGCGGCGGCATCATGCGCCGCTGCACTCAGAGCAATACCTGTCCGAAGTTCTTCCTCGGGCTGTCGGGCACCGAGTTCTGGCAGTTACAGGGCTCTCTGGTGCTTACGGACGCCTGCGGACTACGCGATCTGACTCAGCCGGACAACGTGCGCATCTACTACTACTCCAGCACGCAGCATGGCGGCGCTGGAGGAATTGGCAGCATCACATGGAATCCGGCCAGCACCGTGTATCCACGGGGCACGGTTGTTGAATTCAATGACACTTTGGGGGCGCTGTTCATCGCACTGGAGGACTGGGTCGTGCGCGGCCTGGAGCCCCCGCCGGCCCAGTGCCGCGGATCGCCGATGGCACGCTGGTGCGCCCAGACCAGCTCGTCTTTCCAGCCATGCGCGGTCTGACTTGGAACGTCAACGGTACTCCGACCCCAATTGCAAAGTTCCGATATCTCAAGCGGTTCAACGGGTTCAAACTGCTAGATTTCGGGCCGCGCTTTGTGCACGAGGACGAATCGGGCATCGCCGATTACCTGCCCCCACACTACACGGGGCGTGACTGTGCCATTCTCGTCCCGCAAGTGGATCCCAACACTGGCCTGACACGCGCAGGCATCAAGAGCGTGGCCGCCCGTGTGCCGACGGGCACGAGTCTGGAGTTCAACTACGTGGCCGACCCGTCGATTATCGACCTCGTCAGCCTCAGCGGTGCGTTTATCCCGTTTCACAAGACGGAGGCGGCACGACTTGCAGCAGGTGATACCCGCCCGTCACTGGAGTCGCTAAACGGCACCCAGGAAGGCTACGTGGCGGCAGTACGAGCTGCGGCCGAGGCGCTGGCTGCTGAACGGTTTTTGTTGCAGCGGGATGCCGATCGCATTATTCAGCAGGCAATTAATAAACCCAATATTGCCTTGACGTGGATTGACTTCTGGGTTGGTTGGCGGCACGACCGCGATCGGCTTCATGGAATTCGATCACACGTTGAACCGAAAGTGCATCACGTCGCCGTCGGCCACCACGTAGTCTTTGCCCTCTAACCGCAGCCGGCCGGCTTCTTTCGCACCGGCTTCGCCGCCATAGCGGATGAAGTCCTCGTAGGCGATGGTTTCGGCGCGAATGAAGCCGCGCTCGAAATCGCTGTGAATAACACCGGCGGCCTGCGGCGCGGTCGCGCCGCGCCGCACGGTCCACGCGCGCACCTCCTTCGGCCCGGCGGTAAAGAAGGTCTGCAATCCGAGCAGCGTGTAGGCGGCGCGGATCACGCGATTCAGCCCCGGCTCCTGCATGCCAAGGTCGGCGAGGAAAAGCTTGCGGTCCTCCTCAGGCAGATCGGCGATTTCCGCCTCCACCTTCGCGCACACCGGCACGACGGGCGCACTCTCGCGCGCCGCGTAGTCGCGTACCCGCGCCAGCAGCGGGTTGTTCTCGAAACCGCCTTCGGCGACGTTGGCCACGTACATAACCGGCTTCATCGTCAGCAAAAACAGCGGCTTTAAGGCTGCCTTCTCTTCGTCGCTGAGTGCCACACTGCGTGCCGGCCGCGCCTCGTTTAACGCCGGGGCGATTTTTTCCAGCGCTGCCACCAGCCGCTGGGCTTCCTTGTCGCCACCGGCGCGCGCCACTTTGCTCCGCTTGGCGAGTTGCTTGTCCACCGTCTGCAGGTCTGCCAGCGCGAGCTCCGTGTGGATCACCTCGATGTCGGCTATTGGATCGACGCGGCCGGCCACGTGCACAACGTTCGGATCGTCGAAGCAGCGCACGATGTGCGCGATCGCATCGCACTCGCGAATGTGAGCCAGGAACTGGTTGCCCAGTCCTTCACCCTTGCTTGCGCCAGCCACCAGGCCGGCGATATCGACAAATTCGACCGTTGCCGGCACGACGCGCGCCGGCTTGACCAGGGCCGCGATCGCCGCCAGCCGCGGATCGGGAACCTCGACGATGCCGACGTTCGGTTCAATCGTGCAGAACGGATAGTTTTCGGCCGCGATACCGGCTTTGGTCAGCGCGTTAAAAAGGGTCGACTTGCCGACGTTGGGCAGGCCGACGATGCCGCATTTCAGTGCCATTGGTTCGCAGCGCCCGCGTGGGCGCAAAAATAGTGCAAGGGCGCGGATTATCCACACTCGGGGCCGCCGGCAAGCTTGCCGGCATGGGCGGTGGCCGGCCGCCTCGCTATGCTGCGTGCGCTACGCGGCGGAGCGGACATGAACGACGTGACCCTAAAGTGCCCGCAGTGTGGGCATCGTTTCCCGCTGACCAACACCCTGGCCGCGCAGTTGCGCGGCGAGGTCGAGGCGACGCTTACCCAGCGTCACCAGGCCGAGCTGCAGCAACTTGCCCACCAACTGGCGCAGGCGCAGGCCGCGCAGCAAGAGGCGCAGCGGCGCGCCGAGGCACTGACGCAGGCGCAGCAGCAGGCGCTTGAGCAGGCGCGTGCCGAGCTGGAGGCGAAGCTGCGCGCTGAAGCGAGCGAACGCCTGCAGCAACTGGTGGCGCAGGAGGCCGCGCGCCTGCGCGAGCAGGCGCAGTTGCAAATCCAGCAGTTCGAACAGCAGTTGGCACACACGCGGCAGCAACTGGCGCAGGCGCAAGCGGCGGAGCTGGCATTGCGTCAGCAGGCCGCGCAGGTGGCCGAGCGCGAGCGCACGCTGGAGCTTGAGATCGCGCGCCGGGTCGATGGCCAGCGCCGCGAATGGGAGGAGCGGGTGCGCCAGATCGCTGCCGAGGAGCAGCGGCTGAAGCTGCAGGAGAAAGACAAGACGATCGAGGATCTAAAGCGCCTGCTGGAGGAGGCGCGCCGCAAGAGCGAGCAGGGCTCGCAGGAGCTGCAGGGCGAAGTGCTGGAGCTCGACATCCAGGCCGCACTGGCGGCGCAGTTTCCGCGCGACGTCATCCGGCCGGTACCGAAAGGCGCGGCCGGCGCCGACCTGCTGCAAGAGGTGCGCGATGCGGCGCTCGCCCCCTGCGGGACGATCGTCTGGGAGACCAAGAACACCAAGCACTGGCAGCCGGCATGGATCGCCAAGCTGAAGGACGACCAGCGGGCCTGCGGGGCGTCGCTTGCGGTGCTGGTCTCCGCGGCGCTGCCGCCG
>JANWXE010000196.1 GCA_025055385.1 Burkholderiaceae bacterium | reverse complement strand
CACCAGCGCGTAGACGTTGTTCGGATTCGTCGCGCTGTAGGCCGGATGCTGGGTGAGCGCCTTCACCCGCGTCAGCACCGGCGGCTCG
This sequence comes from Burkholderiaceae bacterium, assembly GCA_025055385.1. GTDB lineage: Bacteria > Pseudomonadota > Gammaproteobacteria > Burkholderiales > Burkholderiaceae_F > JAKANT01. Next base: position 4,564 of record JANWXE010000196.1, on the reverse strand, counting down.
CCCGGGTGGGCGACGGCGGTGGCCTGCACGTGGAACCATTTGTTCATCAGCAGTGGCTCGCGCGCCCACTCGCGGGCCAGCCGCAATAGGATGTCCGCTTTGAACGGCGCGCGGCTGTTGACGATGGCCGCGAGCGCTGCCTGCCGGTCGGTCAGGTTGTCGGCCTCCTCGAGCTGGCGGCGCGCTAACGCTAACGCATCGTCGATTTCAGCGTGCACCAGGTAAGCGAGCGCCAGATTGCGCAGTGCACGGCGGCCAGCGGCTGCGGCGTCAGGGCGGTATGGCTCCACCGACGTCAGGTCTTGGTAGGTGCGGGCGAACGCGTCGGCGAGCCGGCGGCCGAGCTCCCTTTGGACGAAATGGCGCGCGGCGCGGATTGCTTCCGGATCGATCAGCGCGCGGCTTTCGGCGATGTAGGATTCGGCTGGCAATTGCAGCGCCTGCGCTTTGAAAGCGGGCGCAAGCTGCGGGTCTTGCAGGATGCGAGCGAAGACCTGCGGCAGCAGCTCGTCAAGCAACGGCGGGCGCTCCGTTTCAAAGGCATCTGCAGCGGCTGACAAGCGCGCCATCGCCAGCCGCTGGCCAGCCTCCCAGCGGTTGAAGCCATCGCTGTCGTGTGCGGCCAGGAAGGCAAGCTGCTCGTCTGTGTACGGATACTCGAGGATTACCGGCGCTGAGAAATCGCGCGCCAGCGAGGGCACGGGTGCTACCGGTATGTCTACAAAAGTGAAGCGCTGCACCGGTGCCGTCAGCTGCAGCACACGGGTACTGCCTGCAGCGTGCGGCTCGCCCTGCAGCCGCAGCGGCAAGTCTTGTCCGCGGTCATCGAGCAGACCGACGGCAATCGGGATTAAAAATGGCTCCTTGTGCGGCTGTCCCGGCGTGGGTGGGCAGGCCTGCACGAAGGTAAGCTCGTAGGTCTGCGCGGCCGCATCGTAGCGACTGCTGACTGTTACGCGCGGCGTGCCGGCTTGCGCATACCAACGTAGGAATTGCTCGCGCTTCTGAAGCGGCAGCGCCTGCGGGTTGGCGTCGGATATAGCGGCGACGAAATCCTCGCAGGTGACCGCCTGGCCGTCGAAGCGCTGAAGATACAGCGACAGTCCGCGCGCGAAGCCCTCACGCCCGACCAAGGTGGCGAGCATGCGCACCACTTCCGCCCCCTTTTCGTACACGGTGGCGGTGTAAAAGTTGCTGATTTCTTCGTAGGCGTCTGGCCGCACGGGGTGTGCCATCGGGCCGGCGTCTTCTGGAAACTGAGCAGCGCGCAGCGTGCGGACGTCCTCAATGCGCTTGACGGCGCGCGCCGACGCGCCGGCCTCGGCCGCCAGCATGTCGGCGGAAAACTCCTGGTCGCGGTAGACGGTCAGGCCTTCTTTGAGGCTTAACTGGAACCAATCGCGGCAAGTGACGCGGTTGCCGGTCCAGTTATGGAAATACTCGTGCGCGACCACCGACTCAATGTGGGCGTAGTCCGCGTCGGTGGCTACCGCCGGATCGGCCAGCACGTAGCGGGCATTGAAGATGTTAAGCCCCTTGTTCTCCATCGCCCCCATGTTGAAGTCATGCGAGGCGACGATCATGTAGCGGTCTAAATCGAGCTCTAAACCGAAGCGTTGTTCGTCCCAGCGCAGCGCCCGCTGCAGGCTGCGCAGTGCATACTCAGCGCGCGGCAGGTCGCTGGGATCGACCCAAACCTGCAGCAACACTTCGCGGCCGCCGGCGGTGCGCAGACGTTCCTCGCGGCAGGCGAAATCGCCGGCCACCAGCGCGAACAGGTAACAGGGTTTCGGAAAGGGATCGTGCCAGCGCGCGAAATGACGGCCGCCGGGCAATTCACCCTGCGCGACCAGATTGCCGTTGGATAGCAGTACCGGGTAGCGGCGCCGATCAGCGCGCAGCGTCACCGTATACACGGACATCACGTCAGGGCGGTCTAGGAAGGCGGTGATGCGGCGAAAACCTTCGGCTTCACACTGCGTGAACAAGTTACCGCGCGAAGAAAATAACCCGGACAGCGTGGTGTTTTTCTCTGGTGCGACGGCGGTGCGAATCTGCAGCTGGAACGGCCGCGACGGTACTTCGCGCAGGATCAGCTGGCGGTCGGCGCGTTCATAGGCGGCCGGGCGGCCATCGACCGCCAGCGTCAGTAACTCGAATTCCTCGGCGTCGAGGATAAGCGGCAAGCCGGCGGCGTCAGCATGAGGCTGCACCGACAGCACGCTGTCGACCAGCGTCGAGGACGCATCGAGATCGAAAGTAAGCTCGACGCGGTGGATGCGGTAACTGGGTGGGCGGTAATCGGTACGGCGAACAAGCGCCGATTTTTCTTGGCGCATTCTGCATTCAATGTCGGACCAGCAGAGCGTCGATCTTACGCAGAAACTCCTGTGCGTTCAGCGGCTTGGTCCAGTAGTCGACGAAGCCGACGGCGCGCGCCCGCGCGATGTCGGCCGGCGCCACGTTGGCCGACAGTGCCACGCAGGGGATTGCGCGCGTCTCCGGCTGGGCCCGCAGCGCGTCGAATAACGCAAAGCCGTCTATGTCCGGCAGCCGCATGTCCAGCAGGATTAAATCCGGCTGGCAGACGGCGGCCAGCACGCGGGCGGTAGCGCCGTCGGCGGCAGTAAACAGCCGAACATTTGGCCGCATCGCAAGTAGCTGTTCTACCACGGCAACGTTATCGGCATTGTCTTCCACGTACAAAACGCCGCCCCGCACATCGCTGCGGGTCAGTGTGACCATGGGCGAGGGCGCCAGCGTCGCTGCTGCCGGGCGAGCTGCTGGCAGTGTGACGCGAAATTCGGTCCCAACTTGTAGCTCGCTTGACACCTCCAGCCGCCCCCTCATTTGTTCGATCAAAGACCGCGACAGGGCTAGTCCGATGCCGGTGCCGGGTACTGGCGCGCCCTCTAATCCCAGCCGGTTAAAGGGCTGGAACAACTGCTCGATCTGGCGTGCTGACAAACCGTGACCAGTGTCACGTACAGCGATCAGCGCGTTGCCAAACGCATCGGTGTCCAGCATCACGTGGACGTTGCCGCCATCCCGGTTGTACTTGACCGCATTCGACAGTAGATTGATCAGTACCTGCTTTATGCGCGTGCGATCGGCCCATGCCACCGGCGCCTTCTCCCGGGCAACGGTCATCGTGATGTGCCGCCGCTCGGCGTCGGGGGCCACCAGCGGCAGGCATTCGTCCACCAGCTCCGTCAGCGCCACAGCCGAGAAGGTCAGTTTCGCCTTGCCCGTTTCGATGCGCGACAGGTCCAGGATTTCGTCGATCAGCGCCAGCAGGTGCCAGCCGGCCTGCTGGATGTGCTGCACCCTTTGGCGCTGCACCGGGGAGAGCGGTTGCTCGCGGTCCAGCTCCAGGATCTGCGTGAAGCCGAGGATGGCGTTTAGCGGCGTGCGCAGTTCATGACTGACGCGCGACAGAAACTCGGTCTTGGCCTGGTTGGCGCGCTCGGCTGCCTCTTTCGCGCGCAGCGCGTCCTCGGCCCGCCGTCGCTCGGTGACGTCGATGACGACGCCGAACTGCTTGGCCGGGCGGCCCAGCGCGTCGCACTGGACCTGTCCGCGCAGGACGACATAGCGCACTTCGCCGTCGGGCCGCACCACGCGCATCTCGAGCTCGAACGGCTGCAGCTCCTTGAGTGCGCGCCGCTGCGCGGCCCGCATCGCCGGCATGTCGTCTGGATGGATCACGCAGGTCCATTGCGCGCTCAGGTCCGCGAATTCGTCCGGTCTGCGGCCGACCAGGCGGAAGGTCTGCTCGTCCCAGTGCATGCGCAGCGTGGGCAGCTCGAGCTCCCAGATGCCGACGCCGGCCGCCTCCGTGGCGAGCTGCATACGCGCCAGCAACTCGCGCGCCTCCTGCTCGGCGCGGCGGTGTGCGGTCACGTCGACGTTGACGCCGATCATGCGTACCGCCCGCCCCTGGCCGTCGCGCAGCACGCGCCCGCGCGCCGCGATCCAGCGCACGCTGCTATCCGGCCACGGCACGCGGAACTCGATGTCGAAGCGGTCGCCGTGCGCCAGCGCCTCGGCCATGCGCTCGCGTGCGGTCGCGCGGTCCTCCGGGTGCACGGCGTCCAGCCAGGTCCGCTCGGTGAACCACTCGCGCGGCCGACCGAACAGCTCGTACATGCGGTCGTTCCAGCTCGAGGCGTGTGCGACCGGATCCCAGTCCCAGATGCCCACCCCGACCGACTCGGCGATGACCTGCATGCGCTCCAGCAGCGCATCGCGCTCGCTGCGTGCGCGCATGTGATCGGTGACGTCGATCACGGCGCCATAGACGCGCACCGGTTGGCCGGTGTCGTCGTACAGGCAGGCGCGTCGCGACTGCAGATGGCGGATCTCGCCGTCGGGCCGCCGGATACGGTAAGTCAGAGTCCGGACCTCCCCTCGCGGAGGTACTTCGTTGTCAGCCTGGGTGACCACGCGCTGGTCCTCCGGCAGGACCATCCGCAGCCATTCCTCCCGGCTCGGAGTTTCGGCGCGCGGATCCAGGCCAAAGATCTTGAGGGTCTGTTCGTCCCATCGGGCCCGCGGCATACGA
>JANWXE010000172.1 GCA_025055385.1 Burkholderiaceae bacterium | reverse complement strand
CGAGGAGGCGACCATCGGCGCGACGCTCGCCGAACTGGCGCGCCACATGGATGCGCGCCTGCGCTGGGAGGTGGTGGCCGTCAACGATGGCAGCGTGGACCGCACGCTGCCGATCCTGCAGGCGCATCAGCCGCCGTGCTTTGACCTCGTGATCGTCGACCTGTCGCGCAATTTCGGCAAGGAAGCGGCGATCACTGCCGGATTGGACCACGCGAGCGGCGACGCGGTGATCGTCATGGATGCGGACCTGCAGGATCCGCCCGCGCTGCTGGCGCCGATGATCGCGCACTGGGAGGCAGGCGCGGAGGTCGTGCTCGCGCGGCGTATTAATCGGCGCAGCGATACAGCAGCCAAGCGCTGGTCGGCGCGCGGCTTTTACCGCGTGATCAACTGGCTGTCGGACATTCCGATTCCGGAGAACGTCGGTGACTTTCGGCTGCTAGATCGCCGTGTGGTGGATGCGCTCAAGCGCTTGCCCGAGAATCGTCGCTTCATGAAGGGGCTGTTTGCGTGGGCGGGATTCCGCACCGTTACCATCGAGTACGCGCGCCCGGAGCGCAGCGGCGGGCGCAGCAAGTTCAATTTTTGGCGGCTATGGAATCTGGCGCTGGAAGGCGTGACCTCGTTTTCGACTGTTCCGCTGCGCATTTGGACTTACGTGGGCACGCTCATTGCGCTGGGGGCTTTTGCCTATGGCGCTTACATTGTCGTGCGTACGTTGGTGCACGGCGTGGAGATCCCAGGTTACGCGTCGTTGCTGACTGCCATCCTGTTTTTGGGCGGGATTCAGCTAATTGGACTCGGCATGATCGGCGAGTATCTGGGACGTACCTATGCGGAGGCCAAAAGACGCCCTGTTTATATTGCACGCGCGGTGCTGCGGCGGCCCGCGCAGCCGGCGGCTGCGCCGCCGGATAGCGGCCATGCTGACAGCGCGGCTGCCTAATCGCGCAACTTATACGGGCGCGGCGCTGGCGCGCAGCTCGACGGTGGTAGCGCTACCGGCTAGCGCTGGCCCGTCTCCGTGGGCCTGGCGGGTGCCCGTGCCGCGATGAACAGCGGCACGTCGCCGCCGCGCCACAGGCGCTGGCCTGCTGCCTCGCCCTGGCTGGCGCTGTTCGCGCTGTCAGCGCTGCTGCACTTCATCTGCTTTGACTGGCCGCTGACGGTGGTCTTCGACGAGGTCTACTTCCCAAAGTACGTCATGGCCTACCTGCGCGGGGAGTACTACTTCGACTTGCATCCGCCGCTTGGCAAGCTGATCTTGTACGTGGCCGGCTGGCTTGCCGGACTCGATCCCAGTTTCTCCTTCGCTACCAATCAGCTGCCGTTTCCGGATTCCAGTTATCTCGTGCTGCGCGTGCCGCCGCGCATAGCCGGCACACTGCTGCCGCTGGTGCTAGCCGCGCTGGCCTTGCAACTGGGCCTGTCGCGCTTTGCCGCCTTTGCAGTCGGGTTCTTGGCGGCGCTGGACAACGCGTTGCTGGTGATGTCCCGCTTCGCGCTGCTTGATTCCTTTCTGCTGCTGTTTGGCTTCTGCGCCCTGCTGCTGTATCTGCAGGGGCGCACGCGCGGCTGGGTGTGGCTGTTGGCAGCGGCGGCCAGCGCCGGTGCGGCGCTGGCGGTCAAATGGACGGGGCTGGCCTTCGTCGGCTTGATCCTGCTGGCCGAGGGCTGGGCCTTCCTGCAGACCCGAGCGGCGCGCCACATCGCCCGCATTGTCGCCATGGCTGCAACCGTCGTCGTGATCTACGTGGCGAGCTTCGCGGCGCATTTCGCGCTCGGTCACCGCGGCGGCGCCGATGACGCGGCGATGAGCCGTGAATTTCAGGCCACGCTGGCGGGCAACCCGCACGCGGCAGATGCGTCGATTCAGAAAGCAAGCTTCTGGTCGAAGTTCGTCGAACTTAACCGCGCGATGTTTGACGGCCATCGCCGCACGGTGCAGCAACATCCGTATTCCAGCCAGTGGTACGACTGGCCGTTCATGATGCGCCCGGTCAGTTTCTGGGCCGATGAAAAAAGTGGTGCGGTCGCGCGCGTGTATTTACTGGGCAATCCGGCCGTCTGGTGGAGCGCCGGCTACGCGATCTTGTTCTTGCTGATCAACTTCCCGCCCAAGCTGTTCGCCTGGGCCGTGCGCCAGCAGCGCGCGGCGATTGACGCAACGGAGGTCAAACTCGTGGTTGCTTACTTGGCGAACCTGCTGCCGTTCGTCTTCATCGGGCGCATCATGTTTCTGTATCACTACCTGGCCGCACTGTGCGTCGCGTTGCTGGCGGTGGGCTTCCTGTTGGATCGCTGCGGGCCGCACCGCAACGCGCTGGGAATCGCGTTGCTTGCGCTGGCGGTGGCAGCATTTTTGTACTTTGCGCCGCTTTCATACGGGCTGCCCTTGACTCCCGAACAGTTAGAGGCCCGTTTTTGGGTGCGCAGTTGGAAATGACGCGCGCAGCGCAAACCGATCAATCTTGCTCCCACGGCAGGCCGTGGAAGCGCCAACCATCGATCTTACCGCGCTGGCGGTTGTGATCGCGCTGCCCTTCGAAGCCTTCCAACACGTTGTAGACGCGCGTGAAGCCCGCTTCGGCGGCCGCAAACGCTGCGTCGTCAGAGCGCCTCGCACTGCGGCAGATCAGCAAAATCGGTTCATCCAGCGCCGCGACCGCGCGCAGCTGTTCCAGAAAACGCTGCCGCGGCACGGGATCGTAGCCTTGCCACTCGATATGGATCGAGCCGGGCACGTGGCCGACAAATTTGTATTCCGCTGCGGTGCGCACGTCGACCAGTTTGGCCGCGCCGTGCTGCAAGAGGATCCATGCTTCCGGCGGGGTCACCGCGCCCGCATAGTCAAGATCGAGCTCAATACGCCGCACGCGCGCCCGGTCGAAGATCGCCTCGACCTGTGCCGCAGTGGCGCCGACGTCAGGGCGTTCCACGGTGGCGTTCGCATGCATGGCGGAACCCTCGCGTTGTAATCGCTGCCATTGTGGCGAGCGTCGCGCTAGCCCGGATAACGATTTCGGTATGAGCTAAGAACTGCCAGGCATAACGCGGCCGCCTTCTGCCTTATGTCGCCATCGGCATAACGGCATGACAAAACCGCGCGCAAAACGGCGCTGCCGCGCACTACGCTGCGCACCGGTTTTACACCGGTATCGACAGCTTGGAGGCCTTCGTGGGATTTGAATATGTGCTCGGGGGCGCGCTGGTTGGGTTTATCGTGGGCGCCACCGGCGTGGGCGGCGGTTCGCTGATGACGCCGCTGCTGACCCTGGTGTTTAACGTGCCGGCGCAGATCGCGGTCGGCACCGATCTGCTATTTGCTGCTATCACCAAGGCAGGCGGAGCGGCGGCGCACGCGCGGCGCGGCAATGTGCCCTGGTCGGTGACCGGCTGGTTGGTTGCCGGCTCCGTGCCGGCTGCTGTGCTGACGTTGGCGGCCGTGCATTGGCTGCGGCCCGACGCGGCCCTGTTCGCGGAGGTTGTCAAACGCACGCTCGGTGTGGCGCTGTTTCTGACGGCGGCGGCACTGCTGCTGCGCGCTCAGATTCAGGCACTTGGTTGGCGTCTGGCGGCCCGTGATTCGCGTGTGGTCGCGCTGGCTGCTGCGACTGGCGCCGGGTATCTACCGTTGACGACAGAGCGGCTGGCGCGGCCGCTTCCCACAGCAGCCACCGGCGCTGTCATCGGGGTGCTGGTGACACTGACCTCGGTGGGTGCGGGAGTCATTGGCGTGGTGGCGCTATTTGCCTTGTACCCGCTGCTGCCCGCGCGGCAAATCGTCGGCGCCGACATTGCGCACGCCGTGCCGCTGACGCTAGTGGCCGGCGCTGGCCACGCGCTGCTCGGCCATGTGAACTGGACGCTGCTCGGCACGCTGTTGATCGGTTCGCTGCCGGCCATTTATCTGGGGGCTGCGCTCGCGCACCGGCTGCCGGAGCGCGCGCTGCGCGCCGCGTTGGCGACGATGCTGGTGGTGATTGGCATCAAGCTCACGTTTGGGTGAGGCGCAGGCCATGTATCGCTACGACGACATCGACCGCACCATTGTGCGCGAACGTGTCGCGCAATATCGCGACCAACTGCGCCGCTACCTAGCCGGCGCGCTGTCAGAGGACGAGTTCCGTCCGCTGCGGCTGCAAAACGGCATATACCTGCAGCGCCATGCGCCGATGCTGCGCATCGCGATTCCATACGGCGTGCTGGCGAGCTTTCAGCTGCGCAAACTGGCCGACATTGCGCGCCGCTACGATCGCGGCATCGGCCACTTCAGCACGCGGCAGAACTTGCAGCTGAACTGGATTCGCCTGCAGGACACCGCCGACATTTTGCAGGAACTCGCCGAGGTGGACATGCATGCGATCCAGACCTCTGGCAACTGTGTGCGCAACATCACGACCGACGCTTTTGCCGGTGTTGCGCCCGACGAAGTGGTCGACCCGCGCCCGCTGGCTGAGATCCTGCGGCAGTGGAGCACCTTGCACCCGGAGTTTGCGTATCTGCCGCGCAAGTTCAAAATCGCGATCTCCGGCAGCCGTGAAGATCGCGCCGCCACCGCCTTCCACGACATTGGTTTGTACGCTGTGCATGCAGCCGACGGCGGTGTCGGTTTCCGCGTCGCGGTCGGCGGCGGCATGGGTCGCACGCCGATCATCGGCACCGTGATTCGCGAGTTTCTGCCGTGGCAGGAGTACCTGAACTACTGCACGGCCATTTTGCGCGTCTACAACCGCTATGGGCGGCGCGACAACCTCTACAAGGCGCGCATCAAGATCCTTGTGCGCACGCTCGGCGCGGCGGAGTTCACGCGGCAAGTCGAAGAGGAGTTTGCACATCTAGCCGGCGGCCCGAACACCGTCACCGAGCAGGAGTTCGCGCGCGTCGCCGCGCACTTCGCGCCGCCGCCGTATGCAGATGATGTGGCAGACGCGATCCCGTCGACCGGCGAGCCCGCATTCGCGCGCTGGCTGGCGCGCAATGTCAAGCCGCACCGGGTGCACGGCTACCGCGCGGTCGTGCTGTCGCTGAAGCGGCCAGGATACGCGCCGGGCGATGCCACCGCCGAACAGATGGAGCAGGTCGCCGATCTGGCAGACCGCTTCGGCTTTGGCGAGATCCGCGTCAGCCACGACCAGAACCTGGTGCTGCCGGACGTGCGCGTCGATGCCTTGCCTTCGCTGTGGCAGGCGGCGCGCCGCGCCGGCCTGGCCACGCCCAACGTCGGGCTGCTGACCGACATCATCAGTTGCCCGGGCGGCGACTACTGCGCGCTCGCCAATGCCAAGTCGATCCCGGTCGCGCAGGCGATCGCCGCCCGCTTCGAGGATCTGGACGCGCTGTTCGACCTTGGCGAGATCGATCTGAACATCTCCGGCTGCATGAATTCCTGCGGCCATCATCATGTCGGCCACATCGGCATCCTCGGCGTGGACAAGG
>JANWXE010000158.1 GCA_025055385.1 Burkholderiaceae bacterium | reverse complement strand
CAGTTGCGGCTTCTGGATGAGGGCGACGTCGAAGCTGAACGAGGTGATCAGCTCCAAGACCGCGATCACCGACATCGCCATCGCCACCAGGCCGAAGTCGGCCGGCACGAGCAGCCGCGCGAGCACCAGCGTGCTGACGATTGCAAGCCCTCGATCCAGCAGCTTGAACAGCATCATCCAACCGACGCCGGCAGCGATTTGGCGGTTCATAGTCGCGAGGGCGCGTCAGGAATTCTCGGGCTGGCAAGTGTGGGCAGCTACGTGAGTCGGTGACGCTAGAAAAAGCCGCGTGCGGGCGGATGCGGCTTCGTCGTAAATGGGCCTTTTCACGCACTACTCGGCCGACCGGGGCGCTGAAGGAGATTTGGGTAGGGTAGGCACCTCATGTAGTTCAGACATCGGCTGAATCGCAAGGCTGACGGAGGAAGAGCCGTCCGTGCGGAAAGACCTTTCCTTCGGTGCGTCGAAAAGCCTGCTGTTAGGGTATCAAGTACAGGCTCGCCAACAACATCAGCAAAGTATCACAGAAGAACGGCCGGATCCTGAACAACGCGGTGTCACGGGCTGCGGCAGACAGATTCGTTCAGCGCCGCTACAGAGCGCGAAAGTCGCGAGCTGTGCCTCCGCCTTCGGATACAAACACCTGCCGGTGGGCGCCTTCGAACAAGGCGTCGACAGGTACCATCCGCTACCTCGCAACGATATCAAATGGGCTGTCGACGGTCGCCCATGTATTGCGCGCGTTGAAAGGTCAGGGTAAATCGTTTCCAAGAAATGACAGCCCGCCCGGCACCATGCGCTTCTCTTACCCTGCCCCCGATCGCCGTCGCATCGATGAGACCCTATCTCAAAATGCTTGAGTTACCGCGCACGAGGTTCGACAATTTTGCACATGCAGCGACTGAAGGATGGACAGCGGGAGCTGACGTGACGCTAGTGTCCCCCGACGGACATCCCCGAGAGCCGTGCCGGGCGCAGGCCGGTCCCCACGCGCGAGGCGCTCCATGCGCTGCTGTGGCTTCTGAACACCGGCGCGCAATGGCACATGCAGCGGCAGTGCGCGCCGCGCGACAAGACCAAGACAGTGCACCGGCGGTTTCAGCGCGGGTGCCGAAAAGGAGAGGCTGCGGCAGAATCTGGCCGACGTGGCCAACGCGTCGCGCGAGCAGGGCGTCATCGACGAGCGTGTAGCGTTTATCGCCGCCCGCTGCGCTGCCATGGGCGGTGGCGCGCAGAGCGGGCCGACACAGCGCGGCAAGGCGGTGAAGGGTCTAACTATCGTCGATCGTGCCGGACTGTCGCGGGCCGTGCGCACGCGCGCGGCCAGCGTCATGAGGTCGCGCGGGTACAGTTGAGCTTCGACCGCTAGGTGTTGGAGGCCAGGTCCGCGCATTTGAGCGGCGACTGAGCGTATGACAGCGACACATAGGACCACGCCCGGCGCGAGCAAGGGGTAGATTTGATCGCGCCGCATCGCTCGAACCGTAAGCTGAAGCCATAGGACGGATGCACGCTGCGGCGCTATGCGCGGCACCGGCTCGTCGACCGCCTGTTCGCCGGGATGCCGTGGAAGCGACGCCTGCTAGTGCGCTGGACGTACTACCCGGCCAACTTCCACGGCTTCGTGCAGCTGGCGACAATATCGGTCCTGCTGAAGAGATTTTAAGGGGGCTAGGAGAACCGTGCTTCTGACGTGCGGATGTGGTATCGATGCTTAATGGAGAGTAAGTTGCATTGCGGCACGTGGGCAATCGCAATTCGGCGGAGGCTCGGGGCGCGCGCCGGCGGAGGAGGGTCATTGGTATGCGTCTTCCTCGGCTGCGTGGGCGATGTGGCGCATGAACGGGTAATTTGTAGGCGATAAGGATAACTTGCTTCGTACGATGGAGCGTTAACGTAGCTGCGCGCGAGGGTCTACTAGGATGCGGCAGGAACGGTTCGGTCCGGTACGATTGCCTAATACGGGGAAGTGAGCACCGTGCGCTTCACCAGCCGGGAGGGACGGCACCCCATCAATTGTAGGGCCGGTAGAGTGGCTTTACCGGCGAACCATGAAGGAAGCGGTCAATGCCGTCCTGAAGGGCGGCTCGATACACGCGTAGTGCGCGATCGACTGCTTCAATGGTCTGGTCAATGGACGCGTTGTCATGTGCGTAGCTGACGACGAAAGAGGGAGCGAGGATTCCGCCTTTGATGAGCTCTTGAAGGAAAAGTGTGCGGAAGAGCTGCGAGGGCTTGCGTGCCGCGTCAAGAGTAACGAATAGCAGGTTGCAGTCGCGGCCGACTAGCTTGAAATGATCGGCGACGCCGTTTGCGGCGGCTACCTGTTCGACTCCGCGGCGCAGTCGGGCGCCGGCCTCGTACAACCGCTGGACCACCGGCTCGCAGCGGTAAATTGCCATCGTTGCCATTGCCGCCGCGAGCGACGGATACTCGGCGCCGTGCGTAGTGGACAGGAGGAAGACTCGCTTCTTCGAGTGGCGCAGG
>JANWXE010000041.1 GCA_025055385.1 Burkholderiaceae bacterium | reverse complement strand
CACACTGGCGCGCCGCCGCCCGCGCCGCTGCGCCAGCACGGTGGCGAGCGGCAGCAGCGCCACGGCCAGGCCGAAGAACAGCGTCTTGGCGGCGAAGATCAACGACACCGCCGGCGCGAACACCTGCCCGAACGTGCGCGTGTAGGCAGGCACGCCCGCCACGGTGAAACCGTACACAGACCAGTAGGCGAGCAGCGCCGTCACCACACAGCTGACCGCCGTGGTCAGCAGCATCGCGAACAGGCCGGAGAGCGCGCGCGGCAGCACCTCCCGGCGCAGCAGGTCCTCGCCGAGCGGCGCCGCGTCATAGGCGCGCTGAATCCGCAACGCCGCGATCTCGGCCGCATTCGGTAGGGCTACGCGCAGCGTGACGAAGATCGCCGCCGCCAGCGGAAGCAGCTCCAACACCAGCACGCGCACCAGCATCTCCAGCGCGTAGCGCGACAGCCCATAGCTTTCCGCGGTCACCAGCACGATGCGGATGATCACGAGGCTAAGCAGCGAGGACAGCACCAGGAACCACGGCAGCACCGGCGCGGTGTCCGCCACCAGATGGCGCGCCAGCACCACCCGCTGGGCGCCGCGGTAGCTAGCGAGCGTCAGCGAAAGCACTAGGATTTGCGCCGCCCAATGCACGACGCGCCAGCCCTCGGCGAACCAGTCGCAGACGGCGGCGCACCGCCCCGCCGCCGAAGCGCGGGTTGTTCTATCAGCGGGCAAGCGGCTGTCTCCTATCGCCACAGCTGTGCCACACGGCCGCCCCGTGGCGAGCCTCTAGATGACGACGCAGCCCGGCGCATCTGCCGGCCGCGCGCGGATTTCGCCAATGCGCCAAGCGCGCTCACCCTGCGCCGCAAACGCGGCTAAAGCCCGTTCGGCATCAGTCGCAGCAACGATGACAACCATGCCGATGCCGCAGTTGAAGACGCGGTGCATTTCCGCGTCGGCCACGCCGCCGGCCTGCTGTATCCAGTCGAAGATCGGCGGCCGCGGCCAGCTGCCACGCTCGATCACTGCCTGCGCGTGCGGCGGCAGCACACGCGGCACGTTCTCCAGCAGGCCGCCGCCGGTGATGTGCGCCAGGCCCTTGATCGCCACCTGCGGCAGCACTGCCAGCACGGCGCGGCAGTAGATGCGCGTTGGCTCCAGCAGCACCTCGCCGAGGCTGCGGTCGCCGAAGGGATCCGTGTACCGCGCACCCGCGCGTTCGACAATTTTGCGGATCAGCGAATAACCGTTCGAATGCGGGCCGCTGGAGGCCAGCCCCAGGATGACATCGCCGGCAGCGATCGTGCGGCCGTCGATGATCTGCGTTTTTTCCACCACGCCGACGGCGAAGCCGGCCAGGTCATATTCGCCGTCCGCATACATGCCGGGCATCTCGGCGGTTTCACCGCCGATGAGCGCGCAGCCGGCCATCTCACAGCCGCGCGCGATGCCGCCGATGACCTGCGCGGCTACCTCCACGTCAAGCCGCCCGCAGGCGAAGTAATCAAGGAAAAACAGCGGCCTCGCCCCCTGCACCAGCACGTCGTTGACGTTCATCGCCACCAGATCCTGGCCGATCGTGTCGTGCTTGTTCAGCGCGAATGCCAGTTTCAGCTTGGTGCCCACGCCATCGGTGCCGGCCACTAGCACCGGCTCGCGCAGATCGCGCGGCATCTCAAACAGCGCCCCGAAGCCGCCGATGCCGGCGAGCACGCCGGGCAACGCGGTGCGCGCCGCCAGCGGCTTGATGCGGCGGACGAGTTCGTCGCCGGCGTCGATCGACACGCCAGCGGCAGCGTACGTCAGTCCAGTCATGGTGGAAGCGTGGCTTAGGCAGTGCGAAGTCGCGGCTGCGTGTGCAGTAGCTGATGTCGCCTGCTCAGTAGACTTTGCCACCGACGCGCCGCGCCTGCATTCTATGCTGGCTGCGCCACGCGCCAAGCAAAACCGGGGGCAGCCGTCGATTAAGACAAGAGGCCGTACAACGGCCCGCGATGCTGAAGCTGCAGCCATGACCCAGCTTGCGCTTGACCTGTTGCAGCCGCTGAGGCCAACCTTAGATAACTACGTGCCGGGCCGCAACGCGGAGGCAGTGGCTGCGCTGCGCATGCTGTTGGCGTGGCGGCTGGTCGAACGCATCGTCTACCTGTGGGGCGACGCAGGCTGTGGGCGCAGCCACTTGCTGACTGCGCTGGTCGAGGCCGGCGCGGTGCGCTGGACCCCGCAGGCCGACGCCACGGCGCCCGGCATCACGGTGGTCGATGATGTGCAGACGCTCGATGCCGCCGCGCAGATCGCATTGTTTAACCGCTTAAACGAAGTACGGGCAAGGCCCAACGCTGCCTGTGTCGTTGCCGGCGACACCGCCCCTGCGGCGCTGCCCTTGCGGGAGGACCTGCGCAGCCGGCTCGCCTGGGGCTATGTATACCGGCTGCATGTGCTGACCGACGAGCAGAAGGCCGCCGCGCTTGCCGCCCATGCAGCCGGCCGCGGCCTGCGCTACGACCCCGAGGTGATTCCTTTCCTGCTGACGCACCTGCCGCGGGACATGCGCACGCTGATAGCGGCGCTCAATGCGCTCGACGCCTACGCGCTAGCCCGCAAGCGCGTTCTCAGCATTGCGCTCGTGCGCGAGTGGCTCGCGGGCAGCGGCCCGTAGAATGCAACCGCTCATGAAGCTCGCGCTGTTTGACCTGGACCATACGTTGCTGCCGATTGACAGTGCCAGTGCATGGTCGCGTTTCGTCGTCGCAAGGGCCGGCTTGGATACGAGGGTCTACGGTGAGCGCATCCGCGCCTTCGCTGCTGCCTACCGGGCTGGCAATTTTGACGTGGAGGCGTACCTTGCCTTCCAGCTGGACCTGCTGGCACGCTTTCCGCGTGCGCGCCTTGAGCAATGGCGCGCGCGCTTCGTCGCCGACCAGATCGCCCCGCACGTGCGTCCGCCGGCGCTCGCACTAATCGCCCGGCACCGCGCCGAGGGCTACGAGCTGGCGCTCGTCACGGGCACGAACGCCTTCGTCACTGCCCCGATCGCCGCGCTCTTCGGCATCGATCACCTGCTGGCGGTCCAGCCTGAGGAAGTCGGTGGCCGCTTCACCGGCCGTTACGTCGGCACGCACACCTACCGGCAGGGCAAGGTGCAGGCAGTCGAGGCGTTCCTCGCCGCGCGCGGCACCAGTCTGGCCGACTGTGCCGACAGCGTCTTTTACAGCGATTCGATCAACGACCTGCCGCTGCTGGAACGGGTGCGGCGACCAGTGGCCACTAACGCCGACGAACAGCTGCGCGCAGTCGCCGCTGCGCGCCGCTGGCCGATGCTCGAACTGTTCGCTGCCGTGCCTACCCCATGATCAAGCGCCTCGTCCAGAAAGTGCAGACGCTGTTGGTGCGCGGCCTGACTGCGCGCGCACGCCGCCAACCGAAGCGCATTCCACGGTCGGAACACGGCATCGCGCGCGAGCGCGTCTCGCGCGCCGCGCTGCGGGTGTGCGAAACGCTGCAGAAGGCGGGATTTGAAGCCTACATCGTCGGCGGCGCGGTGCGCGACTTACTGCTCGGACATGCGCCGAAAGACTTTGACGTCGCCACTGACGCCACGCCGGAGCAGGTGAAGTCGCATTTTCGTCGCGCCATCATCATTGGTCGCCGCTTTCGGCTGGTGCATGTCATCATCGGTGGCGAGACGATCGAGGTCTCGACCTTTCGTGCCTTAAACGACGCCGACCGCCCAACCGACGAGCATGGCCGCGTGCTGGCCGACAACGTATTCGGCACCCAGGCAGAAGACGCTGCGCGCCGCGATTTCACAGTCAACGCGCTGTATTACGACCCTGTCACCGAGACCGTGCTTGACTATCACGACGGGGTGCGCGACCTGCGCCGCAAGCGGCTGCGCATCATTGGCGACCCGGAGACGCGCTACCGCGAGGATCCGGTGCGTATGCTGCGCGCCGTGCGCTTCGCCGCCAAGCTCGGCTTCGAGATCGACGCCGCCACGCGTGAGCCGATTCGGCGTCTGGCGCCACTCATTGAAAATGTACCGGCCGCGCGCCTGTTTGACGAAATGCTGAAGCTGCTGGTCAGCGGCCACGCGGTAGCGTGCATTACGCGCCTGCGCGCCGAGGGTCTACACCATGGGTTGCTGCCGCTGCTGGACGTAATCCTGGAGCAGCCGCAAGGCGAGCGCTTCGTGATGTTGGCGCTGTCGCGCACCGACGAGCGGGTGCGCGCCGGCAAGCACGTCGCGCCTGGCTTTTTGTTTGCCACGCTGCTATGGCATGAGGTCTTGAAGCGCTGGAACGAGCGCCTGGCCGCCGGCGAGCACCGCATCCCGGCGCTGGACGCCGCGATCGAGGACGTGCTGGAAGCGCAAATGGAAAAGCTGGCGATCCAGCGCCGTTATACGGCCGATATGCGCGAGATTTGGATGTTGCAGCCGCGTTTCGAGCGCCGCCAGGGCAAGGCGCCGTACAAGCTACTCGAGCATTTGCGGTTACGCGCCGGTTTCGACTTTTTGCAGTTGCGCTGTGCCGCCGAGGAGGCGCCCGCCGAGTTGTGCGAGTGGTGGACCCAGTTCTTGCACGGCGATGCGGCCGAGCGCGAGCGCCTGATCGCGGCGGCGTCCGCCACGGGCGGAGCCCGCCGCCGGCGACGCGGGCGCGGCTGCAAAACCGAGGTAGCGAGCAGCGGAGCAGCGACTTGAAACGACGGGCGTACATCGGCTTAGGCGCCAACCTCGGTGACCCACAGGCGACGCTACACGCCGCGGTGGAAGCCTTAAAAGGCCTCGAGCGCAGCCAGTTCGTCGCGCTCTCGCCCTTTTATCGCACTGCGCCGATCGACGCTGAGGGGCCGGATTATCTGAACGCGGTCGCCTGCCTCGATTCAGAGCTTGAGCCTTTTAGCCTATTGCTGCACCTGCAGGACATCGAACGCATGCTTGGCCGCAGGCGGCGGGGGGTTCCGCGCAATGCGGCGCGCAGCATCGATCTGGACTTGCTGCTGGTGGGCAACTTGATCCTGCGCAGCACGCCGCTGACGCTGCCGCATCCGCGCTTGCACGAACGCGCATTCGTGCTGCGGCCGCTGCTGGACCTAGCGCCGCAGATTGTGCTGCCCGGACTTGGCCCAGCAGCTGATTTTCTGCCGCGCGTCGCCAACCAGCGCATCGAACCCCTTCCTGGCGACGGGCCGTGAACGCAGCCATCATCTGGCCCAAGCACATTCGGCATCTCGTCATTGAGGGGCCGATCGGTGCCGGCAAGACTACGCTGGCGCGTAAACTGGCAGCCGCCACCGGCGCACAGCTGTTGTTGGAAGAGCCGGAGGCCAACCCGTTTCTGGCCCGCTTCTACCGCGACCGGCGCCGCTACGCGCTGCCCACCCAGCTTTTCTTCCTGTTCCAGCGGGTGCAGCAACTGCAGCAGCTGCAGCAGCTCGATCTGTTCCGCACACGAATATTCAGCGACTACCTGTTCGAAAAGGACGCGCTATTTGCCCGCTTGACACTTGCTGACGATGAGCTGTCTCTGTACGAGCA
The DNA here is from genome assembly GCA_025055385.1 of Burkholderiaceae bacterium. Lineage (GTDB taxonomy): Bacteria > Pseudomonadota > Gammaproteobacteria > Burkholderiales > Burkholderiaceae_F > JAKANT01. The sequence continues at coordinate 3,514 of JANWXE010000041.1, read as the reverse complement.
GCTCCATGCCCGCTTAGCGCCGTCGGTGCCGACGCCAGACCTCGTCATCTGGCTGCAGGCGCAGCCGCCTACGCTGCGCGAGCGCATCGCCCGTCGTGGCCATGCGGCCGAGGAAGGCATCGACGAGGGCTATCTGCGCGCACTGGTCCAGGCCTACGCACGCTTCTTCCACCAGTACGACCGCGCACCGGTGTTAGCGGTCAATACCGAGCACCTAGATCTCGCCGAGCGCTCCTCTGACCTTAACCTGCTGATGGAGCGCATTGGACGAATGCGCGGCCGACGCGAGTTCTTTAATCTGAAAGCATGAGCGCACACACCTCTCCTGCCGCCAGTGCCCCGCCGCCACGCCGGCCAATGACGCTGCCGCGGCTGCTCGAAATGCACCGCCAGCGCGAACCAATCGCTATGTTGACTTGTTATGACGCCAGCTTTGCCGCGTTGTTAGACGAGGCCGGTGTGGATACCGTCCTGGTCGGGGACTCCCTTGGCATGGTGGTACAAGGTCACGCGACCACGCTGCCGGTGACGCTGGAGCACATGGCCTATCACACGGCCTGTGTAGCACGCGCGCTACGTTACGCCTGGCTCGTGGTGGACATGCCATTTGCCAGTTACCAGAGCTCGCCGATTGCGGCCTACGAGAACGCCGCCAAGCTGATGGCCGCCGGCGCGCACATGGTGAAGTTGGAAGGTGGCGCCTGGCTGGCGCCCACCGTGCGGCGGCTGACCACGCGTGGTATTCCGGTCTGCGCGCACCTTGGGTTGACGCCGCAGTCGGTGCATGCGCTGGGCGGCTACCGCGTGCAGGGGCGCAGCGAGGAGGCCGCCGCCCAGCTTCAGCGCGATGCGCTTGCGCTGCAGGAGGCCGGCGCAAGTATGCTCGTGTTGGAAATGGTGCCCGCGGCGCTGGCCGCTGCCATCACGCAGGCTCTGGCCATTCCGACCATCGGCATCGGCGCTGGCAACCAGACATCCGGGCAGGTGCTGGTACTGCACGACATGCTAGACGTCTACCCCGGTCGCCGCCCACGCTTTGTGCGCAATTTCATGGCCGGAGCCGGCAGTATCCGCGCCGCCATCGAGGCGTACGTTGCGGCCGTGCGCGATCGCAGCTTCCCGGGGCCAGAACACAGTTATTGATTAGAGGGCGGCGCGCTGCCTCCCCACGCGCGGATGGCGGCCGGAACCCTTCGCACTAGAATGCGCGGCCATTTTTCGCCGCCACCAGCCAATGAGCCACGGAGCCATTCGATGAAAGTCGTCCGAACGATCCAGGAACTGCGCGACCAGCTGCGCGGGCAGCTGCGGATCGCCTTCGTGCCGACCATGGGCAACCTGCACGACGCGCATCTGGCGCTGATGGCGATGGCGCACAAGCACGGCGACCCCGTGGTCGCGTCCATCTTTGTCAACCGCCTGCAGTTCGGCCCAAACGAGGACTTCGACAGATATCCGCGCACGCTGGAAGAGGACATCGCCAAGCTGCAGGCGCAGAACAAGGTGTACGTGCTGTTCGCGCCGGACGAGCGCGAGATGTACCCGGAGCCGCAGGAGTTCCGCGTCGCACCGCCGTCGGAGCTGGGCGACATCCTGGAGGGCGAGTTCCGGCCTGGCTTCTTCGTGGGCGTCACCACTGTTGTGCTGAAGTTGTTTGCCTGCGTGCAGCCGCGCGTGGCGGTGTTCGGCAAAAAGGACTATCAGCAGCTAATGATCGTGCGCAACATGTGCCGGCAGTTCGCGCTGCCGACCGAGATCCTGCCGCACGAGACGGTGCGCGACGTCGACGGGCTGGCGCTGTCCTCGCGGAATCGTTACCTCAACGCCGAGGAGCGGCGTGAGGCGCCGCGCCTGTTCCGCGTGCTGACCGCGGTGCGCGAGCGCGTGCGCGCCGGCAATCACAATTTAAGCGGGCTGGAAGCTGACGCGATCGCCGAACTGACCGGCGCCGGCTGGAAGGTGGATTACGTCTCGGTGCGCCGCCAGCGCGACCTGAAGGTGCCCACCGCCGCCGAAGTCGAGGCCGGCGAGCCGCTGGTCGTACTGGCCGCCGCCAAGCTCGGCACCACGCGGCTGATCGACAACCTGGAGATTTAACGGGGCGCGGCTATCGCGTCGCGCTGCGCGATAATGCGATCGCGCGATCCGACGCGTTGTGCCGGGATGGCGGAACGGGTAGACGCACGGGACTCACACGGGCCCGGCGCCGCCGGGACCTTGCGTCGAAGGCTAACTTTGCGGCAGCGAAGTTTAGCTCGCGCACGCGAGCGGCCGGAGACAAAATCCCGCCCGCTGGTCGCGCGACGCATGCCGGGATGGCGGAACTGGTAGACGCACGGGACTCAAAATCCCGCGCTGGCAACAGCGTGAGAGTTCGACTCTCTCTCCCGGCACCAAGGTCCACGTTGCCGCGCGCGGCGCAGCATTTCGTCGTCGCTCATGGTGCGCCTGCGCCGCCATCGCCGCGCCCGCGGGCTGCGGTAGCAAGCCGCGCGCGAGGCTGCCCCGGGCAGCGTCGGGCGGCAGTCCGTCGCGTGGAACGGGCCGCGCCCGACGGCACCCCGGTATCGGTCCGTGTCAGGCCGGCGGCAGATCGAACACCAACACTTCGGCCGCCTCGCCGCGCGCCAGCGTGACCTCCCCCGCATCGGTCTTCAGCGCGTCGCCGGCGCCGAGCCGGTATCCATTGACCTCGAGCGCGCCGCGCGCCACGTGCACGTAGGCGAGGCGGCCGGCGGCAAGCTTCAGGTGCGCGGACTCCGCGCCATCGAACAGCCCGGCGTACACGGTCGCATCTTGGGCGATGGTCAACGCGCCGTCGCGCCCGTCGGCGGCTGCGATCGCGCGCAACCGTCCGCGCTTCTCCGCCGCCTCGAAGCGGCGCTGCGCATAAGAGGGCGGCAGACCGCGGCGGGCCGGCTCGATCCAGATCTGCAGGAAATGCGTCGTGGTCGGCGCGGCGTTGTACTCGGCGTGCCGCACACCGCTGCCGGCGCTCATCCGCTGCACGTCGCCCGGGACGATCACCGAACCGTGGCCGAGCGAATCGCGGTGCGCCAGCGCCCCCGCCAGCACGTAGCTGATGATCTCCATGTCGCGGTGCCCGTGCATCGGAAACCCGGCGCCCGGCGCGACGCGATCCTCGTTGATTACACGCAGCGGGCCGAACCCGATATGGCGGGGGTCGTAGTAATCGGCAAACGAGAAGCTATGCCACGTGTCGAGCCAGCCGTGGTTGGCGTGGCCGCGCTCGTGCGCGCGTCGCAGTTCGTTCATCGCATCACCTCCTGCCCCAATGTAGGGGCCGCGGCGGCCGCCGACCAACCGCGCGCGCGCAATGCACCGTTGCGCCCGCCGCAACGACATCGCCTCGCCTGCTAACCTTCGCGCCCCGCTGCAGCCTGGCCGGTCAAGCCAATGCGCGAATACACGCTCGACGATTTCGATTTCGACCTACCGCCGGATCTGATCGCACAGCAGCCGCTGCCGCAGCGCAGTGCCAGCCGCCTGCTGC
>JANWXE010000136.1 GCA_025055385.1 Burkholderiaceae bacterium | reverse complement strand
GAATGCACGGTGCGCAGCCAGCGCACGCCGATGCCGCGCAACGTATTTTCGATCGTCTGCTCCTGCGCGGTCAGGCTCTGCTGCTTGTCAGCGGCTTCCGCCTTGGTCGCCTCGCTGGGCGTGGAGATGATTTCCTGCGTGCCGGTGGCGGAGGTATAGCCGTTCTTCATGATCAGCAGCACCGCGTCGTCGCCGTTGAACAGCGCGGTCTGCACGCCGGTCAGCAGGCCGTTGTGCCAGAACCCGCCGTCGCCCATCACCGCCACCGTGCGGGACGCCATCGCCGGCGACACCCCGGCGCGGCTTGCCAGGCTCATGCCATAGCCGAGGATCGAGTGCCCCTGCGAAAACGGCTCGAAGGTGGCAAAGGCATGGCAGCCGATGTCGGCCGCCACGTGCAGCGGCCCAAGCTCGCGCTGGACCAACTTCATCGCCGCAAACACTGGTCGCTCGGGGCAGCCGGTACAGAACGTCGGCGGCCGCGGGGGCAGCGGTGCGGCCAGCTCCGCCGCGACCTGCCGGCGGCGCTCGGCATTGGCGGCCAGCCAGGCGCGCCCCTGCGCAAGAGGCAACTGCGGCAGATACCGCGCCACAAAGCGGTCCAGTCCGGCGGCGATCGCTTCCGTCGTGTACTCGCCGGCGACTCGCATCAGATCTTTGCCGTGCACAGCACATCCGATATCCGCGCGCCGCAGCGCTGCCGCAATTTCCATCTCGATAAATTCCGGCTGCCCTTCCTCCAGCACCAAGACCGCGCGTTTGTCGCGGCAGAAGGCCGCAATCTGCTCGTGCACAAGCGGATAGGTCACGTTCAGCACCAGCAGCGGCAGGCGGCAGCCACCGCGCGCATCGGTCAGGCCAAGCTGACGCGCAGCACGCAAGGCGGAGTTAAACAGCCCGCCCTGCAGGATGACGCCGACGTCTGCACAGTCACCGGCAAAAATTTCGTTTAACCCGCGCTCCGCGATGAAGCGCCGCGCCGCGGGCAGACGCTGCTCTACCTTCAGCCGTTCGTGCAGGAACGTCACTGGCGGATGCGCCAGCCGCGCATAGTCAAACGGGGCCGGCTGCGCCAGCGGCGCGCGCATCGACACGGCGGGGGCGCGGTTGTCCTTGCAGATGAAGCGGCCGCGCAGGTGACAGGCGCGGATGCGCAGCTGCAAGATGGCCGGCAGATGCGAGGCTTCAGACAGCTCGAAGGCCTGCTCGACCAGATGCACGATCCAAGAAAGCTGCGGACGCGGGTCAAGCAGCGCCATCGTGGATTTCATTGCAAACGCATGCGTGCGCTCCTGGATTACGCTGGCGCCTTCGCCGGTGTCTTCGCCAACCACGATCAGCACGCCGCCGACCACCCCAGGCGAGGCAAGGTTCGACAACGCATCGGCGGCGACGTTAGTGCCGACGATGGATTTCCAGGTCACCGCCCCGCGCAGCGGATAGTGCAGCGAGGCGCCCAGCATGGCCGCTGCCGCCGCCTCGTTGGCGCAGGCCTCCACATGTACACCCAGTTCCGCGAGATAGGGCCGAGCCTGCACCATGACATCCAGCAGGTGCGATACCGGCGCGCCCTGGTAGCCGCCCACATAGGCAACCCCCGACTGCAGCAGAGCCTTGGTGACGGCCAAAATGCCCTCGCCGTGAAACGTCTGGCCGGCGCCCAACCGCAGTTGTTCGACCTCGCGCGCGAATGAGATTTCCACCTTTCCCGTCGCCTCCGGGTTGCCTGACCGTCATGCTTGACCAATTGTTGCGCGGCGTCCATTCGATAATGCTGCTGATCGTCATCGACCGCGTGCATATCGATGGGCATTGAAGGCTTTGATTTGAACCTGCTGCGCGTCTTTGCCGCCGTGCATGCGCTGCGCAACGTCGGCCGTGCTGCCGAGGCGCTGGGGCTGTCGCAGCCCGCGGTCAGTCATGCGTTGACTCGCTTGCGCCTGCAGCTGCGCGATCCGTTATTTGTACGGGTGGCAGGCGGGGTAGCACCCACGGCACGTGCCGACGAATTAGCCGCGGCGGTGGAGCGCGCGCTATCCACGGTGCAAGCTGCGCTGGCCCAAGCGGAGCGCTTCGATCCAGCGACCTCGGGGCGTACGTTCCGCTTACACATGAGCGATATCGGCGAAGGGGTGTTCCTGCCGCGGCTGACGCAGACCGTGCGCGCGCGCGCGCCCGGCGTGCGGCTTGAGGTTTTTCAGCTTGAGCACGACCGCATCGCGGATGCGTTAGACCGCGGCCGGATTGATCTTGCCTTCGGCTACCTGCCCACGGTAACCGAGACGCGCCGCGTAGATCTGTTCGAGGAGCGTTACGTGCTGTTGCTGCGCTCCGCGCACCCGCAGGCCTCGTTGCGCGTCAACCGTGCCATGCTCGCCAAACTCGACTACGCGGTGGTGCGCTCGCATCCGCAGACCAGCCTGCTGCTGCACCGCCTCGGCTTGCAGGAGCGCGTACGGCTGGTGATCCCGCACTTCATGGCGCTGGGAAACATCCTGGACGCCACGGACCTCGCCGCCGTCGTGCCGTTGCAGGTGGCGCAGATGTTTGCCGCCCGCGGCGGCTTCCGCGTGCTGCGCCCCGATTTGGGCACCCACGAGTTTGCGGTCGGCCTGCACTGGAGCCGCCGCTTCGAGCACGATGCGGCCAACCGCTGGCTGCGCGAGATCGCGCTGCGACTGTTTCGCCAGACACCCGCCGGGCGCACCGCGTAATTCGTGGTAGTGCGATTCAGCGCCGGCC
>JANWXE010000109.1 GCA_025055385.1 Burkholderiaceae bacterium | reverse complement strand
CGCCAGCGGCCGGCCAGAGCGCGGATCGCGCAGTTCCACGTAAGCAAACGCCTGCTCGCGCACCAGCGCCTCGAGCAACTCCTGCACGTTGGCCAGGTCGCGTTGCGCCAGCGGGGCGGCCACGGCGGCCGCCAGCAGCGTCGCGCTGGCACTGGCCATCTGCACGAATTCCTCCTCCAGCGCTTGCCGCGCGACGCGGTAGGTCGATAAAACCATCAGCGTGATCACGAGCGCGAACACCACGACCGAGGACAGCACGAGACTGCGGCGCAGCGTCAGCACAGCGACGACCCCCTTCGGTCGGTGCCTTTAAAACACGAGCGTGTGCGCGCCACGGGCCGCAGCATCGATCACGGTTGCGGCACCAGCCAGCCCAGCGACTTCGGCCAGCAACGCCTCGCCGCGACGGTGCTGCGCAAGCGCCATCGCGCACGCGTACAGGCGCACCCCGGCGCTGTGCGCCTCGCTGATGAAATCAAGTACGGTTTTGGTGCGCGCCGCATCGGTATACGCGCGCTCAGCCTCGCCAACCAGCAGCCAGCGCACCGCGCTGCCGGTGAAATGCATCTCGACCTCGTAGTCGAGCGCGCGTGCCGCCAGCGCATAGACGAACGGCGCCGCCGCCGACTGCGCACCGCCAGGGCGATCCGGCCCACAGGACCACAGCACGATCACAAAGCGGCGCACGAGTTGCATCGGTTGGCGGCGAGTGCGCGTTGCACCTCAGTAAAAGCGGCCGAAGTCATCCGGCGGCCGGTCCTCAACCGGCGGCGCAAAGCGGTCGAGGCGGGTCGCCAGCCACGCACGATACGCGGCAGCCTCCATCAGAGCTGGGCGTTCAGCATCCCACGCGGTCGGCTGCACGCGAAACAGCCAGCCAGCGCCGTAGGCGTCGCGGGTCACCAGAGATACATCTTGCTGCACCGCTTCGTTGGCCGCCAGGATCGTGCAAGACAACGGCGCATGGATGGCGATGGCGGTCTTCGCAGTCTCCATCACGCCGAGGGAGCGGTCGCGCGCCACCGTTGTGCCGACCGGCCGCGGCGAGAAATACATGAACTGCCCGTGCTGCGCGATCAGATGCGTGGCCCCGAGCACCACCGTGCCGTCGGCTTGCAGCCGCACCCACATGTCCTGCTCGGGCGCATACAGCAGGTCGGCCGGCAGGGCATTGAGGTCGAAGGCGTCGCTCATGACGGAAAAGGGTTGGCGGAAGAGTATGGGAGTCGAACCCACCGGAACTTGCTGGCAAGCTCCACCGGATTTGAAGTCCGGCCGGACCACCGGGTCACGAGACTCTTCCTCCTTGGCATCATGGGCCCGGCGCGCCCTCCCGCCAGGGATTGGGGCGCCGCAGCAAATGATCGTCGCGCACGCGCCGCGTGTAGCCGACCCGGTCGAAGAACTCCAGGATCTGGATCGCGAGCTTGCGCCCAGTGCCAATGCGATCGCGAAATTCTGCCGCCCGCGCGGCCCCCCGCGTGGCGCTCAGCTCGGCGGCGATGTCCGCCAGCGCCCGCACCGCGTCCGTCAGAAAAAAGTGGTCATGCGCCACCAAGGTCACCTCGCCGACGCGCGCCACCCGCTTCAGCAGCGCGCGCACTTCATTTTCCGGCAGATTGCGCTCGCGCGCGATGTCGCGCACACGTGGCGGCTGAAACGGTTTTTCCATTAGCAGCGGCTTGATTCGCTCCCACAGAATGCGCTCGTTTTTCCCCAACTCGGCGCGGTGCTCCGGTAGTGCCAAGAAGGCGCTACGTCGAACCAACCGCGCCTCCGCCAGCAATTCCTCCACAAGTTCGCTGAAGGCCTCGGCGGTGAGCGACGGTGCCACCATCCGCCGCAGGCGATTTTGCTCCACGCCAGGCATCTCCGGCTCGCGCTCGTGCGCCGTGGCCAGCGCCTGCAGCAGCCGCATGCGCAGCTGCGCCCAGTAAGACGCGGCGAAGGCGGTGCCGGCTGCCACACGCGCGTGCAGACTGTTCAGCATGGCCTGCAAATCGCCATCAGTTAGGTTCCAGCCATGCGCGATCCGCGCCAGCGACAGCGCCTCGCTCTGCAGCCAGGTGGCGAGCGCCTCCTGTGGCGTCGCATCGCGCAGGGCAGCGAGCACCTGCAGGCGCTCCGGGCGGCGCTTGCCGCGGCGCGGTGGCGCGATATCCAGCACGACCCCGCCGCCCAGCGTGCGGCGCGCCTGCGCATCGCGCAGCACAAAGCGGTCGCCACGGCACAGCGCAAGCGGGCGGTCCGTGCTGATTGTCGCCAAGCGAGCCTCGCCCGGCGCAATTTGCTCGGCATCCAGCACGCCAATGCGCGCCATCACATCGGCGGTGCCGTGATGAAGATGCACGGTTGCCCAGTTTGACAAGCCTCTGCTTTCGAGGGGCGATAGCGCGACGGTGGCGTCAAAACGCTCGCTGACATTTTGCAGCGCGGAGCCCTGTACCCACTGACCGCGTTCCACCTCGTTTTTCTCTACGCCGACAAGCGCCAGCGCGCAGCGCTGGCCAGCGCGCCCCTCCATCGCCGGCCGATCCTGCGCGTGCAGCGAGCGCACGCGCGCGCGCAAGCCAGCCGGGGCGATCGCCACTTCGTCGCCGACCCGCACCAGGCCCGCATGGACGGTACCCGTGACCACCGTGCCTGCGCCGGTGAGCGTAAACACCCGATCGACAGCAAGGCGGAAATGGCCCGCGCAGGCGCGTGCCGTCGCCGCTTGCGCCCGCGCGACCAAATGCGACCACAGCGCATCGACGCCAGCGCCGGTGGCGGCCGACAGCTCAAAGAGCGGCCAGGCGGCAGCCGGTGTGCCGTGCACGCAGGCGGCAATTTGCGCCCGTACCGCCATTCGGCGCGCCGCGTCGACGCGGTCAATTTTGTTCAACACGATCGCGCCATCAGCCACAGCAAGCACCAGCAATATTTGCAAGTGCTCAATGGTCTGCGGCATCACGCCGTCGTCGGCTGCAACCACCAGCAATGCGAAATCAATGCCCGTTGCGCCCGCCACCATCGTGTGCACAAACTTCTCGTGCCCAGGCACGTCGACGAAGCCGATGACCTGTCCGTCGGCCAACGGTACGTACGCGTAGCCGAGTTCGATCGAGATGCCGCGCTGAATTTCTTCCGGCAGGCGATCGGTGTCGCGGCCAGTCAGCCGCTTCACGAGCGACGTTTTGCCGTGATCGATGTGGCCGGCCGTGCCGACGATCATGCTGCGCCCTCCCCGTCTAGCTGCCGCTGCAGGGCCGCTTCGTCCTGCAGGCAGCGCAGGTCCAACCAGAGGGCATTGTCTTGCACCCGCCCCAGCACCGGCACCGGCAGCGCGCGCAGCCGGTGCGCCAGCTCGCCCAACAGGCGGCCCGAACGGCGTCCCACCGGCGTCAGCACGATTGCGTAACTCGGCAGCCGCTCCACCGGCAGCGCGCCCGAGCCGATCTGGCTCGCGCAGGGTTCGCAGCGCGCGGCAAACTGCGGGCCGGCGAACCGGGCGAATGCAGGCAGCAAGCGTTCGCAAGCGGCGCGGATGTCCTGCTGGTTGCGCGTCAGCAGCGCCAAAGTTGGCAGCCGCTCACGCAGGCGGTGGGCCGAAGCGTAGATGCGCAGGGTCGCTTCCAGCGCCGCTAGCGTCAGCTTGCTGACGCGCAGCGCGCGCTTCAGCGGATCGCGTTTGATGCGGGCAATGAGATCCGCGCGCCCAACGATGATGCCCGCCTGCGGGCCGCCAAGCAGCTTGTCCCCTGAAAACGTGACCACGTCGGCGCCGGCAGCCAGCGCATGCTGCGGCAGTGGCTCGCGCGGCAGACCGTAGGCGGCAAGGTCAATGAGCGCGCCAGCCCCCAGGTCGACGACGAAAGGCACGCCGTGTGCATGCGCGATGCGAGCCAGTTCGGGCTCCGGCACGCTGGCCGTAAAACCCATGATCGCGTAATTTGAGGTGTGGGCCTTCACGACCAAGGCGGTGCGCGCAGTGAAGGCGCGCTCAAAGTCGGCAGGGTGCGTGCGGTTCGTCGTGCCGACCTCGACCAGCCGGCAACCCGCAGCGGCCATGACATCCGGCATACGGAAGGCACCGCCGATTTCGATCAGCTCACCGCGCGAAATCAGCACCTCCTTTTTGGCCGCCAGCGCCTTCAGCGTCAGCAGCACGGCAGCGGCGTTGTTGTTAACGACCGTGGCTGCCTCGGCGCCGGTCAGCTCGCGCAGCAGGTCAGCCACTAGCTCGTCGCGATCGCCGCGGCCGCCAGCAGCCAGGTCATACTCCAACGCACAGTAGCCGCGCATTGCCGCCGCCACCGCCTCGATCACCTCCTCGCCAAGCAACGCGCGGCCAAGGTTTGTATGGATTACCGTGCCGGTGAGGTTGAACACCGGCCGCAGGCGCGATGCCGACACCGCCCGCACGCGCTCTTCGATTGCGGTTCGCAGCGCAGCCCAGGAGGGGGGCGGTGCGCCTTCGCGGATGCGCGCGCGTTGCGCCGCCAGTTCCGCTTGCACGGCCCGCTTGACCAGCGTCGGGCCGTATGCAGCGACAGTGGCCGCCAGCGCAGCGTCGCTCAGTAAACGATCGACGGCGGGCAACTGAGCGAGGGCAGTCGCTGATCCTTCGCTTGCCTCGCCCGCACCGGGCAGAGTCAAGTCTGTCATCGCTAGCTGCTTCCCGGATGCAACAGCAAGTTAGGTCCTGAGCGCGCATACCCACGCTCGTCGACCAACAGATCCAGAGCTAACGAGGCCAAATCGTCGGCCATCGGCTCCAGCAGGGGGTCTTTTTCTTGGTAAAAGATTTTCAGGTACGAGTGGCACTCGTCGCAGGTCTCGGCCCGGATCGGCACATCGGCGAGCGACCGCCCTTCTTGCTCGATGCTCAGATAGCCAACGCTTTTTTCCGCTTCGCACACGCTGCACTTGGCGCGCACCATGTTCCATTCGGTACTGCACAGCGCACAGACGAGATACCGCAAATTAGCCTGCGCACCTCCCAAACGCACCACACTAGCCACAGGCCGTGTGCCGCACACGGGACAGACCGTGGCCACGTCGCAGCGGCTCACATCGTCAACCGGCAGCGCGGCTGCCTGACGGGTGAAGTACACCTGCAGTGCAGCGCCCACCAACGGAACGAGGGGCGCATCGGCGTCGGTTGCATTGCCCGCCAGCACCCGGTCGGCCAGCGCTTCCAGCTCAGATGCGTCGGCGCCCGCCAGCGTCTGCAGAGCAGCGGCCAGCTCCGCCGAGGCCCGCGGACGCAGCGACTGCACGATCGCAGCGAGATCTTCTCGCCAGAGCGCCGCCCGCTCATGCGACAACGCCGCCAGCGGCGGCATGCCGTACTCGCGGCTAGCCGCCAGAAGGCTCGCGGACGTTGGCAGTGCCGGGCGGGCTGCGCACGCCTCATGCTGGGCCTGCGCGACACGTGCCATGAGCTGCAGATAGGCACCGAACGGGTGCCCTTGAGATAGCTGTGCAAAGCGCGCCGCCCGCTCAGCAAACAGGGTCGCCGCAGCGGGCAGGACAACGCGAGGCGCCGGCACTACGCGCTCGGTCGATCCATCGGTGATGATGCGGGTTGGCATAGCCGTTAAAAAGCGCGGCGGCCCGCGTCGGGTTTTCCGCGCGCGCCGCCGCGCTGGTACAGATGGCGTTATTTCGCGCCGCCGGTTACCTTGCGATACCAGAGCGGATGGTGGTGCCGCGCCCAGGCATGCGAGACGGTGCCGCGCGTCATCGCGCGCAAGCTGCCCTTGACCCAGAACGCGGCGTACACATGCACGATGATGCCGAGGATCAGCACAAACGCTGCCACCGCGTGCACCACTGCGCCGAGCCGCACCACCCAGATCGGGAAGAAGCCGGCAAAGTACGGCCGCCACAAGACGATGCCTGAAATTAGCAGCAGGAACATCGTCACCACCTGCACCCAGAACAGCTGCTTCTGACCTAGGTTGTACTTGCCGATTTCCGGCAAATTGTGGTCGCGGTTGTTAATGACATCGGCCAGGCGCTTGCCCCACTCTCGGTCGTACGGCTGGATTTTGTTCTCGTCCCAGTACCTGATCATCATGAACAGGAAGAACAAGAACATCAGCACGCCAAGGAACGGGTGCAGGATGCGCGCCCACGGGCCGCCGCCGAGCAGCCATGCGAGGAAATAGAACGACGGATGGAAGAACGCCAGCCCGGAGGCCGTGAGCAAGATAAACAGAATCGCCACGGTCCAGTGATTGGCGCGCTCGCCCGCCGTGTAGCGCGGCACGTCGCCACCTTTCATTGCCGCCTGGCTCATGCCTTGTCCCCCGTTTCGACTTCCTTCGGTCCGCGCGTGACGTAGTGGAAGAAGGCGCCCAGCACGGCCAGGCCGAGGCCGATCGACAGCAACGGCTTCGTCACCCCTTTCCACAACCGCACCAGCGGGCTGACCTTCGGATCCGCGGGCAGGCCGCTGTACAGCTCCGGCTTGTCGGCGTGCTGGAGCACATACATCACGTGCGTGCCCTTCACACCCTGCGGATCGTACAGGCCGGCGTTGGCGAAGCCGCGTTCCTTCAGGTCGTTGACCCGCTTGTTGCCGCGGGCGACCATGTCTTCCTTGGAGCCGAACATGATGGCGCCGGTCGGACAGGTCTTCACGCAGGCCGGCTCC
>JANWXE010000055.1 GCA_025055385.1 Burkholderiaceae bacterium | reverse complement strand
CGCGGGCTGGGATCCGCGTCCGAACCGGGCCGGCCGGGGCGACTGCCCGGACAACTACTGCGGCTACATGCCGAACCAGATGGGCGCGATGGATCCGAAGCAGCGCGCCGCCTTTATGCCGATGACGGACCTGAAGTCGTTTCCGGATGCGCTGAAGCCAGCCTGGAACAACGAGGGCCTGTCGCAGGGCATGTCCTCCTGTGATTTCCTGCGTGGCGCGAAGTGGAAGGCGTGGAACAACCGCATGGTGGTGGGCATGATGGGCATCGGCATCCATGGCACGCCGGTGGGCAACCGGCTGGACGTGCTGGAGATCGCGCCCGATGGCCTGTCGGCCAAACGCGTGATCATGCCGCTTCCGATGCCAGCTGGGCGGTTTCGCTCGGTCGTCCTCGGGCCAGACGGCGACCTATATGTGAGCACTGAAAGCGAACTCTATCGGCTCAGCCCGAAGTAAGAAGCGCCACGTGAAAGGTAAAAGCCGCGCTGCGGACTGTGCGGCGCGGCTTTTTTACTTGATCGTCAACACGTACTTCGCCAACGTCAGCGCGTCGGCCTCGGAGACCTGCGGTTGCGCCGGCATTGGCAGCTGCCCCCACACCCCCACGCTGCCTTCGCGGATGCTCTTTACCAACGTTTGCACTGCGCTGGGGTCAGCGGTGTATTTCGCGGCGATATCTTTGAACGCTGGACCTAGCATTTTGCGTTCCTGATGGTGACAGGCTACACAGTTGTGCTTTTTTGCGAGCTCGGCGTCGGCCTGCGCAGGGCCCGCCAGCGCGGCGAGCCCGCAGGCGATCAGACCCAAAATGGGGGTACGCATCGGTGGTGTCTCCCGTCGGAGTGCCGTTCTGCGCGCGCTGGCTATTGACCGGGCAGCGTCGCGTCGCACAACATAGCGTTGTCTGCATCCCGGGGTCAACAACTGCACGGCGCTGATGGCTAGCGCGGATTGGCCCTTGCCCGTCAACATCGCGCCGGCAACGCGGGGTTGCGCAAAAATTTGGAAACCCAACGTCGGATGCGCGCACTCACCTGATGACGCGGCAGGCCAACTAGCGCTATCTTCCGCGCCGGAGCAGCTGCTGGTGCTCGGCACGTTGGATGGAGTCCACGATGCGCATCAATGACCTAGCCCGCTCACCCGAACTTCGCGTGCAACGCTTCCTCGGGGACATCGGGGCGTATGCGCGTTTCGAGTGCGCAACTACAGCCAATGGCCTGCATGTTTATACCTATACGCCGAAACGGCCGATGCGCTACCGGCACATGCAGGCCGAGCACCCGATGCTGACGATGATCGTCGATGGCCGCGCACGCAGCCGCATGCGCTACGCCGGCCGCGAGGTCGAGGTTGAATACGAAGCCGGTGACTTGACTTGCTATGGCGGTGGCATCGACATTGTCGAGGCCAGTTGGCAGTACGACGCCGCGAGCTTTGTGACGATCGAGCTTGACCGCTCCATTTGGCGCGACAGCGCCTGGCCGATTCCGATGGACCGGCCGCTGCCCTGCCGGACGCGCATCCGTGACCGCGAGTTGGCGCGCGTCGTGCTGGCGCTCAAAGATGCGGCGCAGCATGGGCAAGAGATCGACCGGCTGTACTGTGACAGCCTAGCGGCTGGCATCTGGCTGCGGCTGCGCGGCCAGCCGCTGCCGCAGCCGGCAGCGGCCGAACAGCCAGCTGCCAAGCCGCTGCCGGCAAAGCAACTGGATACTGTGCTTGCGCTGATGCGGGAAAAACTGGGCGAGTCACTGCGGCTGGAGCACCTGGCGGCATCGATCGGTATGAGCACCGATCACTTCGCACGCCGTTTCGCAGCAAGCACGGGGACGACGCCGCACCGGTATCTCATCGGTCTGCGTGTGCAGCGTGCACGGCGCCTGCTGGAGAGCTCGGATCTGCCGCTTGCGCAGATCGCGATCAGTTGCGGCTTCTCCAGTCAGGCGCATCTGACCGCGACCTTCCGCCGGCTGCTGGGCGTGACTCCGGCGCGGCTGCGGCGCGGCATGCAGGCAAGCGCTCCGCGCGCGGCAACCGACTGAGCGGGGCGGGGCTTAGCTCAACCCCACCACTGGCACTGCCGCACCATGGATCGCGCGCGCGGCATCGGAGGCCAAAAAGACGATGACATCCGCAAGCGCCTCGGGTGCCACCCAGCGGCGCGGGTCGGCATCCGGCATCGCCGCGCGGTTCTGCGGCGTGTCGATGATCGACGGCAACACGCAGTTGACATTGACGTTCTTTTCGCGCAGCTCTAGCGCCATCGACTCGGTAAGGCGAATCACCGCGCATTTGGCCGCGACATAGGCGCCCATTTGGGCTGCACCTTTGAGGGCAGCGGCGGCGCCGACGTTGACGATCTTGCCGCCGCCAGCTGCCAACATGCGTGGTACCGCGGCCCGAACGGCATGGAGCAGCGTGCGCACGTTGGTGTCGATTAGGAAGTCCCAGGTCGCTGCGCTCGTTTCGTGTACCGCCTCACCCATGTGAAAGCCGCCGGCGATGTTGGCGAGCACATCGATGCGGCCGAAGCGGGCCGACGCCTCCGCGAATACGCGGTCGGTGGCGGCAGCATCAAGCAAATCAACCACCCGCAACATGCGACGCGCATCCTCGCCGCTGTACGCGCGGCGCAGCAGCTCGTCGGTGCGGTCCAGCAGGGCGAGGCTGGCGCCGCGGGCGGCGAAGGCGGCGGCCACCGCGCGGCCCAGGTTGCCGGCGGCGCCGGTGACGACGACGGTACGACCGGAAAACTCCATCTTATTGCTCCTTGCGGCGCGCCGCATGATAGGCGCCGGTGCCGCGCGTGATCACGCGATCGCTCGGAAGGACTTCACCCGGCTCGAACTCCGACTGCCCTTTGACGCGCTCATAGATCGGCCCGAAATCGATGCGGGCCAGTTCCAGCAGTTCGTCCATGTCTCGGATCACGAAATAGGTTTCCTGGAAATCGTCAATGCGGTAGCGCGTGCGCATCACGCGCTCCAGATCGAAGCGCAAGCGGTTGGGCGACGGATCTTGGAGCGCGAAGACCGATTCCGCCGACGAAGAGGCGATGCCCGAGCCATAGATGCGCAGCGCGCCGTCCTGCTCGACCAGCCCGAACTCCACCGTGTACCAATAGACGCGCGCCAGTTGCGGCAGCACACCTAGCCGTTGCGCGCGCAATCCCCCTTCGCCGTAGGCTTGCAGGTAGTCGGCAAAGACCGGATGCATCAGCATCGGCACGTGGCCGAAGACGTCGTGAAAGACGTCTGGTTCCTCTAGATAGTCGAGCTGCTCGGGCCGACGGATGAACTGGCCCGCCGGAAAGCGGCGGTTGGCCAGATGCTCGAAGAACACCTCGTCGGGCACCAGACCCGGAACGGCCACGACCTGCCAGCCGGTGGCCTTCATCAGCACCTCGGACAGGCGCCGGAAGTCGGGGATCTGCTCGGCCCCGATCGGCAGCGCGCGCATGCCGGCAACGTATTCGGCGCACGCGCGCCCCGGCAGCAGCCGGGTC
>JANWXE010000013.1 GCA_025055385.1 Burkholderiaceae bacterium | reverse complement strand
AGCCACGCTTGACTCCTTTCCAGCGGGGGTTTTCCGTCCATTCTTTCTGCAAGCGTTGGGCTTCCAGCTTGCGCGCAGCGTTGGTCATTTGGCTTTCGCTCCTCACTCAAGCAAAGCAAAAAAAGCGTTTTCCGCGAACTGGCTCTGACGACTCCGATGGGCCGCAAAAGCTGCGCAGATCGTAGGACCCCATCGGCAGCGCAGCAAGTCTTCTGACTTATATAAAAGAATCTCGTTTAGTACATAAAAACATGCACTTACGAGTTTTATTGCGCGATACGCAACGCTATTTGCAGATATGCAAAAAACCCTGCTGCCGCGCACAAGAGACCCTTTCTTAATACGAAAAGCGCTTTGCGCCATGCAATCCGCTGCCCGCGGCGCCGGTCTTTGACTCGGTGCTGGCGTCTTCGCGCCCTTTCGCGCCAACTGAGCGGGATCACCGACCCTCTCGGCAGGCGACGCCGCCAAATGGCCCTTGCACCTTCCGCGGGACGTCCAGGCGACACCAGCAACGCCCGCCCGCCTCTGCGTCGGCGCCCGCCAAGGCGACGCGGCGCGCCGCGCAGCCTCGGGCGCGCGCATCGGCCCTGTGCGACCGCGCGGCCTACCTGCACAGCGAGTTGCCGAGACGGTAATCCATCCCTACGCGACGCCCGTCGCGTCGCGCTCGAGCCGGTCGCGCGGCTGGTGCGCGTCCCTCATCTTTGGCACCGTCGTTTTTCAACCGATCTCGCTTTTGTTAGGAAAGCGAGATGTTCGTCGTTGACGCCCACCCGAGCAGCCTCCAAGAATCCACCGCGGTCTGCAGCGGCGCCCTGCGGGCCGCGGACATAACGGCAACCCATGCAAGGAGGCAATTTCGTGAACAGAACATCGTGCGCATTCGGGGCCGCCATCTTCTCGTGCGCCCTGTCGGCAAGCGCCGTCGAGATCGGCCCGAACCCCACGTTCTCCAGCGTCCGGTCCACAGGTCCCTTCGCGGTCTCCAGCCAGACGATCTCCGGTGGTACCAGCTTCGGCGGGGCCACCGTCTATTCGCCGAACACGCCTGGGCGCTATGCGATCGTGGCGTTCTGCCCCGGTTTCACGGCCACGCGCTCCTCGATCGACGCCATGGCCCGCCGCCTGGCGAGCCACGGCTTCATCGTCGCCGCCATGGACACGCGCTCGACCCTGGATCAGCCGTCAAGCCGCGCCACCCAGCTGATCGCCGCGCTGAATGCGGTGGCACGCATTACGACCGGCCCCGCTGCTGGCAAGATCGACAGCGCGCGCCGGATCGTCACCGGTCACTCGATGGGCGGCGGCGGCACCCTGATCGCCGCTACTAATAACCCGTCGGCGATCGCCGCCGCCATCGCGCTGGCGCCTTGGAATACGAGCGAGAACTTCTCCGGCAACCGCGTGCCCTCGGCGATCATCGGCGGGGCGCTCGATACCATCGCGCCGGTGGCGTCGCACTCGGTTCCCTTTTACAACAGCATGACGCGCAACGAGAAGCTGTTGTGCGTGATCAGCGGTGCCGGGCATTTCTTCCCTCAGGAGAGCCCGCCCAACCAGCCGGCGAGCGCCCTGCAGATTTCCTGGGCGAAACGCTTCGGAGACGGCGATACGCGTTACGGCTTCATCCTGAACGCACGCCCGGGCGAGTGCGGCAGCTGGGCGACCACCGGTCCGTTCTGAAACACAATCGCGCCCCGGCAAGGACCCCACGCGGACGCAGCGCGCCCGGGGCCTTGCCGGCGTTGACGGCAGCGATGACGCCGGCCGCGTTGACGGCACCCACGTCTGTCGCAAACCCGACTCTCTCATCCAGGTATGCGTCCCAAAGTACCGGGCGGTCTGCGCCCGTCCGCACCTAACACTGCGCGCTCGACAACGCTCGTTCTGACCGCGCTCGGCGCGTTGGCGGCCGTGCTGGCCGCTACGCTTTACGTGCATCGCGAGGCGTCTGCGCCGCATGCCTCGCCCGCAGCGACACCCAGCCGTGCCGTCGCGGCGAGCATTCCGCAGCCAACCGTCGACGCCGAGCGACCTGCGGGCAGTCGCACCGCCGATGCGCCACCGGCAGCGCCGGTCGACCTCGGCTGGCGCGAGGCGGTGGCCAACACAGGCGAACGCTTCGTGGCCGACGCCCAGGGCCGGCTCGTCCTGAGCGAGAAGACGCGCCAGCGCATCGAGGCGCTCCTGGCGCTCGTGGAGCCAGAGCATCTGGCGCTGGCGGTGGCCGAGGAGACGCGCCACCTGCCGCCGGAAGCGGCGCAACAGGCGCGCGATCTCGTCGAGCGCTTCAGGCTCTACCTGGAGGAGCAGATCGCCGTCGTGCCTCCGGGGCACGCTCCGGCGCACGAGGACGAGGCGCTGGCGCAACTGGAAGCGATGGAGCGTTTACGCATCGCACGCTTCGGCGCGGCTACGGCGAAGGCGCTGTTCGGCAACGAGACGGCGGTGACGCGCGAGCTGATCGAGCTGATGCGGCTGGAGAAGGATCCGACATTGGCTCTGGAGCAGAAGGCCGAGCGCGCCCAGGCGCGCTATCTGCAGCTGCGTCAAAGGCGCGAAAGCGCA
Source organism: Burkholderiaceae bacterium (assembly GCA_025055385.1). Lineage (GTDB taxonomy): Bacteria > Pseudomonadota > Gammaproteobacteria > Burkholderiales > Burkholderiaceae_F > JAKANT01. The sequence goes on along the minus strand of JANWXE010000013.1, from coordinate 1,897 downwards.
CAGCCGTCGCCGCCCAGCCGTTGAAAGGCTCCCCCGCCAACGGTGCGGCGTTGCGGTGCGATAATGCGGGCGTCGCATTCATCGAGGCCGCTTCCGATGCGCCGCAACCGCTTTATTTCCCGCGCGCGCCATACCGCCGACGCGGAAACGCTCGCCAAACTGGCGCGCCGTCTGTCGGAATCTGGCTGCCGTCTCGAAGACCAGCTGTGGGAACGCCGTCTGGTGGAACTGCTCAACGACCGGCTGGCACGCGGTTTCGATACCGACATCGAGACAGCGCTCGACGAGCTGTCGCGCACCAACGGCCGTGCCTATGATGACCTGGCGGACCTCGCCGAATCCTGCGCCGAGAGCGCCGTCATCGAGATCGACGGCCGGCCGCACGACGCGTTGCTGCTGGCGCTGCCGCTGCTCGCCTGGTCGCGCTACAAGGTGCCGGCCATAACGCTGGCGGCCACCCTGGTCGACAACATCGCGGTGCAAATTGGCGGCCACCTGGCCGCGCGCGGCGCCCGCATCGCGGTCGCCGATTTCCTCTTTTCGATCGACCAGTTGCCGGAATCGTTCGGCGAGGTGCACGAGTTCGCCCAGCGGCTGTTCGAATGCGCGGCGCACGGCTCCCGCATGAAGGTCGACGCCAAATCGCTGCGCGAGCCGGTGTCAATGCTGGCCGACACGCGCTACGTCCTGGCGGCCATCGTCGTGCCGCAGGGGCAAGCCCTGTATCACTGGCAGGAAACGGGAGTGGATCCGGATTCGAAGGCAACGGCGATCGAGGCTTTCAGCGCCCAGCTCGCCAATGTCCTGCAGCCCGTCATGACCGGTTGCCGCTACCGGGTGCTGGCGCCGAACGCCTTCCATGCGGCGCTGCGCATCGCAGACCGCGAACTGCGCGAGTTCTCGCTCGAGGCGGCACTCGCCTACCTGAAGCTGACCTATGACCTCGCGCCCTCGGCGCTGCAGGCCACCGTGGCGGCCTTCGAGGACAAGCGCATCGAGGAGATGCGTATCGGCATCGGGCGCATCGGCGACGAAGACCAGATCATCGAGGGCGTCGTCTGGCCGCTGCTGGGCGACGACGAAGAGCGAGCACAGGAAGACATCGAAGCGGCGTTGCGACGCCTGGGCGTGACGCGTATCACCACGCATGCGCACCGCTTCCCGCTGGAGTTCTGCGACGACTGCGGGGCGCCGCTGTTCCCCAACCCGGCCGGCCATTCGGTGCACGCGGAGGCGCCGGAGGACGCCGACGAGCAGCCGGCCGCGCCGCTGCACTGAGGCGCGGCGCCGCCACGCGCGCCGGCATTCGCCGGCGGTCGCATCGCCCCTTCAGTGCACGGTTCGCTCGAAGGTGAAGCGCCCGTCGCGGAAGTCGACCGGGATGACGTCCTTCGGCCCGACCCGACCCTCCAGCAGCAGCTTCGCGATCGGATTTTCGATTTGCTGCTGGATGGCACGCTTCAGCGGCCGCGCTCCATAAACGGGATCGAAGCCGACCTTCGCGATCTCCGCCAGCGCCGCGTCGCTGACTTCCAGCCGGATGTCCTGCGCCGCCAGCCGTTGCTCCAGCCGCTTGAGCTGGATCTTCGCAATCGACTGGATGTGCTTCGCATCCAGGCCGTGGAAGACCACGATCTCGTCGATGCGGTTGATGAACTCCGGCCGGAAATGCCGCCGTACCTCGGCCAGCACCGCCTCCTTGACGATCGCGTAATCCTGCCCCGCCAAACGCTGGATCTCATGCGAACCGAGGTTCGAGGTCATCACGATCACCGTGTTCTTGAAATCGACCGTACGCCCCTGGCCGTCGGTCATGCGGCCGTCGTCCAGCACCTGCAGCAGCACGTTGAAGACGTCCGGGTGCGCTTTCTCGATCTCGTCGAGCAGGATCACGCTG
>JANWXE010000010.1 GCA_025055385.1 Burkholderiaceae bacterium | reverse complement strand
CACCTACGGCGGCGCCTGCCCGCACGGCGGCGGCGCGTTCTCCGGCAAGGATCCGTCGAAGGTGGACCGCTCCGCCGCCTACGCCGCGCGCTACGTGGCGAAGAACGTGGTTGCCGCCGGGCTGGCGCGCCAGTGCAAGGTCCAGGTCAGCTACGCGATCGGTTACTCAAAACCGATCAATGTCACGATCTCCACCGAAGGCACCGGCAAGATCAGCGATGAGTGCATCGCCAAACTGGTCGCCGAGCACTTCGATTTACGCCCGAAAGGCATCGTGCAGATGCTCGATCTGCTGCGCCCGATTTACGAGAAAACCGCCGCCTACGGGCACTTTGGCCGCGACGAGCCAGAGTTCACTTGGGAGCGCACCGACAAGGCGGCGGCGCTAGCGGAGGCCGCAGGCATCCAGCGGCGCGCCGCGTGACCTGCAGCGGTACGGGCTGCGGCCGATGGCGTGTGCACCCCGCGAAGTAACGCGTGCGGGGAAGCTCTGAAAAGCCGTCGCGTCAAGCGCCTCGCGCGAGGATCCGCGCCGCCGAGGCCTCAGAGAGGGCGGTCAAGGTCGCGGTCACAACCATGCGGCGCAACGATCAGCGCGCGGCGCGGTCCGTTTGACGGTTTTCAGGGGCTCCCTAGGGTGCCTCGCCGCGGGCGATGACCTCGATTTCGGCCAGGCTTGCCACGCGTGCGCCATAGAAGGTGCCAACGACGTCATCCAGACGCACGCGCACGGCGCGCGCACGCACGCGATCAAAGGCAACCGTTGTGCCGCCTACCGCCACTATGCCGACGCCAGCGCTGGCTGCAATCTGCGTGCAGGCCGTATCGCTGCACAGGTCGACCGTCGCAGCCCGCACCTGGACCGAAGAATTCGCTTCGTCGCCCGGCCGCGGGTTGTACAGCCGCACCGCTTTCACCGTGATGGGCACCGGAAATTCGAGTCGCACCCATTGGTTCTGCTGCTGACCCGGTGCGCTGCGCCAGTAGCGCCAAATCTCCCCTTTCATGACACGGCGGTCAATGAGGCCGCCGTTGCGCGCAGGGTCTGCGCTGCTCGATACGACGACGCGGGCACCCGGCGCGAGGTTGGTGAACTCGATGTCCTCGGCGCTGGCTGGCACCGGGATCATCGTGTGACCGGTGTGACACCCCACGCAGGTCGCGACACTGCCCGGCGCGCCGAAGTTGAAACCCGCCACGTGGGCGGAGCCAGTGGCATTGTTCGGATGGTTGCCGTCGGCCACGCTGTCGAGCGCGCTGGGCAGCACCGGCACGCGCCCCTGCCGGTCGCGTAACTGCTCGAACAGCGGCACGTTGGCTGGCGCTACGTGCTGCACCGCGCCGGCCGGTGAAACCGGCAGCTCGCCCAGCAAAATCGGCCAATCCTGCCCTGGCAGCGACCCGCGGCTGCTGCGCTGGTGATCGATGAAAAAGCGGATCGTCGCTGCTGAGCCGACCGCAGGCGCGCTGATGATGTCCGTATCAACGGGCGCATTGAAATAAATGTTGCGGGCATCGAACAGGAATGTGCCGTCTTGCGCGTAGTTGGTGCCAGTAGGCGGAAACGGTGCTGGCGCTGGTGCCGTGCCGGCCGGCAACACCGGCGGTCGTACTCGCGCCATCACCGGTTTCGCGCGCAGCTCAGCAGTACCCGGATAATCAAGCAGCAGCTCCCGCCGGCTCCCGTCAGCGGACATAATCCAAAGGCCATAGTCTTGCGCGATCGAGGTGGCGATCGACACTACCAGGCGCCCATCCGGCAGCACGGCCGGCTCCGACACGTATTCGCCCTGGTGGATGCCAAAGGCGTTTGGCGCCACCAACGGACGCGAAAAATCCGTGATGCCCGCCAGCGCCCGGTAGCGCGCTGCCCCACGCGGTAAGACCCGCAGGCCGCCGAAGCCGCCGGCCTCGGTCATGTTGTACATCGGAAAAAAATTGGCAATTAAATTGCCCGCGGCATCGAATGTGCCGCCGTACATGTGGTTGCCCAGATCGCTGCGCCCTGCCCCGGAGAACATCGCCAGGCCTGTCCCATCGGGGTTGATCACTGCCGCGTGCCAGGCGTTGCGGAACATCGCCTCCGCGCTCGGCGACTGGCTGTCGCGGTCTACGGTTAAGCCGTCTTTTTGCACGATGCCGGAGGCGTCGGTTACCGTGGCTAGGCTGTCCACCGGCATGCGCATGTTGCGCCACCAGCGAGCAAACACGATGCGGCCGGTCAGCGGATCGATCATCGGCCGATCGGCACCGTTGCGTTCGCTAGTCAGCCGCCGCAGGTTGCTGCCATCGGCGTTGACGATGAAAAGATTGCTGGTGCGCACACCGCTGTACTGACCGTAGCTCGGATAGCGCGTGGAGGAAAAGACTATGCGCCCGTCAGGCAGCCACACGGGATCGAAATCGTCATACATCGACAGCGATTCAGGCAAATTGCGCGCGCGCAGTTCGCTCTCGGCAATGCCGTTGCCGCCGGTTACTTGCCGCAAGCCGCTGCCGTCGACCTGGATCGTATAGATGCGCCACGCACCGGCGTAACCCTCCGGGCCGAAGCGGTTGTTGCGCGCATGTGCTGACAAACCGGCAAAGACGATCGTGCGCCCATCCCAGGATACGTCCGGCGCGTTGACATCGATGAGATTGAGCGTGGCTGCGGTCGGCTGCGCGCCATCGATCAGTGTGCGCACGGTGCCGTCGGGCTCGCGGATCTGCAGCCGTCCTGGCGCTGCGACCGCAGCACGCGAAAACGGCCCAACACCCGGCATACCCTTGGCCGGCGCATAGTAGATGCTGCCACTCGGCAAGATCTGGCGCGAGACAAACACTATCGGCACGGCGGCCGACCCGGAAGCGGGCGGCGACGGGCTTGCAGATGGACTGGGCGATGGCTGCGAGCCGCTCGCTACCGACGGTGCTGGCGTGCCGGGGTTAGCACTGAAGGCCGCCGGCGCCTCGGCACCGCCTGAGCAGCCCGCCACTCCAAGGGCCAGCAGCAGGGCCATCAGGCAGGTGCTACTAAAAAGGGCGGACTTCATCGCAGATCAATCGAGCCGGCTCAGGCAACGTGCCATTTCGTTTGACATTAAAGCGCGCCGTTGCCGATCACAATCGTCCAAACGTCGCAGGTCGGCCCTCACGGCGCGGTGGCGATCGGCCGCTAAACCACGCATGCGGCTTTCTTATCGGTGCTTGCTACGCCACCGGCGCATGGCAGGCTAAGCGGGCCAGCCCGAGGCGAGAGATACACCACCGGACAAGCCAACCACCAAGTCAACGCTCCGCGCTGTGTTGAAAAGAATTTCGATTGACAGACTCCGACTCGGGATGTTTATCCACGACTTGCCGGGGGGCTGGCTTGAGCACCCGTTCTGGCGGCGCCGCTTCATGCTGAGCGATGCGGCCGACCTCATGCGCCTGCGCAGCAGCGGCATCGCCGAGGTCGTGATCGACACCGACCGCGGTTTGGATGAGGCCCCAGATCCAGATCCGCTTGCCGCTAGCCCGCAGCAGCCGGCTGCTATGCAACAGCGCGCAGCCAGGAAACGAGCTGTGCCGGCCGCGCCCACCGCCCAGCCTGCCGTTGCGCTCGAGGCGGAGCTGCGGCAGGCCGTGCGCATCTATCGCGAGGCCAAGCCCAAGGTGATCGCGATGTTCCAGGAGGCCCGCATCGGCAAGGCAATCGACATGGGGCGCGCCGAGGCCCTGGTACAACACATCCAGGCCTCGGTGGCGCGCAACCCGTCAGCGTTGCTCAGTGTGGCACGGCTGAAACGCCGCGACGAGTACACCTTCATGCACTCGGTTGCGGTGTCGGGGCTGATGATTGCGCTGGCGCGCCAGCTAGGGATGGACGAAACGCAAACGCGCCAGGCGGGTTTAGCCGGACTGCTGCACGACCTTGGCAAAGCTGGCATCGACGATGCGATTTTGAACAAACCGGGGCGCCTGAGCGATGCGGAATTTGCGCAGATGAAACAACACCCCGAGATTGGCCATCGCATGCTGCTGCAAAGCGGCATCACCTGCGCAGTGGCACTGGACGTTTGCTTGCACCATCACGAGCGGCTGGACGGCGGCGGCTATCCGCACGGCCTGGCCGGTGCGCAGATTGAGCGCTTCGCCCGCATGGGCGCAGTTTGCGACGTCTACGATGCGATCACCTCCGACCGTCCCTACAAGGCCGGCTGGCCACCGGATGAATCGATCGCCCGCATGAGCCAATGGGTCGGCGGGCACTTCGATGCGGAGATTTTCGAGGCCTTCGTGCGCAGCATCGGCATTTATCCCGTCGGCTCACTGGTGCGGCTGGAATCGGGCCGCTTGGCGCTGGTCGTGGAGCAAAACGCGGACGATTTGACGGCGCCGGTCGTCAAGGTTTTTTTCTCCACGCGCTCCAATTTGCACATTGCCCCGATACGCTTGGATCTGCGGCGCGCCGCCGACCGCATCGTGGCGCGCGAGGATCCGGCCCGCTGGCAGTTTCGCCACCTCGACACGCTATGGGCAGGTGACGCGCTATCCGGCTGATGGCCGTTATACTTCTACGCGTTGTCTCGAGGAGCGTTGCAACGGAGTTTCCCTCCGCCAGGCTCGAGACACCCGCGCCGTTGGCGCGGTTTGCTCAACGGCGCTCGCAAACTCTTTTTTCGAAAGGAGGGCGCGAGATGAGCGCCGTGTTGAAACCCAACCCAGGTCAAGATTTCGTCGTCGCCGACTTGGGCCTCGCCGAATGGGGCCGCAAAGAAATCCGCATCGCCGAAACGGAGATGCCGGGATTAATGGCGATCCGCGAGGAGTACCGCGCCCAGCAGCCGTTGCGCGGCGCCCGCATCGCCGGCAGCCTGCATATGACGATTCAGACCGCGGTGCTAATCCAGACGCTGGAGGCGCTCGGGGCGCAGGTGCGCTGGGCCTCCTGCAACATTTTCTCCACGCAGGATCACGCCGCCGCAGCGATCGCCGCCAACGGCACGCCGGTGTTTGCGGTCAAGGGCGAATCGCTGGCCGACTACTGGGAGTACACACACCGCATCTTCGAGTGGCCGCCCGCGCCCAATGGCGAACCGACGTACGCCAACATGATTTTGGACGACGGCGGCGACGCCACGCTGTTACTGCATCTTGGCGCCCAGGCCGAGCGCGACCCCTCCGTGCTTGAGCGCCCAAGCAGCGAGGAAGAGCAGCACCTGTTTGCGGCGATCAAGCGTCACTTGGCGCGAGATCCGCACTGGTACTCGCGGCGCATCAAGCACATCAAGGGTGTCACCGAAGAGACCACCACCGGCGTGAAACGCCTCTACCAGATGGCCAAGGAAGGCCGGCTCGCCTTTCCGGCGATCAACGTCAACGACTCGGTCACGAAGAGCAAGTTTGACAACCTGTACGGCTGCCGCGAGTCGCTGGTAGACGGCATCAAGCGCGCCACCGATGTGATGATCGCCGGCAAGATCGCCGTCGTCTGCGGCTATGGCGATGTCGGCAAAGGTTCGGCTCAAGCCCTGCGGGCGCTACGTGCCCAGGTGTGGGTGACCGAGATCGACCCGATCTGCGCGCTGCAAGCCGCCATGGAGGGCTATCGGGTGGTCACCATGGATTATGCGGCTGACAAAGCCGACATCTTTGTCACCGCAACCGGCAATATCCATGTGATCACGCACGAGCACATGAAGCGCATGAAGGATCAGGCGATCGTGTGCAACATCGGCCACTTTGACAACGAGATCGACGTGGCCTCGCTGGCGCAATACCGCTGGGAGGAAATTAAGCCCCAAGTCGATCACGTGATCTTCCCGGATGGCAAGCGCATCATCCTGCTCGCCAAAGGCCGGCTGGTGAACCTAGGCTGCGCCACCGGGCACCCGAGCTACGTGATGAGCTCGTCCTTCGCCAACCAGGTCCTGGCGCAAATCGAGCTGTTCACAAACACCGCGAAGTATCCGATCGGCGTCTACACGCTACCTAAGCATCTGGACGAGAAGGTGGCGCGTCTGCAGCTGGCGCGCTTTGATGCACAACTGACCGAGCTGACCGACGCCCAAGCGCGCTACCTTGGGGTGCCCAAAGAAGGGCCTTACAAGCCCGAACATTATCGGTACTGAGCCGGCGGCGCGGGGCGGCGGCCGCATGCGTGTGCTCGTCTTCGGTGCCGGCGGCGTCGGCGGCTACTTCGGCGCCCAGCTAGCCCGCGCCGGCCACGACGTGGCTTTCGTCGCGCGCGGCGCCCATCTGCAAGCCTTGCGCCAGCAGGGGCTGCGCATCGAATCCACGCTGGCGCCGCTGCACCTGCCGGTCGTGACCGCTGATGACGATCCAGCGCGGCTGCCAACTGCCGACATCGTCATGTTTTGCACCAAGCTGTGGGACGTGGAAGCGGCGGCTGCGCGTCTAGCGCCTGCGCTGGCTGCTGACACGCTGGTGATTCCGTTCCAAAACGGTGTCGAAAGCCACCTGATCCTGCGCCCTGTGCTCGGCGAAGCCCGCGTCGCTGGCGGGGTCGCCCAGATCTCCGCCACGATCAAGGCGCCCGGCGTGATCGAGCAGAGCGGACCGTATGCGCGCCTGCGTGTCGGCGCCTTTCTGCCGGCGCAAGCACCCCGCGTGCAGGCGTTTGCGCAGGCGGCGCGCGCCGCCGGCATCGACGTCGAGGTGGTGGAGGACATCGAGCGCGCGCTGTGGGAGAAATTCGTCTTCCTGTCGCCAGTGTCGGGCCTGACTTGCTTGACGCGGCAGCCGATCGGCGTCGTGCGCAGCGATCCCGACATCCGGCCCACGCTGGTGGCCGCCATCGAAGAGACGGTGGCGGTGGCGCGCGCCCGCGGCGTGCGGCTGGGCGAGGACATCGTGGCCGCCACCCTGCGCATCGTCGACTGGCTGCCGCCCTCGATGCGCGCCTCGATGCTGCACGACCTGACGCACGGCAACCGCCTGGAAGCGCCCTGGCTGGCCGGCGCCGTCGCCCGCATGGCACGCGAGGCGGGACTGCCAGCGCCGGTGAACGCCGCCATCTACGCGGCGCTGAAGCCCTACGTCGACGGCACCCGCTGAGACCGCGATGCGCCTGCTGCTCGTCTGGTTGCTGAACGCGGTGGCGCTGTGGCTCGTCACGCAGATCCTGCCGGGAGTACGCATCACCGAATGGTGGCCGCACGCGCTGATCGCGGTGTTGGTGCTGGGGCTGCTGAACACCCTGGTGCGCCCGTTGCTCGTCCTGTTGACGCTGCCGGTGACGATCCTGACACTGGGCCTGTTCCTACTGGTGATCAACGCCCTGCTGTTCTGGGCGGTCGGCTCGATGTTGCCGGGTTTCGAGGTCGACGGCTTCTGGTGGGCGTTCGGCGGCGCGCTGCTGTATTCGATCATCTCCTGGGCGCTGTCGGCGCTGCTGCCCCGGCGGTAAGGAGGGCCGCATGCCGCGCACGTTCAGCTTCGAGTTTTTCCCGCCGAAGACGCCGGAAGGAGTGCAGAAGCTGCGCGCCGTGCGCGCGCAGCTCGCCGCCCTGCGGCCGGATTTCTTTTCCGTGACCTTCGGCGCCGGCGGCTCCACCCGCGAGGGCACGTTTGCCACCGTGATGGAGATCCACCGCGAGGGGCTGGCGGTGGCGCCGCACATCTCCTGCATCGGCTCAACCCGCGCGGCGATCGTCGAGCTGCTGGACCGCTACCGCGCCGCCGGCATCCGCCGCGTGGTGGCGCTGCGCGGCGATCTGCCCTCCGGCGCCGGCACGGCGGGCGGCGAACTCGCCCACGCCAACGAGCTGGTCGAACTGATCCGCGACCACAGCGGCGACTGGTTCCACATCGAGGTGGCCGCCTATCCCGAATACCACCCGCAGGCGCGCTCGCC
>JANWXE010000194.1 GCA_025055385.1 Burkholderiaceae bacterium | reverse complement strand
CGCCGCCCCCGGCTCGCACAGGGCCGGGCGGCCTTCTGCGCACGGCGGGCAGTGGCCGCAACTGGGCACGAACACCAGGACCACCCGCTCGCCCTCGCGCAGGTCCGACACGCCTTCGCCCCAGGCGACGACCTCGCCGGCTGCCTCATGTCCGAGGGCCATCGGGGTAGGCCGCGGCCGGTCGCCGTTGATGACCGACAAATCCGAGTGGCAGAGCCCCGCGGCTCGAATCCGCACCAGCACCTCGCCCGGTCCGGGCGGCGCCAGGTCCAGTTCCTCGATCGCCAGCGGCCGGGTCTGCGCATACGGGGGCTCGACCCCCATGCGGTCGAGCACGGCGGCCCGCACTTTCATCGTCGCCTCCTCACAGGAACGTCATTGTCAGCCACTCGATCACGAGCGCCGGTTTTTCTTCCCCTTCGATCTCCACCGTCACGTCGTAGGTGGCGAGCAGCCGGTCGCCCGGCTGCTCCTGCAACCCGCGCAGCAGGAAGCGGCCGCGCACGCGTGCACCGTTCTTCACCGGCGCGACGAAGCGCAGGCGATTGCAGCCATAGTTGACGCCGAACCGGCTGCCAGCGATGGCCGGGCAGACCTCGTAAGCCATGCGCGACAGCAGCGACAGCGTCAGGAAGCCGTGCGCGATCGTCGTGCCAAAGGGCGTGGCGGCCGCCCGCACCGGATCGACGTGCAGGAACATGTGGTCCTCGGTGACGTCGGCGAAGGCGGCGATGCGCGCCTGGTCGATTTTGATCCAGCTGGAGGTGCCGACCTCGCGCCCCACCAGCGCGGCCAGCGCGGATTTCTCGATTGTCTTCAGCGGTCCTTGCATTGCGGCATTCCTGTGCATCGGCGTGGCCGGCATTGTGCCGCCGCGCGGGCGCGGCCGCTATCCAAATTCCGCGCAGAACGCCTCGATCGCCGCGCGCACCTCGTGCGGCCGCTCCGTCAGCGGCCAGTGTTGGCAGTCGATCCATTCGATCCGCACCCGCGCCAGCACCGCCAGCGCCCGTGCGGTCGCTTGCGGATCGGCGAACGTGCCGCGGCGCGACAGCAGCGCAAGCAAGGGCTGCGATACCGCCGCAAGCGGCAGCGGGCGGACCAGCTCGACCAGGTCCTGCAGGTAATCGGCCGTGTGCATGTGCCGCAGATCCTCGCAGGTGGAGCTATAGCGGCGCACGAATTCGGCCTCTGCCTGCGGGGTGCCGAGGGCTGCGCGCGCCTGCAGGTCGAGCGCCCGCAGGTCGTACGGCACGACCTGGCGCCTGCGCAGGCCCAGCGCATTGGCCAGTCGCACGAGGCGGGCCGCCGCCGCCAGCAGCGGAGCGGCCCGCGCCAGCCAGCGCCCGCGCCCGTGCAGCCCCGCCCGCAGCAGCGGATCGATTAGCGCAAGCGCGGTGGCCCGCTGCGGATAGCGGACGGCGAAGGCGAGCGCCACCTGCGCGCCGAGGCTGTGCCCGACCAGGATGGCGCGCGGGTGCCCTTCGGCGGCCAAGATGGCGGCTAAATCGTCGGCCCAGATTTCGAGCGATAAGGCGCCGCGCGCGTGCGATTCGCCATGGCCGCGCAGATCCACACGCAGCAGATCAAAGCGCGCCGACAGCTGCGTTTGCTCGACGAATTCTGAATAGCGCGACTTGTTGCTCGCCAGCCCGTGCAGCAGCAAGACCGCGCGGCCCGCGGCACGTTGCGCCGCCGTCGTGAGCGCGTAGCAGACCGTCGCGCCGTCGGGCCGCGGCAGGCGCCGCAGCGTCTCGGCCACGGCGCGCGCACCTTCAGCCGCGGCCGACGAACGGCATCTTCGTCGCCATCACGGTCATAAAAAGGACATTCGCATCCAGCGGCAGACTATCCATGTACAGCACGGCGTCGCACACATGCTTGACGTCGATACGTGGCTCCGGCGCAATCTGCCCGTTGGCCTGCAACACGCCGGTGGCCATGCGCTCGGTCATCTCGGTGGCGGCGTTGCCGATGTCGATCTGGCCAACCGCGATGTCATAAGCGCGGCCGTCCAGTGCGGCCGCCTTCGTCAGCCCGGTGATGCCATGTTTGGTCGCCGTGTAGGGGGCAGAGTGCGGGCGCGGCGCGTGCGCGGAGATCGAGCCGTTGTTGATGATGCGGCCGCCCCGCGGCGTCTGTGATTTCATCAGCCTGAATGCCTGCTGCAGGCACAGGAACGCGCCGGTAAGATTGGCATCGACCACGGCCTGCCACTGGGAGTACGTGAGCTCCTCCAGCGGCACCGGCGGCGCGCTGGTGCCGGCGTTGTTGAACAATAGATCCAGGCGACCAAACGTCTCCTTGACCTTCGCAAACAGCGCGTGCACGGCCGCTGGGTCCGACACGTCGGTGGGGATAGCAATCGCCCGCGCACCGTCATCTCCGGCCAGCCGAATCGTCTCCTGCAACGCCGCCGCGCGCCGTCCTGCCAAGGCAACCCGGTAACCGTGCGCAAGTAACGCAAGCGCCACAGCCCGCCCAATGCCGCTGCCCGCGCCGGTAACCACCGCCGTTTTGCCTGTCATGGCCTTCTCCTTCATCGCTCTGTCTGGACGCCGTAATTTACGGCCTCGCGGTACCCGGCTACGATGCGCGGTGGCCCTTGCGCGCGTGGGCGCACTGCCGGGACCATCGCCGCGCGCGCTGCATGCACGGTCTTTTCGATGCTCGACCCGCAGGCAAAGTCCTACCTTGAATTGCTCGCCAGCCTTGGTGCACCCCCGCTGCATACCTTGCCGCCCGCCCAGGCGCGGCTAGCCTACAAAAAGGCCCGCGCGCTCGCGCAGCCGCAGCCGCCGGCGGTTGCAGCGGTGCACGCGTTGCACGCGCCGGGACCTGGTGGCCCGATCCCGCTGCGGCTGTACCGGCCGTTCGGTGCGCCCGCGTCGCAGCGCCTGCCGGTGCTCGTGTTTCTGCATGGCGGTGGCTGGACAATCGGCGACCTGGACACGCACGACGTCGTCTGCCGTGAGCTCGCTAACCGTGCGAGGTGTGCTGTCTGCTCGGTGGACTACCGGCTTGCCCCAGAACACCGGTTTCCAGCCGCGGTGGAGGACACGCTGGCCGCCACGCGCTTTATCGCCGAGCAGGCGTCTGCCCTGGGCTTGGATGCCACCCGGCTGGCCATCGGCGGCGACAGCGCTGGTGGCAATCTGGCGGCGGTCGCATCGCTGCTGCTGCGCGATGCGGGCGGGCCTCTGCCCTGCCTGCAGCTTCTGATTTATCCGGCCACCGATTTACGCTGCAACACCCGCTCGCATGCGGCAAATGGCTCCGGTTATCTGCTCACGCGCGAGCTGATCGATTACTTCGTCGGCTGCTATCTGAACCACCCCGCGGAGGCGCGCGACTGGCGCGCCTCGCCGGCCCTGGCGCCGTCGCACGCCGGGGTGCCGCCGGCGTTCATCCTCACCGCGGGCTACGACCCGCTGCGCGACGAGGGCGCGGACTATGCCGAGCGGCTGCGTCAGGCCGGGGTACCGGTCGAATACGTCTGCTTCGAGTCCCAGATCCACGGCTTTTTGACGATGAGCAAGCTGATCGACGATGCCGCGCGCGCCTTTGACCGCTGCGCGCAGGCGTTGCAGCGCGCGTTTGCGCATTGACCGCCATTGGCGGGCCACGATGGGCAAGCGCAATCCGTGGCTGTCCGTTCACCGCTGGCTCGGCATCGGGCTGGGCGTCTGGTTCGCGCTGGTCGGCCTCACCGGCAGCCTATTGGTCTACGAGGACGCGATCGATGCGTGGCTGAACCCGGGGTTGTTAACGACAAGCAAGCGCGGTGACTGGCTGTCGCTGGAGGCGATCGTGGAGCGCGCCCAGTCCGAGCATGCGCTGGGCCGCATCGAAAAAATCCGGCTGCCGCAGGCCGACGGCGAGGTCTATCGGCTGACGATCCGCGCCGCACCGGGTCGGCGCGTCGGCTCGGAGCGCATCGAGGCCACGTTCGACCCGGTCGATGGCGCGCTGCTTGGCACGCGCCGGGTAGAGGCGCTGGGGTTGTCGGCGCCGCATTTGATGAAAACAGTGTATGAATTTCATCGCAACGTACTGCTTGGGGAGCCCGGCTCTAATATCGTCGGTATCGCCGGTTTCTTGCTGCTCGCCTCGGCGGTTTCGGGCATTGTGCTTGCTTGGCCGAAGCGGCGCGCCGGCTGGCGCCGTCTGGTCTGGATCAACCCGCGCGCGAGCGCTACACGCATCTGTTTTGACGCGCACCGATCGTTGGGGGTGCTGTTTGCAGCGCTGCTGCTGCTGTCCACGCTGACCGGAGCAACGCTCGTTTATCTGAACTACGTGCGCGATCTGGTCGGGCTTTTCTCGCGCGTGACGCCGTTTCCAACCGTTCCCTGGCGCGGCCGCGGCGACGCCGAGCCCAAGGGCCTGGGCGAAATCGTCGCCGCCGTCGCAGAGCAGTATCCGGGTGCGCGCATCACCGAGATCCACGGCCCGCCTCGGCAGACCGCCGGCGGTTACCTCGTGTATTTGCGCCGCGACGGCGACGAGCATCGACTCGGCGACACCATCCTGTGGGTGCATCCGTTTACCGCCGAGATCCTGGTGGAGCGCAGCGATCGCACGCGCAGTGCCGGCGAGACGTTCATGCACTGGCTG
>JANWXE010000190.1 GCA_025055385.1 Burkholderiaceae bacterium | reverse complement strand
GGGCGTGGTGCGCGCCAAGGACACGCCGAACTTCATCGCCAACCGGGTCGGCATCTTCGGCATGCTGGCCACGATCAAGGAGGCGGAAAAATTCGGCCTGCCGTTTGACGTCGTCGACGATCTGACCGGCACCAACCTCGGACGCGCCAAAAGCGCCACGTTCCGCACCGCCGACGTCGTCGGTCTGGATACGATGGCGCACGTGATCAAGACGATGCAGGATGCGCTGACGCCGGACATCGACCCATTCGCAGCGCATTTTGCGGTGCCGCCCGTGTTGAAGATGCTGGTTGAGCGGGGTGCGCTCGGCCAGAAAAGCGGCGCCGGCTTCTACCGCAAGGAGGGCAAGAACATCCTGGTGCTCGATCCGCAGCGTGGTGAATACGTGCCCTCCACCGGCAAGGCCGACGAGCTCGTGGTGCGCATCCTGAAGAAGAAAGACGCCGCGGAGCGGCTGAAGCTGCTGCGCGAAACCCAGCATCCGCAGGCGCAGTTCCTATGGTCGATCTTCCGCGACGGCTTCCATTACATCGCGGTGCATCTGGAGACGATCGCCGACACGGCGCGCGACGTCGATTTCGCGCTGCGCTGGGGCTTTGGCTGGAACACCGGGCCGTTCGAAACCTGGCAGGCCGCCGGCTGGAAGCAGGTGGCCGAATGGATACAGGCCGACATCGACGCCGGTAAGGCGCTGAGCCGTGCGCCGCTGCCGATATGGGTCTTCGAGGGGCCGGTGGCGCAAGCCGGCGGCGTGCACACGAAGGCAGGCTCCTTCAGCCCGGCGCAGAACCGGTTCGTGCCGCGTGCGGACCTGCCCGTGTATGCGCGCCAGATCTTTCGGGCGTCGGTTGCCGGCGAGGAGCTGCCGACCGGGCACACGGGCGGCAAGACCGTATTCGAGGACGACGCCTGCCGCATCTGGCATCTGGAGTCCGGCCCCGCCGCGGAGGTGTTGATTTTCTCGATCAAGACCAAGGTGCACGCAATTGGTCCCGGCGTGGCGGCAGGCCTGCTGCGCGCGCTTGAGGAGGCGGAGCGACGCTTCCGCGCGCTAGTGATCTGGTCGCCGGAGGATCCGTTCTCCGTCGGCGCTGATCTAAACGCGATGCTGCCGGTGTTTATGGCCGGCGGCGCCCAGGCGATCGGCGAGGAGGTCAAGAAACTGCAAGGCATCTTTATGCGCTTGAAGTACGCGCAGGTGCCGGTGGTGGCGGCCGTCAGCGGGATGGCGCTTGGCGGCGGCTGCGAACTTGCGTTGCATTGCGCGAAGCGCGTGGCGGCGCTGGAGAGCTACATCGGGCTGGTGGAGGTTGGCGTGGGCCTGATCCCCGGTGCCGGCGGCTTAAAAGAAGGCGCGTTGCGGGCGGCGCGCGCGGCACAGGCCGTCGGCGCGACCGACCTCGTGCCGTTCCTGCGCAACTGGTTCACGAACGCTGCCATGGCGAAAGTCTCCACCTCGGCACATGAGGCGCGCCAAATGGGCTATCTGCTACCCGGGGACACGATCGTGTTCAACCGGCATGAGCTGCTGTGGTGCGCGCTGACCGAAGCGTATGCGCTCGCCGCAGTAGGCTACCGGCCACCGCTGGCGCCGCAGCGATTCCCAGTGGCGGGCCGCAGTGGGCTGGCAACCATTAAGACGCAGCTTGTCAACATGCGCGACGGCGGCTTCATCAGCGCGCACGACTTCCATTTGGCCTGCGCGATCGCCGACGTGATGTGCGGCGGCGATGTCGAGCCGGGCAGTGTGGTCGATGAGCAGTGGATCCTGGATCTGGAGCGCAAATATTTCACTGAGCTCGTCAACCACCCGAAGTCGCAGGAACGCATGATGGGCATGATGCAGACCGGCAAACCGGTGCGGAACTGAGGCCAAGACGCGAGCAAATGGAGCCCACGATGACCCGACAAGTACAGGACGCCTACATCGTCGCCGCCACCCGCACGCCGATCGGCAAGGCGCCGAGAGGCATGTTCCGCAACACACGCCCGGATGATTTGCTGGTGGCTGCCATCCGCGGCGCGCTAGCACAGGTACCGAACCTCGATCCGGCCGCCATTGAGGATGCGATCATCGGTTGCGCGATGCCGGAGGCCGAGCAGGGGCTAAATGTGGCGCGCATCGCCGTGTTGCTGGCCGGCTTGCCGCAGACGGTGGGCGGCGTCACGATCAACCGCTTCTGCGCCTCGGGGCTGACCGCAGTGCAAATGGCAGCGGACCGCATCCGCGTCGGCGAGGCCGATGTGATGATCGCCGGCGGCACCGAATCGATGAGCATGGTGCCGATGACCGGCAATAAGCCGTCGTTCAATGCGCGCATCTTTGAACGCGACGAGAACATCGGTATCGCCTACGGCATGGGGCTGACCGCCGAACGCGTGGCGGAGCGCTGGAAAGTGACACGCGAAAGCCAGGATGAATTTGCGCTGGCCTCCCACCAGAAGGCGCTGGCCGCGCAGCAGGCAGGCGAGTTCCGAGACGAGATCACGCCAGTGGAAGTTGTCGAGAAGGTGCCGGACCTGGCCGCACACACGGTGGCGGTGCGCACGCGCTTGGCTGAGCGCGACGAGGGTCCGCGCGCCGACACCAGCCTGGAGGCGCTGGCGAAACTAAAGCCAGTTTTCGCCGCCAACGGCACCGTCACCGCCGGCAACAGCTCGCAAACCTCCGATGGCGCGGGCTGCCTGATCCTGGCAAGTGAGCGCGCCGTCAAACAGTTCAACCTGACGCCGCTGGCGCGCTTCGTGTCTTTTGCGATCCGCGGCGTGCCGCCGGAGATCATGGGCATCGGACCCAAAGAGGCGATTCCGGTTGCGCTGGCGCGCGCCGGCATCCGGC
Organism: Burkholderiaceae bacterium; assembly: GCA_025055385.1. Lineage (GTDB taxonomy): Bacteria > Pseudomonadota > Gammaproteobacteria > Burkholderiales > Burkholderiaceae_F > JAKANT01. The sequence continues at coordinate 1,998 of JANWXE010000190.1, read as the reverse complement.
AAGACGATCTGGACTGGATCGAGCTCAATGAGGCCTTCGCCGCCCAGGCGCTGGCGGTCATCAACGAGCTCGGTCTGGATAAGACCAAGGTCAACCCGCTGGGCGGCGCGATTGCGTTGGGCCATCCGCTCGGCGCAACCGGCGCGATCCGCTCCGCCACGCTCGTGCATGCCCTGCGCCGCCGCAAGCTGAAGTACGGCATGGTCACGATGTGCGTCGGCACCGGCATGGGTGCGGCCGGCATTTTTGAGCGCGTCTGACGCGCCGATGCATCCGCTCGACACGGCGCTTGCGCTGCAAGCGCTTGGCCCAGGACGATGGCGCGGCGCCGCTTTGCCCGCTTGGCAGAACATGGTGGGGCCCTTTGGCGGTATTACCGCAGCGCAGGCGTTAGCCGCCGTGATGCGCGACGCGCGGCGGCTGGGAGAACCGGTTGCGCTGACGGTGAATTTCTGCGCCCCGCTTGCGCTAGGCGACTTCGACATCGAGGTACAGCCGGTGCGCACCAACCGTTCCACGCAGCACTGGACCGTGACGGTCTCGCAGCGGGGCGAGACGGTACTAACCGCCACCGCGATGACGGCCCTGCGGCGGCCAACTTTCAGCGCTGTGGAGGTTGCGCCACCGCCGGCGCCGCCGCCGGCACAAGTGCCGCCGCTGCCCCCGCTGAACACGGTCGAATGGCTGAACCGCTACACCTTGCGCTACGTCAGCGGCGGCCTTCCGGCGCAGTGGGACGGCGCCGACGTCGGCGACAGTCGCACCGTGCTGTGGGTGCAAGATGCGCCGCCGCGTCCGCTCGATTACGCCGCGCTGACCGCGATGGCCGATGTGTTTTATCCGCGCATCTGGCGCCGGCGCGCGCAGCGCGTGCCCATCGGCACCGTGTCGTTGACGGTTTATTACCTGGCGGATAACGCGCGGCTGGCTCGCGCACAGGACCGGCCGCTACTCGGCCAAGCGACTGCGCAGGGCTACCACGCCGGTTACTTCGACCAGAGCGCGCAGTTGTGGAGCGAGGCTGGCGAGTTGCTTGCCACCACGCACCAGATCGTCTACTTCAAGGAATGAGCGCCACGCCGCTAGCGGCACACGGGCAGGCAGCGGCAGCCAGTGCCGCTGCACCGAACGTGGTCACGCTGACGGCGCGCGACGGCTTTCCGCTCGCGGCCACCGCCTTCGGCGAGGCGCAGGCGGCGCGAGCCGGCGTGCTGATCGTCGGCGCCATGGGTGTCGAGCAGCGCTTCTACGCCGCCTTCGCCCAGTGGCTGGCCGCACGCGGTTTCTTCGTCCTCAGCTTCGATTACCGTGGCATTGGCCGCTCGCGCCCAGCTGCCTTCGCCGACTCGCTGCGCGGCTTCGCCGCCGATCTGCACGACTGGATCGAGCGCGATGTGCCGGCCGCGCTCGGGTACGCCGCCGAGCGCCTCGGGACGCGCCCGCTATTTTGGCTAGGGCACAGCCTCGGCGCACAGATTATGCCGCTTGTGCCCGGCCATGAACGCGTGGCCGCCATGGTGGCCGTTGCCGCCGGCACCGGCTACTGGCCGCAGTACGCCTGGCGCGTGCGCTGGCATTCCTGGCTGCTATGGTATGCGATTGCGCCGGCCGCTACGGCGCTTGCCGGCTACTTCCCTGGCCGGCGGCTCGGCACGATCGGCGATTTGCCGGCCGGCGTGATGCGCCAATGGCGGCGCTGGTGCTTGCGGCGCGATTACTGCGTCGGTGGCGAGGCGGCGCATGACCGCTACGCGCAGGTGCGCACGCCAATTTTCTGGCTAGCCTTCACCGACGACGAGTTCATGTCGCGCGCCAACGTGGAGACCATGGCTGGCTTCTATCGCAACGCGCCGCGCGCGCTACAGCGCATCCACCCGCGCACGGTGGGGCTGCGCCGTATCGGCCATTTCGGCTTCTTCCGCCCGCCGGCGGCGGCGCTATGGTCGCGCGTGGCCGACTGGCTGGACGCGCAGGCGCAGCAAACGCACAGGAGGACCG
>JANWXE010000187.1 GCA_025055385.1 Burkholderiaceae bacterium | reverse complement strand
GTTAAAGATGCGCACAACCTTGATCTCGAGCTTGTGCTGGCGCCAGTAGTCGAAGAAAAGCGTCTCGGCACAGCGCTTCCCCTCGTCGTAGCAGCTGCGGACACCGATCGGGTTGACGCGGCCCCAGTAGTCCTCGGTCTGCGGGTGCACCTCCGGATCGCCATAGACCTCGGAGGTCGACGCCTGCAGGATGCGCGCGCGCAGCCGCTTGGCCAGACCCAGCATGTTGATCGCCCCGTGCACGCTGGTTTTCGTGGTTTGCACGGGGTCAAACTGGTAGTGGATTGGGCTGGCCGGACATGCCAGGTTGTAGATCTGGTCTGTCTCGACGTACAGCGGAAACGTCACGTCGTGCCGCAGAAGCTCAAAGCGCCGGTGTCCAAGCAGATGCTCGACATTGCGCCGCGTCCCGGTGAAAAAGTTGTCCACACACAGGACCTCAAGACCCTCCCTCAACAACCGCTCGCACAAGTGCGAACCAAGAAAACCGGCCCCGCCCGTCACCAGCACCGAGTTGCCGCCTCTCATGACACAAATGCCTTTCCGAGCGCCCCGCCCTGGCCGGCTACCGGGATGTTGCGGGCCACCGCCCCCTCGATCAGCCGCGCGATCCGCTCCGCCAGAACGTTCCAATCGTGCGCGCGCGCGAACGCGATTCGCCGGGCAGCCGCCTCCGCTGCGGCATCCCCTTCGTTCAAATGCCGGTCGATTGCCGCCAGCCACTCCTGATCCGACGTGGCGAGCGTGACCACATCGAGGTTGCGCACCGACTCGATCGGCGCCGCGACCACCGGCCGGCCCGTCGCAAGGTACTCATTTAGCTTCAGCGGAAAGATATGGTTTGTGTAGTCGTTGACCTCGTAGCACATCAAGCAGACGTCGAAGTGCTGGGAATAGGCCGGCAATTCTTCGACCCGCTTGGGCCCGAGAAAAAACACGTTCGGCAAGTTCTCCAACGCAGCTAGCTGCTCGCGTTTACCAGCGGCGTTCATGACCGGTCCCACGAAGACGAACGAATAGTGGGGGCGGGCGCGCGCCAGTCGCACCATCAGGTCCAGGTCGAGTTGTTTCTTGATGACGCCCGCGTAGCCAACCCGGGGCGGTGGAATCACCGCCAGGTCGGGCGGCATCGGATGCCGCCGCGAAAAGGCCTCGAAATCGACCCCGTTCGGCACGAGCGCAGTATGCGGATTGATTCCTCCCTTTTTGCGCAACAGGGCAGGAGAATGAACGATCACTTGGTCGACCCTTCTGATCAGCGTAACCTCGCGCTCCGAATTCGGCACCTCGCGCTCTGAGAAGCTGTACTCGTCGTCGACGTGATAGCAGCTTGCGTCATGCGCGACCTGATCCAGAGCATCAGCAAACTCGTCGCGCCACAGGTACAGGACGATGTGTGTTGCGCCGTCTTCGATCAGACGGCGCCGGGCGGCCGCAAGGCGCCCTCGCAGGAACCGCCGGCCAAGCGCCGCTGGCTTATACACGAGCGGGTGCCGCCAACCAGGCCGATAGACGTCGAGTCCCGCAGTTGGAGCGTAAAACCGATCCGGCGCGAGAAAGTGCGGTCCGCCCGGCCGCAAATACTCTCGCCACCCAGGGGTGGGTCCAAGCCAGACGACCGGAAATCGCGCAGCCAGCCGCCCGATGATCTGGTGCCGGGGCATGACGATGTCCTCCCATTCGTCCGGAACCAGGGCAAGAATTCCGATGCGGGCACTGCACAGTTGACGCACGACCGCGATTCGCAAAGAGATGCTGCCGTGCGTGCTAAGATGCACGCCGATGCCGCCGCCAGCGCGCGCTATCGGGCTCAAAGCGCTGCACGAAGCGCAGCTCGCGCGGATACGGAAACACGTCCTCCAGATGGCCGGCGCGGATGCGCTGCTGCGCGCGCTGCCAGTACTCGGGCGTGAGCAGGTCCGCGTGGTACTTCAGGAA
>JANWXE010000163.1 GCA_025055385.1 Burkholderiaceae bacterium | reverse complement strand
CAGTTCGTCGGCATGCGGCGGTGTCGCGATCGAATAACTGCGCCGCTGGCCGTCGTTCAATATGAATTCGATGTACTGCCCCGCGCGGTACTGCAGCCGCTCGTTGGCCGGCAGCTGCAGCGAAACGATCGCCACATCCGGAGCCGGCCGCTCGATCTTGGCGATGCGGCACGGCATCTTGCGGATCGGGATGTCGCCGAAACCGGTCAGCTCGCGCGCCTCGATGATTAAATCGGTGGCGGGCCGGCTCACACAGAACAAAGCGGCGCCACGCGCGCGTTCCTGTTCGCTTAAGGCATGCGACGAATACGTGCCGTAGATCAGCTCGCCTTGCAGCAGCTTGCCCTTGCAGGTGCCGCAGGCGCCATTTTTGCAGCCGTACGGCAGGCCGACACCGGCGCGCAAGGCGGCGGCGAGTACGGTCTCGCCGTCCTCGACGACGAATTCGCGGCCGGAGGGCCGAATGGTGACCTTATAAGCCATAGAATCGCGTCAATGCAGGTTTCCGTCGTCGACAGGCCGCCCGAGCGCCGGCGGCTGAAACGGCCACGGCTGCTGATCGTCGGCTGCGGTGACGTGGGGGGGCGCATTCTGGCATGCCTGCGCGGGCGCTTCCGCGTAGTGGCGCTGACAACCCGCGCCGCCCGCGTGCCGGCGCTGCGCGCCGCCGGCGCCGTTCCGATTGTGGGCGATCTGGACCAGCGCCAGACGCTGCGCCGGCTGCGCGCGGCCGCCACGCACGTGATCCATCTGGCCCCGCCGCCCAATCACGGTGTGCGCGATCCGCGCACACGCAACCTGAGGCTGGCTGTTGGCACAACCTGCCAGCGCTTCGTGTACGTCAGCACCACGGGCGTCTACGGCGACGCCGGCGGCGCCTGGCTGGATGAGACCGCGCCGCCACGCCCCACGACGGACCGCGCCCGTCGCCGCCTCGATGCGGAACGCATTGTTCGCGCCGCCCCGCTCAAAGCGTGCGTGCTGCGCGTCCCCGGCATCTATGCGGCGGACCGGCTGCCGCTGCAGCGGCTGCGGGGCGGTACACCGGCGCTGACCGAAGATGACGATGTGTACAGCAACCATATCCACGCCGAGGACTTAGCGCGCATCGCAATTGCCGCGCTGTTTCGCGGCCGACCCGGCCGCGTTTACAACGCGGTGGACGATTCGGCGCTAAAAATGGGCGACTATTTCGACCGCGTGGCCGACGCGTTCGGGCTGCCACGACCGCCGCGGTTGCCGCGCGCGCAAGTGCGCGCGGCCGTATCACCGGCGATGTATTCGTTTATGAGTGAATCGCGCCGGCTGCGCAACGCGCGCATCAAGCGGGAGCTTCGCGTGCGGCTGCGGTATCCAACCATCGATGCAGCCTTGGCAACACTTATCCGATGACGCCCGCCGCCCGCAACGCTGCAATCTGCGTCTGCTCGAAACCCGCCTCGCGCAGCACCTCCTCGGTATGCGCGCCCACTTGCGGTGCCGGCTTCGGCATCCCCGCCGGCGTGCGTGAGAAGCGGGGCGCGGGTGCCGGCTGCGGATAGCCATTCATCTCAATGAAGGTGCCGCGCGCTGCATTGTGCGGATGGCGCGGCGCTTCAGCCATCGAAAGGACCGGCGCGAAGCAGGCGTCGCTGCCTTCCAGCAGCTCGCACCACTGCGCGCGCGTGCGGCTGCGGAAGATTGTCGCCAGACGCTCGCGCAGCTGCGGCCAGCTTGCGCGGTCGTATTGGCGCGCCACCCACTGCGGCTCCAGCCCGATGCGCTGCGCCAGCTCGGCGAAAAATTTCGGTTCTAGCGCCGCCACCGACACGAACTGATCATCGGCCGTCTGATAGACGGCGTAAAACGGCGCGCCGCCGTCGAGCAAGTTTGCGCCGCGCTGCTGCACGTCCCAGCCTCCGGCCGCTGCCAGTCCATAGAACATCGCCATCAGCGAGGCGGCCCCGTCGACCATCGCCGCATCGACCACCTGGCCTTGCCCGGAGCGCTGCCGCTCCAACAGCGCGGCGAGAATTCCGACAGCGAGATACAGCGCCCCGCCGCCATAATCGCCGACCAGGTTCAACGGCGGCACGGGCGCGCCGCCGGCCGGGCCGATGGCGGCCAGCGCCCCGGTCCGCGCAATGTAGTTCAGGTCGTGGCCGGCGGCCTGCGCCAGCGGCCCCGCCTGTCCGAAACCCGTCATGCGACCATAGACGAGGCGCGGATTACGCGCGAGACACTCCTGTGGGCCGACGCCTAATCGCTCGGCCACGCCGGGCCGGAAGCCCTCGATCAGCACGTCGGCGCGCTCGATCAGCCGCAACGCCGCGGCGCGCCCTTCGGGCCGTTTTAGATCGAGCGCGATGGAGCGCCGGTTGCGCGCGGTGACGTCGAACCGCGGCGGCATCGTCACGCCAAGGCCGCTCGGTTCGGTGCGGTCGATGCGGACCACATCGGCGCCAAGATCCGCCAGCAGCATCGCGCACATCGGCCCCGGCCCGATGGCAGCCAGTTCGATCACCCGAATCCCTGTCAACGGTCCCACTTGGTCACCTCCTACCTTGCTTTCGCCGGCGCCACTGTAGCGCGCCGCCGATCCCCTGCTGGGGCTGGTGCGTCGGTGACGGTGCGTGGCGCACCATGCGCGTGCGTACCGCTTGCCAACGCGGTGCATGCGCTTCTCCCGCAGCGTGCCTGATGCACCGCAAACGCGCGAAACGGCATTGGCACAAAAGCTGCTCCTCTGCTTTGTGATGCGTCGCGAGGCGGCGCGAACGTCGGAGGGAGCCTTCATGAGTTTTAGTCGTAGACGATTCATTCAAGCGGGAAGCGCCAGCGCAGCGGCCCTGTTCGCTGCCTCCTTCGAGGCCTTCGGCCAGAGCAAGACGCCGATTAAAGTCGGCATTCTGCACTCGCTGTCGGGCACGATGGCCATCTCCGAGACCGCATTGAAGGAAACCGCGTTAATGACGATCGCCGCCATTAACGCTAAAGGTGGCGTGCTGGGGAGGCCGCTGGAGCCCGTGGTGGTGGACCCGGCTTCCAACTGGCCGCTGTTTGCCGAAAAGGCGCGCCAGCTGATCACGCAGGACAAGGTAGCGGTCGTCTTCGGCTGCTGGACCAGTGTGTCGCGCAAGAGCGTGTTGCCGGTGTTTAAGGAGCTGAACCACCTGCTGTTCTATCCGGTGCAATACGAAGGAGAGGAGCTGGAGAGAAATGTCTTTTACACCGGCGCGGCGCCCAATCAGCAGGCGATCCCGGCTACTGAATACCTGATGAGCAAGGAAGGCGGTGGCGCGAAGCGCTTTTTCTTACTCGGCACCGACTACGTATATCCGCGCACGACGAACAAGATTTTGCGCGCGTTCCTGAAAAGCAAAGGCGTGGCCGAAAAGGACATCGAGGAGGTGTACACGCCGTTTGGGCACAGCGATTACCAAACCATCGTTGCCAACATCAAGAAATTTGCTGCCGGCGGCAAGACCTGCGTCATTTCGACCATCAACGGCGACTCCAACGTTCCTTTCTACAAAGAGCTTGGCAACGCGGGCCTGAAAGCCAAAGATGTGCCAGTGGTCGCGTTCTCCGTGGGCGAAGAAGAATTACGCGGCGTCGACACCAAGCCATTAGTGGGGCATCTGGCAGCGTGGAACTACTTCATGTCATTGAAAAATCCCCAAAACGAGGCATTCATCAAGATGTACAAGGACTGGGCCGTCAAGCAGAAGCTGCCCAATGCCGACAAAGTCGTCACGAATGATCCGATGGAAGCGACCTATATTGGCATCAACATGTGGAAACAAGCCGTCGAACAAGCCAAGACAACCGACGTCGATGCAGTGATCAAGGCAATGGCTGGCCAAACGTTCGACGCGCCCAGCGGATTTAAGGTCAAGATGGACGAAAGGAATCACCATCTGCACAAGCCAGTGTTTATCGGCGAAGTACGCGCCGATGGGCAGTTCAACGTGGTCTGGCGCAGCAAGGGCACGATTCGCGCCCAGCCCTGGAGCCCATACATCCCAGGCAACGAGAAGAAGCCGGACACGCCGGTCTGACGCGAAAGACGGCGGCGCGTCGCGGTGGGCGCGCCGCCGCAGGAGCTCCCATGTATAGGCTGTGGCGATCCATCTGCGCCGCTTGGCTAGCGCTTGTGGCGCCGGCCGCGGTGGCTCTTGATCCGGCAACGCTGGCGCGCCTAGCGGCTGAGGACAGCGACGAAAAGGTAGCGGCCATCCGTTCACTCGCCGCCGGCGGCGATGCCCGTGCCGCTGCGGTGCTGCGCGCGCTGCAAGACGACACACTCGCACTGCGACCAGACGGACAAGGTCTGGCGATCGTCGCCGACGGCCGCCTGCGCGATGCGATCAGCGGCGTCGATCTGGGCCCAGCGCCGGCAGGGCTGGAGACAATTGTGATCAACAACCGCGTGCGCGGAGAGATCGCGGTCGCGCTCGCCGCCCTGCAGTTGCGATCAGCCGACCGGCGCGAGCGGCTGGCGGCGGCGCGCGCGCTGCAGGGCAGCGACAACGAATCGCTGCTGCCGGTGCTGGAAGCCGCGCTGGCGGCCGAGCGCGACGAGCAGGTGCAGAGCGCGCTGCGCCTGGCGGCCGCTTCAGTCGCCCTAGCCAGCCCGGAGCCAGAGCGACGGCTGCAGGCGGCGCGAGCGTTGTCCGCTAGCGACGATCCGCAGGTGCGGCAGATGCTGGCGACGATGATCACGCCGGCCAAGGACGGCAGCTTTCCGGAGCCGGATGCGCGCGTGCGCGCCGCTGCGCAGGAGTCGCTGGCGCAGATCAACGCGCGCCTGCGCAAGACCGAGGCACTGGTGGCGCTGTTCTCAGGGGTGAGCCTTGGCTCGATCCTGCTGCTCGCCGCACTCGGCCTGGCGATCACCTACGGCCTGATGGGCATCATCAACATGGCGCACGGCGAATTCCTGATGCTGGGCGCATATGCGGCCTTCGTCGTGCAGTCGCTGTTCCGCACGTATTTCCCGCAAGCCTTCGACTGGTACGTGCTGGCAGCGCTGCCGGTGGCGTTCGTTGTCACCGCCGCTGTCGGGCTGGCGCTGGAGCGCGGCGTGTTGCGCTGGCTGCAGGGGCGGCCGCTGGAGACGCTGCTGACGACCTGGGGCATCAGCCTG
>JANWXE010000118.1 GCA_025055385.1 Burkholderiaceae bacterium | reverse complement strand
CGCGCCCTAACGCACGCCGGCCAGGGCGCGGGCGGCGTCCTGCGCCTCCCACCAGGCGCGCGCCGCGGCTGCCGGCCACGGATGGCGCAGCAGGATGAAGTCGAGCGCCTCGATCAGGTCGGCGGCGAACTGCGGCCGCTGCGCCGGATCCTTGGCCAAGCACGTGAAAATCAGGTCCGCCAGTTCGTCCGGCACCGCGCGCTCCGGCGGCAGCGGCGGCGGCGCCTTGTGCACGACCTGGTAAGCGAGCGCCAGATCGTTCTCGGCGGCGAAGGGCGGCGCGCCGGCCAGCAGGAAGTAGCCGACCGCCCCCAGCGCGTACAGGTCCGAGCGCGGGTCGGCGCTAGCGGCGTTCTCGATGCGCTCCGGCGCCATGTAGGCCGGCGTGCCCAGCACCCTGAGCGCCCGCGTCAGGTCGCGCGTGGCCTCGGTGCGGATGTCCTTGACCAAGCCGAAATCCAGCACCTTGACCACGTCGTATTCGCCGCCGCGCCGGCACAGCATCACGTTGGCCGGCTTGATGTCCCGGTGCACGAGGCCGAGCGTATGCGCCTCGGACAGCGAGCCGGCGATGCCGCGCAGCACGTGCGCCACCCGCGCCGGCGGCAGCGGCCCGTGGGCTTCCACCAGTTGCTGCAGCGTCAGGCCGTCGAGGAACTCCATCGCATAAAACGGTTGCCCCTCCGGCGTGCGACCGTAGTCGAACACTTCCACGGTGTTCGGATGCATCAGCTGGCTGGCCAGTTTCACCTCGCGGTCGAAACGCGCCAACATCTCGTCGTTGGCCACCGCCAGCTCGATGATCTTCACAGCCGTGGGCCGCTTCAGCAGGCGGTGCCGCGCGCGGTAGACACGCGCCATACCCCCACGGCCGATTTCTTCGAGCAATTCGTAATTGCCGACGCGCTGCGCTTCATGCACCGCGCGCCGCAGCCGCACGATGCGCGCCAGCGCCACCAGCAGGAACAGCAGCGCCGCCCCCGCTGCCAACAGCACCGCCAAAAAAGCGTGCTGCAGCCGCGCCAGCGGCGCGTAAGCCTCGGCCTCGGCTATCTCGACGGCCACGCCAAAACCGTATTGCGGCAGCCAGCGCCAGGCGCCGACCACCCGCACGCCTAGGTAGTTGTTGTAGGCGGCCGTGATTTCGCCGCGGTCTGCGCTCGGCGGGGTAGCGGTGCGCGCGGCCACAGCGGCTTGCACAAGCGCGGTCAGCGCCGCCTGCGGAGATTCGGGATCGCGCAGCAGCAGCGTCAGAATTTCACTAGCCTGCGGTTTAATGCGGCCAGCATCGACCAGTTGCGCGCGGAAGCGGCTCTTCGACAGCATGCGGCCGGCCAGGTCGAATGCGTAGGCCTCGCCGCTTTCGCCCAAGCGGGCAGCGGCGAAGACGGCAGAGAAGCGATCGTCGGCGTACTTGCCGATGAAGAGCGTGCCGGCCGCAGCGTCGTCATCGTCGCGCACCGGCGCCGCGATCCAAACCAGCGGCCGCGTTTCGGCCCCGCCGGCCTCTTGCAGCTGCCCGTGCAGCGGGCCGCCGAAGGAGGGCACGCCGCGCAGCGCCTCCTGCAGCAACCGTCGCAGCTCCGGCATCAGCGTCCGACCGCACTCCGCTGCGCGGCGCGCTGCCACCACCCGTCCATCGCGGTTGACCAGTAGCGCGGCGGGCGCAGTCTCCGGCCCAAGCAGCGCGTCAAGCGCCTCAATCAACTGCTGCCGCGCCGGCCCGCCGCAGGCGGCCTCCTCACGCAGTAGCGCGCGCGCCGCGGCACGCAGGCGCGGCTCGCGCGCCCAGCGCTCAGCGTTTAGCTGCTTTTCTCGCACCCACAGATCGAGCGCTGCCACCTCCGTGTCGAGCAGTGCCTGCAAATGGCTGACGGTGATCGCCACCAACGCGTTGCGCACGCCGACATAGATCCAGGCAGCCACCCCCACCAGCAACGCAAACGCGGTGGCGGTCAGCCAGGGTCGCTGACGCGCGATTTCCAGCGCGCGCGCCGACAGCGAGAACTCGAGCTGGTCAGGCGGGACGCTCACGAAACGGCGGGCAAAATTGCCGCCACCGCCGCGGTCAGCCGCTTGGCGTAGCTGATGTGCAAGAACTCGTTTGGGCCGTGCGCGTTCGACTGCGGTCCCAGCACACCAGTGATCAGAAACTGCGCCTGCGGGAACCTCGCAGCCAGCATGCCGATGAACGGGATCGTGCCGCCTTCGCCGATGCAGGCCGCCTCACGGCCGAAGGCGGCGCGCGACGCGTCTTCAATGGCCCGGGCTAGCCAAGGAGCCGTCGCCGGTGCATTCCAGCCGCTTGCGGCCCACTCCGGCTCAAAGCGCACGTGCGCGCCATAAGGCGGATCACGCTCCAGCAGCTCCTGCAGCCGCTGCAAGGCGCGCTGCGCATCCACCGTCGGCGGCAGCCGCAACGACAGCTTCAGCGCCGTCTTCGGCCGCAACACGTTTCCGGCGCTCTGCAACGGAGGCAGGCCGTCCGCACCGGTAATTGACAGCGCGGGCTGCCAGGTCCGCGCCAAGATGCCTTCCACCGGATCGGTGGTGGTGGGCATCGCATGCCCGTGCGGCCCGTGGCAAGACGCAGCCCACGGAAATGCCCGCCACACTGCGTCACCGAGAATGGCGCCCGCGCGGCGCGCTTGCTGCAGGCGCTCGGCCGGAATCTGCGCATGAAACGCCGGGTCGTGCACGCGGCCACTTTCTGCATCGTCAATGCGGTCAAGCAGGCGGCGGGCGATGCGGAACGAGCTTGGCACCAGCCCGCTGGCATAACCCGAGTGAACACCTTCGCGCAGGATCTCCACCGTCAGCGTGCCGCCGATGAGTCCGCGCAGCGAGGTCGTCACCCACAGCCGTTCATAATCGCCGCAGCCTGAATCCAGCCCCACGACCAACGCCACGTCGCCGAAGCGCGGCGCCAGCATCTCCAGATAGGCCGGCAGGTCGAAGCTGCCGGATTCCTCGCAGGTCTCGATGATGCCCACGCAGCGCGGCCGCGGTATGCCCTGCGCGTCGAGCGCCGCGATCGCGGTCAGCGCCGCGTAAATCGCGTAGCCATCGTCGGCTGCACCGCGGCCATACAGCTTGCCGTCTTCGATCACTGGGGTCCACGGTCCAAAGCCCTCGCGCCAGCCACTCATCTCTGGCTGCTTGTCGAGGTGTCCGTAAAACAAGACGGTGCGGTCGCAGCCGCGGCCGCCGGTGGCTGGCACGTCGAAGAAGAGGCATGGCGTGCGATCGCCGATGCGAACGATCTGCAGCGTCAAGCCAGCGATCGCCTGCGTGCGCGCCCAGCCATACGCGTCTTGCACCACGCGCTGCAGGTGGCCATGCGCGCGCCAGTGCGCGTCGAACGCCGGCGATTTGGCCGGCACCTTCACATATTCAACCAAGCGCGGCAGCAGATCGTTGTCCCATTTTTGCTCGACAAAAGACTTCAGCTCGGCGAGGTTCATCAGCGGTTACGGACGAAAATGCAGCGCCGTCTCGATTTGCAAGAGCTGCTGCAGCTCCCGGGCGAGCTGCTGCGCCGCGCTGCGATCCGGCAGTATGCCAACTAGCACGCGAAAGATACTCGCATCGCGTTCCACGCGCGGCAGTGGCCGGCCAGCGAGCGCCAGCGCAGGCGCAACTTGCTCGCGCAGCGCCTGCGCGCGCGCCTCCTCGCTAAATGCGCCCACCTGCACCGACCAGCGGCCGTCGGCAAGCCCCGCAGCTTCGCCCTGCAGCGCGCGGATATCGGCAAAGGTCAGCCGCTCGACCTCCACCAAACCCGTGCCAGCACCGGCCAGCCCCAGCTTGACCGCGGCGGCATAGGACAGGTCGATAATGCGTCCGTCTTTGAAAGGACCGCGGTCGTTGACCCGCACGACCACGGTGGTACCAGTGGACAAATTCGTCACGCGCGCGTAGCTGGGAATCGGCAGCGTCGGATGCGCGGCGGTCATCGCGAACATGTCATAAATCTCGCCGCTTGCGGTGCGCGCGCCGTGGAACTGCCGCCCATACCAGGAGGCGAGACCGCGCGCCCGGTAGGGGCGGTCCTCGGTCATCGGCGTATACCAACGGCCAAGCGCTTGATATGGGCGGTTCGCGTACGGGTGAAACGGCTCGATGCGCGGCTGCGCATCAGGCACCTGCGTCAGATCAAGTGGCACCTGATCAGGTGGCCCGTCGTCTTGGTAGAAGGCGCCGCGGCGCGGCGCCGTCGAGCAAGCGCTCAGCAAAACGACCGCCGCAAGCAGCACCGCGGCGACGCCGCCACGCGTAGATGGCCGCAAGCGGCTTAGCTTTAAATCAGCGGCGCGGTTCGATGACCACATCCTGCCGCAAGATAGCGCGCAGGCGGGCAGCCGCAGCCTCTGCCGCTGCCCGCTCAGCGAAATCCCCCACCAGCACGACAAAGCGGTTACCGCGCCGTTCTAGGCGCGGCGCCGGCAATCCGGCCCCAGCCTGCACGAGCTGCTCGGCCACCCGTGCCCGCACGCTCTGCGCGACGGCCTCCACAACAAAAGCGGCAAGCTGCACGCGGTACGGCGCACCAGCGGCAACCGGCCTTGCCGGCACCGGGCGCCCCGTGGCCGCAGCCACCGGAGGCGGCGGGGCAGTCGGCGATACGGTTGAAGCCGCAGCAGCCGGCGGCGACAGTTCGGCAAGCGGTGGCAGCGGCACCGCCTCTGCCGCTGCCGGCGCAGGCGCAGCCGGCCCCACCTCTGCGGCCGTCTGCAGCAGCTGTACGGGTTCGGCTGGCAGCGGTGTGAGCGCCGCTGGCGGAGCTATCGCGGCCACCATCTGCGTCGTCAGCCGCTCAACCTCCACCTGATCGTTGCCAGCGAGCTGAAGCTTTTGCGCCGCGGCGGCCGACAGCGCAATGGCCTCCCCGCGGTTGAAGGCGCCGCGATCGACGATTCGCACGATTGCGCTGTGACCATTGCGCAGGTTGGTCACGCGCGCGTAGCTGGGGATTGGCAGCGTCGGATGAGCCGCACTCATCGACTGCGCGGCAAACGGCTCGCCGCTGGCGGTCAGCTTGCCGTCATACGCAGCCCCAAGTACCGCAGCACGGCCGCGCTCTTTGAACGGACGGTCGTCCGTAAACGGGCGGTAGAGGCGGCCTCCAGCCTCGTACGGCCAATTCGCACTCGGGTGCAGCGGCTCAATGCGGGGCACCGCATCGGCCATTTCCTCGCTGCGATCCGGGCGCCCAGCCGCCGCCGGCAGCGCGGCCGCCAGCCCCTGCGGCACATGCGTCTGTTGCCCGCTAAGCACTGCGCAACCGCTGAGCGCAGCGGCGAGTACAAGGCCCGCGGCGCCGCCCCCGGGTGCCGCAACCACGTTCGCATAGCAGCGCCATGTCATGTTTGCACCAGCTTGCGATGACGGTGGATGGACATCAACATGCCGCAGGCCATGCCCAACGTCATCAGGGCCGTTCCGCCGTAGCTGATGAAGGGGAGCGGCACACCAACCACGGGCAGGATGCCGCTGACCATGCCGATGTTGACGAACGCGTAGGTGAAAACGATCAGCGCGATTGAGGCCGCCGTCAAGCGGCCAAACAGTGTCGACGCAGCAGCTGCGATGGACAGCGCACGCATCACTAGCAGAAAAAACAGCGTCAGCAGCACCAGGTTGCCGACCAGACCGAACTCCTCCGCGTAGACGGCAAATATGAAATCGCTGGTGCGCTCCGGGATGAACTCCAAGTGCGTCTGCGTGCCTTGCATCCAGCCCTTGCCGAAGAGGCCGCCGCTGCCGATGGCGATCGTTGCCTGCAACGTATGGAAGCCTTTGCCCAGTGGATCTTGCATCGGATCGATGAGCGTCAACACCCGCTCGCGCTGATAGTCATGCATCAGCGTCCACGCCAGTGGCAGCGTTGCCAGCCCGGCCAGCAGCAGCGCCGCCAGCCATTTCCACGGCAGGCCAGCAAAGTAAATAACAAAGAAACCAGCTGCCAACATCAGCACGGCTGTGCCCAGATCGGGCTGCTTGGCAATCAGGACCACGGGTGCAGCCACGAGCCCGGCCGCTAGCAGAAAGTCAAGCGCGCGCACCGCGCCTTCACGCCGGTGGAAATACCACGCAAGCACCAACGGCAGCGCCAACCGCATGATCTCTGAGGGTTGGATGCGCGCGAACCCGATATCAAGCCAGCGCGTCGCGCCTTTGACCGTCACGCCTTTGACCTCCACCGCCAGCAGCAACAGCAGCCCCAGCGCGTAGGCGGGCGCAGCGAGCTTCATCAGCAATGCCGGCGAAACGTTGGCGAAAAACAGCATAACCAGCGCAGCCACGGCCACATTGCGCAGTTGATCGGTGAAGCGCCACGGGAAATCGGCCGCCGCCGAATACAACGTCAGCAAGCCGATGACCGTGATGCTGCCAACCAGCCCAAGCAGCACTGGATCGAGCGCCGCCAGGCGGGCACCCAACCACATGGCAAGGCGGCGAGCAACAGTTGGCTCGCTCATTCGATCCCTGTCTGTGCCAGCAGCGGCTCGGCTCCTTCGCGCGGCAGGGCTGGGGCGGTGGGCACCTTGCCCAGCAGGTAATAGTCAAGTACTTGGCGCGCGATTGGTGCCGCGGCCACCGCGCCGAAGCCGCCGTTTTCGACAATTACCGCCAGCGCGATCGTGGGCGCGTCAGCTGGCGCGAAAGCGATATAAAGCGAATGATCGCGGTGCCGCTCATGGATGCGGCGCTCGTCGTATTTCTCATTCTGCTTGATGCCGATCACCTGCGCAGTGCCCGTTTTTCCGGCCACCCGGTACGGCACCCCCTGGAAGGCGACGCGCGCGGTGCCGCTGATGTTGACGTCCACCATCGCCTCGCGCACCACACGCAGGTTCTCCGGCTTTAACGGGATGCGATAACTTTCCTTGGGCACGGTCAGACGCCGCTGCCCGGTGCGCGGATCCTCAATAGCTTTTACTAGGTGCGGCTTCATCACGATGCCGTTATTAGCCAAAATGGCGGTGGCGTGTGCCAGCTGCAATAAAGTGAAACTGTTGTAGCCCTGACCGATGCCAATTGAGATCGTCTCACCGCCGTACCACTTCTGTTTGAACCGCCGTTCTTTCCAGGCGGTCGACGGCAGGATGCCGGTTTGCTCGCCCTCGATGTCGATGCCGGTGAGCTGGCCGAATCCAAACGGCTTCATGAAATCATGGATGGCGTCCACGCCGAGGTCATTGGCCAACATGTAGTAATAGACATCGCTTGATTTGACGATCGAGCGGTGCAAATCAACCGGCCCCAGCGGCACCTTGTTGCTGTCGCGGAAACGGTGGCCACCGTAGATGAAGTAACCCGGATCGTGGAAGACCTGCTCCGGCCGCCGCTTGCCCAGTTCAAGCGCGGCAAGCGCCAGAAACGGTTTGTACGTCGAGCCAATCGGATAGGTGCCGCGCAGCGCGCGGTTCAGCAGCGGCTTATCCGGATCGTTGTTCAACTGCTCCCAGTTGACTGGATCGATGCCTTCGACGAACAGGTTCGGGTCGAAGGTCGGCTTCGAGACGAAGGCCAGCACGTCGCCGGTGGCGGGCTCGATTGCGATCAGCGCACCGCGGCGGTTCCCAAAGGCACGCTCAGCAACCTCCTGCAAATTCATATCAACCGACAGGATGAGGTTGTTGCCCGGCACCGGCGGTGTACGCGACAGCGTGCGCACCGGGCGCCCGCCGGCGGTGATCTCGACTTCCTCGAAGCCGGTGGTGCCGTGCAGCTCGCGCTCGTAGCTCTGCTCCAGGCCGACCTTACCGATGTAGTCGGTGCCGACGTAATTGGCCGCATCGGGCCAGGTGGCAATGCGCTCTTTGTCAGCGGGTGAGATGCGGCCAATGTAGCCGATTAAGTGCGAGCCCACTTCGCCGAGCGGATAATGGCGAAACAGGCGCGCGCGCAGTTCCACCCCAGGGAAGCGGAACTTATTGGCCGCAAAGCGCGCTACCTCCTCGTCGGACAGGCGCGTGCGGATTGGAATCGAATCGGCGCCGCGCAATTCTTCCAGCAGCTTGCGGAAGCGGCGGCGGTCGCGCGGTTGGATCTCCACGACTTGGGCCAGGGCGTCAATGACGGCGTTGACGTCGCGCACCTCGCGCGGATTGATCTCCAGCGTGTAGGCTGAGTAATTGCGCGCGATCACGCGCCCATGCCGGTCCTTGATCAAGCCTCGATTGGCCGGCACCGGCACGATGGCAATGCGGTTACTCTCCGCGCGCGCGTGATAGTCATCGTGCTTCAGTACCTGCAGCCAGATGAAGCGGCTCAGTAGCAGTAAACAAGCAAACGCCACCGCCCCGCTCGCCACCACGATACGGGTGCGGAACAGAAGTAGCTCACGTTGCGGATCGCGCAGCGGCTTCATGCGCTCATAATCCGGTGGGCAGCCGGTTTTGGAGACGGCGACTTGGCAGGATGCTAAATCGTGCCACCGCCGGGGCTAGCGCGGGCGCGCCTCGTCGCGCTCCAATGGCCGCCGCTGCGGTGCCAGCAGCAGCCAGGACAGCAGCGGCCAGAGCGCCGCGCCGACGACGCTTTCGAGGAAGTACCACCACCCGGGGAAGCCCGACCCGACCCAAAGCCGCACCAGCAATGAGGCCAACTGCGCCAGCAGCAGCAGCGGCAGGACGTGCACTGCCTGCGCGGGCAGACCAAACCACAGAATGCGCCGGTGAAGCGTGATCGCACCATAGGACAGCAGCGTGTACGCCAGCGCATGTTCGCCGAATAGCGCGCCATCGTGCACATCCATCAAAAGTCCGAACACAAAGGCGGCACCCATACCCACGCGGCGCGGCTGTTGCACGTTCCAGAACACGAGGGCGAGCGCCATAAAGTCAGGCACCAGTGGCGTCGCCCCCCACGGCAACAGGTTGGCCGCCAGCGCCCCAGCCAGCGACAGCCAGATGAAAGCGGGGTTAACGGGCCGCAGCAGCACTTTCGGCGCGTAGCTGCGCGCTGCGTTGCCATTTAGTTCCGTCGGTTCGTCGCGCCGGCCCTCACGCAGAGATAGCGCCGCCCGCCACGCCTGCCACCAGGACGCCTTCATTTGCGCACCGCCTGGCCGCGCTTGTCGGGTTCACGTCGCCGCTCGGGCGCAGGCGGTGGGGGCAGCTGACGCTCGACGTTGAGCACCAATAACATGGTGTAGTTATGCACCCCCGCCACCGGCACCAGCACAATGCGCGCGAATTGATCCTTGGCCGTGCGCTCCACACGCGTGACGGTGGCCACCGGCAGGCCGGGGGGATATACGCCGTCGATACCGGAGGTGACGGCCACGTCACCGTTGACGACGTCGGCGTTGGCGGCCATGAAGCGCAGGTCCAGCGTGCCCGGCTCGTTGCCACCGAAGGCCACGCCGCGCAGGCCGTTGCGCAGGATCTGTACCGGGATCGCCTGCTCCTTGTCGGTGATCAGCGTGACCTCCGCGGTCAGCGGAAAGACGCGCGTGACTTGGCCAACCACGCCGAGCTCGTCGATCACTGGGCTGCCTGGCTGCACCCCGGCCTGACTGCCGGCATCTAACACCAGCTTGCGCGAGAAGCGGTCACGGCTTTCGTAGAGCGCCTGCGCGACGATGCCACTGGTGCGCAAGCGTTCCCGCGCCGCTAGCAGTTTGCGCAGGCGTTCGTTTTCAGCGGCCAGGGCCTGTGCCTGCTGCAAAAGGTGCGCCTGCTCCAGCGCGGCACGCCGCAGGCGCTCGTTTTCGCGCCTCAGGGCCGAGACGGTAGTGAAGAACTCGCCCACCTGCAATGCCAGGTCGCGCGGCACGAGCAACGCGCGCTGCAATGGGTACAACACGACGCCGACACCGACACGTATGGTTTCCAGCAACTGTGCGCGCGCATCGATGATGATCAGCGCCACCGCCAGGCAGGCAAAAAACAGCAACCGCGCGCGCGCCGAGACGCCTTGGTTAAACAGGGGCGGCGGGCTGTAATCCATCGTCCTCGCCCGTCGGCCGTCGACCTGTGGCAGCGCTTGCCGTGGGACGAACCGCGCGCCCCGGGGCCGCCGCACCGCGCCGGCCGACGCCCCACTTAGCCGGTCAGGAAGGAATGCCCGAACTTGTCCATGCGCTCCAGCGCCATGCCGCAGCCGCGCACCACGCAGGTGAGCGGATCCTCGGCAACCACCACCGGCAGCCCTGTCTCTTCCATCAGGAGGCGATCGATGTCGCGCAGCAGGGCGCCACCGCCCGTGAGCATCATGCCGCGGTCAGCAATGTCGGCGCCAAGCTCCGGCGGCGTCTGCTCAAGCGCGATCTTCACAGCGCTGACGATTTGATTAAGCGGGTCGGTCAGTGCCTCCAGGACCTCGTTGCTGGAAATCGTGAAAGACCGCGGGATGCCTTCGGAGAGATTGCGTCCTTTGACTTCCATTTCCCTGACCTCGGAACCAGGGAAAGCCGAGCCGATCTCTTTTTTAATTGCCTCCGCCGTCGGTTCGCCAATGAGCATGCCGTAGTTGCGGCGGATGTAGTTGATGATCGCCTCGTCAAACTTGTCGCCGCCGACGCGCACCGATCCCGAGTACACCATGCCGCCGAGCGAGATAATGCCTACCTCGGTGGTGCCACCGCCGATGTCCACCACCATCGAGCCCGACGCTTCCGACACCGGCAGTCCGGCGCCAATGGCCGCGGCCATCGGCTCCTCGATCAGGAACACTTGGCTGGCGCCGGCGGCCTCCGCCGATTCCTTAATTGCGCGCCGCTCGACCTGCGTGGAACCACAGGGCACGCAAATGATGATGCGCGGGCTAGGCGCAAACAGGCTCGACGGATGCACCATCTTGATGAATTGCTTGAGCATCTGCTCGGTGACCGTGAAGTCGGCGATGACGCCGTCCTTCATCGGCCGAATCGCCTCGATGTTGCCGGGCACCTTGCCGAGCATCTGCTTGGCTTCGCGTCCGACCGCGCGGATCGTGCGCTTGCCGTTTGGGCCACCCTCGTAGCTAATTGCCACCACGGAGGGCTCATTCAAGACAATGCCCTTGCCGCGCACGTAAATTAGCGTATTGGCCGTGCCGAGATCGATCGCGAGATCGCTGGAGAAGTAACTGCGCAAGAAACCAAACATCGCATGCCGGAACAAAGATGGCGAAGATGGAATACCGCGTCGCCTGCACGCGGCAGCCGCAGCGTACGACGGCACGAAAGTGGTGCGCGATAATACGCCAATTACTCGATGTTCCCCTGCGGGGGTAGCGGCTTAGCGCTTACCCGCCGCCCGGACCCTTTCCCAATGCCCCTGTCGCTCGATGATGTCTATCGGCTGGCGCATCTGGCGCGCATCCACATCGATGCAATAGAAGCGCAACAAACGCTAGCCCAACTCAATGACATTTTTGCCCTGATCGAACGCATGCAGCGCGTCGACACCAGCGGGGTGGAGCCGATGGCCCATCCGCTCGGCGGTGCGCAGCGCCTGCGCGAGGATGCGGTTACCGAGGGGGACACATGGCAAGAAAACCTGAAAAACGCACCGGCAGCCGCCGACGGCTTGTTGCTGGTGCCGAAGGTGATCGAATGAGCAGCCACAGCCGGCCGTCGCCAGCCGTTCATCTCGCGCCGTGGGCGGTGTGGCCCCCTGTTTACGGCTCCTGTCCTGCGCCATGAGCGGGTTGGCTCACCTGACGCTGGCCGAACTGAGCCGGCTGCTCGCCCGCAAGGAGGTCTCGGCCGTCGAGTTAGCCCAGCACTTCCTCGATCGCATCGAGCAGCATCGGGCGCTGAATGCCTTCCTGGATGTGCGGCCGGACGTCACGCTTGCGCAAGCGCGCGCGGCCGACGCCCGGCGTGCGCGCGGCGAATCTGGGCCGCTGCTCGGTGTGCCGGTGGCGCACAAAGACATTTTCGTCACGCGCGACTGGGCGAGCACGGCCGCCTCGAAGATGCTGGCTGGCTATATGAGCCCGTTTGATGCCACCGTGGTAGCTAACCTTCAAGCCGCCGGCATGGTCTGCCTGGGCAAGCTCAACTGCGACGAGTTCGCGATGGGCTCGTCCAATGAGAACAGCGCGTTCGGGCCCGTGCGCAATCCCTGGGACGCCGAGGCGGTCCCAGGCGGCTCTTCCGGCGGCTCCTCCGCGGCGGTGGCGGCGCGCCTCGCGCCGGCGGCCACCGCCACCGACACTGGCGGCTCGATCCGCGAGCCGGCCGCCTTCACGGGTGTAACGGGCGTGAAGCCGACCTACGGGCGCCCGTCGCGCTGGGGCATTATCGCGTTCGCCTCCTCGCTCGATACGGCCGGCGTGATGACGCAGACTGCGGAGGACGCGGCGCTCGTCTTCAACGCCATGCTCGGCTTCGACCCGAAGGACTCCACGAGCGTGCAGCGCCCGCCCGAAGATTACACGCGCCATTTGCAGGACGGCGTGCGCGGGTTGCGCATCGGCGTGCCGAAGGAGTTCTTCGGCCCCGGGCTGTCGGCAGATGTAGAGGCCGCCGTGCGGGCAGCGCTCATCGAATTCGAGCGGCTCGGCGCGCATCTAATCGAGATCTCGCTGCCGAACGCCGAGCTCGGCATTCCGGTGTATTACGTGATCGCGCCGGCGGAGGCGAGCTCCAACCTGGCCCGTTACGACGGCGTGCGCTACGGGCATCGCGCGCGCGCGTACGCGGACCTCACCGACATGATCAAGAAGACGCGCGCCGAGGGCTTCGGCGCCGAGCCCAAGCGCCGCATCCTGATCGGCACCTACGTGCTGTCGCACGGCTACTACGACGCCTATTTCATCAAGGCGATGCAGGTGCGGCGGCTGATCGCGCAGGATTTTGCACGTGCGTTCGCGCAATGCGATCTGATCGCCGGCCCGGTCACCACCAGCGTCGCCTTTGATTTCGGCGAGCGCACCACCGATCCTGTGGCAATGTACCTTGCCGACCTTTACACGGTGCCCGGTTCGCTGGCCGGCATTCCGAGTGCGAGTATTCCGTGCGGCTTCGGCGCCAAGGGGCGGCCGGTCGGGCTGCAACTAATGGCCAATCACTTCGAGGAGGCGAAGCTGCTCGGCGCGGCGCACGCCTATCAGTGCGCCACCGACTGGCACCGCCGCGTGCCGACGGGGTTCTAAACATGGACTGGGAGATCGTGATCGGACTGGAGACGCATGTGCAGCTCTCCACCCGCAGCAAGATCTTCTCCGGCGCGCCGACCGCCTTCGGCGCGCCGCCCAACACGCAGGCGTGCGCGATCGATCTGGCGCTGCCCGGCACGTTGCCGGTGTTGAACCGAGCGGCGGTGGAATGCGCGATCAAATTCGGGCTGGCGGTCGACGCGACGATCGCCGCGCGCAGCATCTTCGCGCGCAAGCACTACTTTTACCCGGACCTGCCGAAGGGCTACCAGATCAGCCAGTACGAGATCCCGGTCGTGCAGGGCGGCGCGCTGTCCTTCGTCGTCCCCGGTAAGGGCGGCGACTCCTACACGAAGACGGTGCGGCTGGTGCGCGCGCACCTGGAGGAGGACGCGGGCAAGAGCATCCATGGCTACGTAGAGGACGACTACGTTGAAGAGGGCTATGTCGAGGGCCCACCTAGTGGCATGACCGGCATCGATCTGAACCGCGCCGGCACGCCGCTGCTGGAGATCGTCTCCGAGCCGGACCTGCGCTCAGCGGCTGAGGCGGTCGCGTATGCCAAGGCCCTGCACGCGCTAGTGGTCTGGCTCGGCATCTGCGACGGCAACATGCAGGAGGGCAGCTTCCGCTGCGATGCCAACGTCAGCGTGCGTCGGCGCGGCGAATCCCGGCTGGGCACCCGCTGCGAGATCAAAAACCTGAACAGCTTCCGATTCCTGCAGCAGGCCATTGAGTTCGAGGCGCGCCGGCAAATTGAACTGCTTGAAGACGGCGGGCAGGTAGTGCAGGAGACGCGTCTGTTTGACCCGCAGCGGGGCCAGACGCGTCCGCTGCGCAGCAAGGAAGACGCGATGGACTACCGCTACTTTCCAGATCCGGACCTGTTGCCCCTCGAAATCACGCCAGCGTGGATCGAGCAAGTGCGCGCCGCCCTGCCTGAGCTGCCAGCAGCGCGGCGCGAGCGCCTGATGCGCGACTATGCGCTGCCGGCCTACGATGCGGCGACGCTGACGACGAGCCGGGCCCTGGCTGACTACTTTGAGGCCGTCGCCGCGCACGTCACCGACAAAAAAGCAGCGGCCAACTGGGTGCTGGGCGAGGTCTCGGCCGCGCTCAATGACGCCGGCATCGACATCGACGCCTGTCCGGTGTCCCCGCAGCAACTGGCCGGTCTGATCGAACGGGTGCGCGACGGCACCATCAGTGGGCGCGCCGCCAAAGAGGTATTCGGCGCGCTATGGCGGGGCGAGGCCGACAGCGCTGATGCGGTGATCGAGGCGCGCGGTCTGCGGCAGATCTCCGACAGCGCGGCGCTGGAAAAGCTGGTCGATGAAGTGGTCGCCGCCAACCCGAAGTCAGCAGCGGAATTCCGCGCCGGCAAGGAAAAGGCGCTGCAAGCGCTGATCGGTCAGGCGATGAAGGCCTCACGCGGAAAAGCCAACCCGCAGCAAGTCAGCGAGCTGCTGCGGCGCAAGCTCACCGGCTGAGGACGGCGCTCACTGCAGCGGGCCGCGCTGCACCGGCTTGGCACCGGCGTTAACCAGTTCACGGAAGCGCTTTGCCTCGGCGTCGTAGCGCTCGTTGACGCGCGCCATGTCGGCCTTGGCATCAGCAATTACCTTCTCCTGCACGCGGATCATCTCCTCATTGGCAGCGATCTCGCGTTTAAGCTTCTCCGGCAGCTCGCGGCGGACATAAAACTCACTTTCTTCTTCGAGCCGCTTGCGCTCGCGCAGCAGTTCTTGCAGGCGCCGCTGCGCCCGCTCAATCAGCGCCTGGCGGTCGGCCAGCGCGCGGTGCCGGGCATTTTCTATTTCGGCTTCGTTGGCGTACGTCTCCAGCAACGACAGATCGCGCCGCATCTGCGCGCGCTGCCGCTCAGCTTCCTGCATCTGCCGCTTGCGCTCCGCTTCCAGCGCTGCCCGTTGCTCGGGCGTCAGCGGCGGCTCAATCACGCGCTTGACCGAGCCGTCGGAACGCAGCTCGCGAATCGGCCGGTCCGCGCACTCCGGCGGGGGTCGATCCGCGGAAATCGTGCGCCCGCTCGCCGTTGTGCAGACGTACAACCGCGCGCTGGCCGCGCCACTGACAAAGCCCAGCACCGCGCAGAGCGCTATACGCAGCGTCTTATGCACCATACCGTGCACGGTAAGCAAGCAGCGCGTCCCGATGCGGCCGCAAGGCGGCTGCCTGTGGCGCGTCGGAATCGACAAAGGCCATCAGGTCATCCAGATCGGCAATCGCCAGCACCGGAATACCATAGCGCCGAGTGACCTCCTGCGCAGCCGAATATTCCGACAGCGCAGTGTCGCAGCCAGCGCGCTCGCAGCGGTCGAGCGCGACCAGGACTGCCGCCGGCGTTGCGCCCGCCTGGCGGATCAGCGCCACCGACTCTGCCACCGAGGTGCCGGCGCTGATCACGTCATCCACAATGACCACGCGGCCCGCCAGCGGCGCGCCTACCAGGATGCCGCCCTCGCCATGGTCCTTGGCTTCCTTGCGGTTGTAGGCGAAGTCCACGTCGCGCCCAAGCTCGGCCAATGCGATCGCGGTGGCCGCCGCCAGCGTAATGCCCTTGTAGGCTGGTCCGAACAACATGTCGAAACGCACACGCCCTTGCCGCTCAGCGGTCAGCAGCGTCTGCCCATAGAATCGCGCCAGCCGCGCCAGCGTTGTGCCTCGATTAAATAGGCCAGCATTAAAAAAGTAGGGCGATCTGCGCCCGGCTTTGGTGACGAACTGACCGAACTTCAGCACGCCGCTGTCCAGCGCGAACTCAATAAATTGCCGGCGTAATGGGTC
Source organism: Burkholderiaceae bacterium (assembly GCA_025055385.1). Classification (GTDB taxonomy): domain Bacteria; phylum Pseudomonadota; class Gammaproteobacteria; order Burkholderiales; family Burkholderiaceae_F; genus JAKANT01. The sequence continues at coordinate 13,557 of JANWXE010000118.1, read as the reverse complement.
CATAAATAAGCCTGCGCACAAGCCGTGTTTCGCATTATCACGCTGAATACCAACGGCATCCGCTCCGCCGCCAGCAAAGGGCTGTTTACCTGGGTGCAGCGCGCCGATCCGGATGTGTTGTGCCTGCAAGAGGTTAAAGCCGACGAGGCGGACATTCCCGAGCCGTACCGCTACCACGACGGTCTGCGCAGCTACTTCTTTTGCGCCAAGCGCAAGGGCTACGCCGGCACTGCGCTATACACGAAGAAGGTGCCGCGTCAGGTACGGCGCGGCTTTGGCGTGCCGGAGTTTGACGAGGAGGGCCGTTACCTGGAGGCCGAATTCGCGCACGTCACCGTCGTTTCCGTTTACTTCCCGTCCGGTTCGGCCGGCCCCGAGCGGCAGGCTTCGAAGTACCGGTTTCTGGATGCGTTCTTCCCTCACCTGGCGCGGCTGCGGGAAAGCGGCCGCGAAGTCATCGTCTGCGGCGACGTCAACATCGCGCACAAGGAAATCGATCTGAAAAACTGGCGTTCCAACCAAAAGCATTCGGGTTTCCTGCCGGAGGAACGCGCGTGGCTGACGCGCGTCTTCGACGAGCTCGGCTACGTCGATGTGTTCCGCCGCCTCGATCCGCGCCCGGAGCAATACACCTGGTGGAGCAATCGCGGTCAGGCGTACGCGAAGAACGTCGGTTGGCGCATTGACTACCAGCTCGCCACGCCCGGCATCGCCGCCAAAGCCAAGGCTGCCTACATCTACAAAGAGCGGCGCTTTTCTGACCACGCGCCGCTGATCATCGAGTACAGCGGCCGCCTGTAAGTCAGCCGCGTCCGCGCGCCGCTTCGTACAGCGGCAACACCTTTGGCAACGCTGCTTCCAGATCGCGGATGCGGGTGGCATGCGCGGGGTGGGTCGACAGCAGCTGTGGCGGCTGCGCGCCGCCGAGTGCCGCCATCTTGCGCCAGACGCTGACTGCTGCGCGCGGATCGAATCCCGCGCGGGCCGCAAGCTCGATGCCCACCAAGTCAGCGTCGGTCTCGTGGCTGCGTGAGTAGGGCAGCGTCACCGCCAGGTGTGCAGCCTGTGCAAGCACCGTCGTGCCGAGGTCAGACAGCCCGAAGTAAGCCGCCGCCAAGTTGATGCCGACCTGTTTCAGCACCGCCTCGCTCATGCGGGCGCGTCCATGTTCAAGCGCGGCGTGCGCGATCTCGTGGCCGATGACGGCCGCCAGTTCGTCGTCGGTGAGCTTCAGTCGGTCGATTAGACCGGTAAACACCATGATCTTGCCGCCGGGCATGCAGAAGGCGTTGACCATCGGCGCGTCGATCACGTTCACCTCCCAGGCCCACTGCGCCGACTTGGGATTGAAACGGTGCGCGTGCGGGATCAACCGCGCGGCGATCGCGCGCACGCGCGTCACGACCGGCTCGGAGCGATTCAGAAGCTGGCGTGCCGCCGCCTGGCGCTTGATCTGCGTGTACTGCTGAGCGGCGGTTTCATTGACGACCGACTCGGGCACGAGCAGCAGCCGAGGCTTGCGCACCGCTACCCCGGGCTCGCCCGCGGCCGCCAGCGGCAATAGCACGGCGGCTAGCAGCGCGCCAATCCTCCATCCTCTGACTGTCCGCATCACAGTCGGCTCCTCGCCGGGCACCCCGTACACTGACGCCCAAGTATGGCCGATGCTTCGCGGATGCAAGATGCGCCGGCGCGCCATTGGCGTGCAGCCTTCGCGGTCTATCGACAACCGGCCGTGTTACGGATGCTGCTGCTTGGCTTCGCCGCCGGTTTGCCGCTGCTGCTGGTGCTGGGGACATTGTCCTTTCGGCTGCGCGAAGCCGGCATCGGCCGCGCCGCGATTGGTTACCTATCTTGGGTGGGCCTGGTCTACGGTATGAAGTGGGCATGGGCACCGCTGGTGGACCGGCTGCCGCTGCCGTTTCTGACGCGCCGCTTGGGTCGGCGGCGCGCCTGGCTGTTGCTCGCCCAGCTGCTGATCGTCCTCGGGCTGGCCGGCATGGCGCTAGCGGATCCACAGCGGTCGCTGGCGGCGCTTGCGGCCTGCGCGCTGCTCGTGGCGTTTGCGTCCGCCACACAAGACATTGCGCTTGATGCTTATCGCATCGAGTGTGCCCCGCCTGAACAGCAGGGAGCACTTGCCGCTGCCTATCAGGCCGGCTACCGGCTGGCGATGATCTGGACCGGCGCCGGCGCCCTGTGGATCGCCGCGCGCGCAGCCGATGGCGCGGCCGGCTACGCGCCGCAAGCATGGACGGTTGCCTATCTAGCGATGGCGGCCTCCATGGCGGTAGGTGTCGTCACCGTGCTGCTGGCGCCGGAGCCGCCTGCGCGCACCGCGCAGGCCGACGCCGCCGAGCGGGCGCTTGCCGAACATCTGGCGCGCCAGCGAGGCCTGCCGGCGCCGCTGGCGCGGTTCGCCGCCTGGGCGCATCAGGCCTTCGTCGGCCCGTTCATGGACTTCCTGCGCCGCTATCGGGCACAAGCCGTGCTACTGCTGGCGCTGATCGCCACCTATCGCGTCGCCGATGTGGTGATGGGCGTCATGGCCAATCCGTTCTACGTGGACATGGGCTATAGCAAGGACGAGGTGGCCGCGGTGTCGAAGTTCTACGGCGTGGCGATGACGCTTGCCGGCGCGATCCTGGGCGGCGCTGCGGCGGTACGCTACGGGGTGCTGCGCGTGCTTGCCGCCGGTGCGCTGTTGTCGGCAGCAAGTAACCTGCTGTTTGCGTGGCTAGCCACGCGCGGCCACGACTTGCCGGCCCTGGTGCTGGTCATTGGCGCCGATAACCTAAGCGCTGGGGTCGCCTCGGCAGCCTTCGTCGCATATCTCTCGGGCCTGACGAATGTCGCGTATTCCGCCACGCAGTACGCGCTGTTTTCTTCCACCATGCTGCTGGTTCCGAAGTGGCTGGCCGGCTTCTCCGGCGCTTTTGTCGACGCCTACGGTTATCCCGCCTTCTTCGCGGGCACGGCCGCTCTCGGCTTGCCGGTGCTGCTGCTGATCGCGCTTATCGCACGCACACCTTACCGCGACTCAAAGCGGTAGACCGCCAGCGTCGCCACCAGGCTGGGGGCAAAGCGCACAGGTCGACCGTCGGCAAGGACGACGCGCTCCACGATGCGCAGCCCGAGCTTGGCAGCGAGGATTTCGAAATCTTTTAGCGTACACAGGTGCACGTTCGGCGTGTCGTACCACTGGTACGGGATCTGTGGCGTCACCGGCATGCGGCCCGCCAGCAGTGACAAAATGTGCCGCCAGTGGCCGAAATTCGGAAACGACACGATGCCCTGGCGGCCCACGCGCGCCATCTCGCGCAGGATGTCCTCGGTGTGGCGCATGGCCTGCAGCGTCTGCGACAGCACGACGACGTCGAACTGGCCGTCGCCAAACATACGCAAGCCTGACTCCAGATCGGCTTGGATCACATTGACGCGCCGGCGTGTGGCGGCCAGCACATTGTCATCGGCAATCTCCACGCCGTAGCCAAAGCAGTGCTTGGCATCGCGCAGGTGCGCAAGCAACGTCCCGTCGCCGCAGCCAAGATCGAGCACCGAGCTGCCCGGGGCGATCCAACCGGCGATAAGCTCCAGATCAGGCCGAAGGCTCATGGCTTCGGCGGCGCCGGTTGCGGCGTGGCTGCTGCCGTCCAGCCGCATTCGGCAGCGATGTTGTCAAAGTACGCGGCTACGAGGCGATGGTAGCGCGCATCCTCCAGTAAGAACGCATCGTGCCCATGCGGCGCATCAATCTCCGCGTAGACCACGTCGCGCCGGTTGTTGATCAAGGCCGCGACAATCTCGCGCGAGCGCGCCGGCGGAAAACGCCAGTCGGTGGTAAAAGAGATCACCAAGAATTTCGCTTGCGCCGGCCGCAGCGCTGCCGTCAGATCGCCCCCGTAGTCCTTGGCCGGATCAAAGTAATCGAGCGCGCGCGTAATGAGCAGATAGGTGTTGGCATCAAAATACTCGGAGAACTTCTCGCCCTGGTAGCGCAGGTAGCTCTCTACCTCGAACTCCACGCCGTAGCCAAACGCGTAGTCGCCATTGCGCAGCTCGCGGCCGAAGCGCGCCGCCATGTCCTCGCCCGACAGGTAGGTGATGTGGCCCAGCATGCGGGCGATGCGCAGTCCGCGGCGCGGCACGACGCCATGCTGGTAGTAGTCGCCGCCGTGGAAATCGGGGTCGCTCTGAATGGCCGTGCGGGCGACGTCGTTAAAAGCGATGTTCTGCGCTGACAGCTTCGGCGTGGTGGCGATCGCGATGCAGTGGCGCAGACGCTGCGGATAGCGCAGCGACCAGGACAGCGCCTGCATGCCCCCCAGTGAGCCGCCCATCACGGCCGCCCATTGGGTGATGCCAAGGCGGTCGGCCAGTCGTGCCTGCGCATCAACCCAGTCCTCGACCGTCACCACGGGAAAACGCGCACCATAGGGCTTGCCGGTGGCCGGATCGGGCGACATCGGACCGGTGGAGCCGAAGCACGAACCCAGATTGTTGACACCGACCACGAAAAAACGATTAGTGTCCACCGGCTTGCCCGGGCCGACCATGTTGTCCCACCAGCCGACGTTCTTCGGCTGGTCGGCGTAGACGCCGGCGACGTGATGCGAGGCATTCAAGGCATGGCAGATCAGCACGGCGTTGTCACGCGCTGGCGACAGTTCTCCATAGGTCTCGTAGACGAGCGTGTAATTGGCGATCGACGCGCCGCTCATCAACCGCAGTGGCTCAGCAAAGTGCATCGACTTAGGCGCCACCACGCCGACGGATCCATGACGCAAGGCAGATCCTCCAAAGAAAAAACCCGAGCGGGCTGCGCCGATCGGGTTCGTCTTGACGCGCGCCGCCGGCGCGCGGATCTCTTTAGCGGAATTTGCCGCGGCAGCCGCGACGCGCCCGCAAGCGGATCAGCAAATCAGCGCAAGGGTTAAAGGCTAGGCAGTTGCCTCAGCGCTGTCAAACTGGCGGCAGCGCCGTGGGCGCGGCCAAGGCAAGCGGCTGCGTCCCATTTAGTAGGTCTTATACGGCAGGAACTTGCCGCTCATCACGATGCGCACGCGATCGCCCTTCGGGTCCGGCTCCCGCTGTAAGTCCATGGTGAAATCGATCGCGCTCATGATGCCGTCGCCGAATTCTTCGTGGATGAGCGCTTTGATCGTCGTGCCGTAAACATGGATCAGCTCATAGAAACGATAGATCAGCGGGTCAGTCGGCACCGTGGTTGGAAGCGAACCCTTGTACGGAACGATTGTGAGCCAGCGACGCTCCTCTGGCGTGAGGTCGAAGATCTCGCCCACGATATCCGCTTGAGCGACTGTCAGCGTCATCTGCCCAAGACAGGCAGCCGTCACCCATTCTTTGCTTAGACCCACGCGCTTGGCGACGTCGATCCATTTAATGCCTTTCGCCACCTTAGTAGCGACGATTTTCTCCGTTACGTCATTGCGATTCATCGTGCCTCTCTCTCATATGGGGTTACGGGGTGCGCGCCACCCCTGGCGCGCAGCGCTGTGATGATCTGCGCCGGTCGCGTCGCATCCATCTCCGGCGCGAGCCCGGGCGTCACGGTGGGCGGGTGTGTCGGGGCGCGTCCATGGCAGAGGGCCTGCGCACGCGTCATTAAAAAGTCAAGCAAGTGGTTGCGCACCGCGTAAAACAGCGGCTCGTGATGCAAGCGGCTCCGTTGTCGCGGCCGCGGCAGCGGGTTGCGAACTACCTCGGCGATGCGCGCGCGCGGCCCATTGCTCATTAATAGGATCGTGTCAGCCAGCAGAATCGCCTCGTCGACGTCGTGCGTGATCATGAAGATCGTCTGCTGCGTTGCGGCACAGATCTTCAAGAGTTCGTCCTGGATCGAGCCGCGCGTTAAGGCGTCCAGAGCCCCGAAGGGTTCATCGAGTAGCAGCATCTTGGGCTCGATCGCGAAGGCGCGCGCGATATCGACCCGCTGTTTCATGCCGCCGGACAGCTGTGCGGGCTTTTTGTCGAGAGCGCTCGCAAGACCCACGATCTCCACATAGCGGCGCACGTGTGTGTCAATCTGCGCCCGCGTCCAGGTGGGCCATTTGCTGCGCACCGCGAAGGCCACGTTATCCCGCACGGATAGCCATGGAAACAGCGCATGCCCCTGAAACACCACGCCGCGTTGCAAACTCGGCCCAGCCACCTCGCGTTCGTCCACGATCACGCTGCCGGCGCTTGCGTGGTCCAACCCGGCCAGAACGTTCAGAACTGTGGTTTTGCCGCAGCCCGAATGCCCAATTAAGCAAACAAACTCGCCGCGCCGCATGCGGAAGTTGACGTTCTCGAACACGGGCTCCGGCGCCCCTGGCTACTGCTTGGTGAGGCCCTGCACCAGCACGAAGGGGCGTTCGTCCTCACTCAACATAGGTCACCGTGCGCTGCAAGCGAGCAAAGATGGCGTCTAGCACCATGCCGACGACGCCGATGACGAGGATCGCAAAGATGACGTTGGTCAGTGACAAGTTGTTCCATTCGTTCCAGACGAAATACCCAATGCCGGTGCCACCCACGAGCATTTCAGCGGCGACGATCACCAACCACGCGATACCCATGCTGATTCGCATCCCGGTGACGATCGTTGGCGCGGCCGCCGGCAAAATCACCTCGGAAGCCCGCCTCAGTGGCGTGACTTCTAAGGTGCGGGCCACTGCGAGCCACTCGCGCCGTACGCTCGCTACCCCGAACGCAGTATTGATCAGCATCGGCCATAGCGAGCACACGAAAATGACGAACACGCCCGAGACTGACGAGTCCTTGATCGTGTACAGGGCAAGCGGCATCCAAGCCAGCGGCGAAATCGGTTTAAGTACTTGGATAAACGGATTCAGTGCCCGATACAGCAGCGGCGATATACCAATTAGGAAGCCCAGCGGGATCGCAAACAAGGCTGCTAACCCAAAACCTGCCCCAACGCGCGCTAGCGAGTACGCAAGTTGAACACCGATGCCTTTGTCATTCGGACCGTTGTCATAGAACGGCCGTGCAAAATGGCCGGCGACGGTCTCCGCCATCTGAGCAAGGGTTGGAAATCCTTCACTCTTCCGCGCTGCGTTCGCAGGATCCTTCCCCAGCAGCTTCGCGTACTCGAGTTGCTCCGTTGTGAAGGCAGCCGGCGGGCTAGCCTGCTGCGGTAATGTCGCCACATGCCATATCGCCAGTATTAACGTGAGCAGCACCAATGACAGCAGGGCTGCCTGTAGGCGCTGCGGGTCGAACTGCCTCATACGCACGACACTTACGCGCTAAACCTGTTGATCGGGAAGCTTCGCGCGTACTCGGCTGCCTTCGCTGGGTCAAACTCTCGCCCCATGATGCGGAACTTCGGATAGAGCGCATTGGCAGCCGGCGGCTTCTGCCCCAGTTCCGCCATGTGTTTGCGCGCCTCTGTGATCAGAAAGACCTGCTCGGCGATCTGGCGGTAGTTGACATCGCCTTTCAGATAGCCCCATCGCTGCATCTGCGTCAGCATCCACACCGCCATGCTGGGCCAGGGCACTGGATCGCAATCGACCCGATCTGGGACAGTCCGTACCGCACCGAGGCCGTCGGCAAAGCGACCCGTCAGCACCTGTGTGACGACCGTCTCAGGCTGGTTTAAATATGCCGGTGCGCTAATGACTTTAGCGATCAATTCACGGTTGGCCGGATGGCGCGCCGTTGCTGCGGCCTCGAGGACGGCGCGAAACAAAGCCGCAAATGTGTTCGGATGCTGGCGGATGAACTCCTCGCTGACGCCGAAGGCGCAACAGGGATGGCCATTCCACAGATCCTTTGACAGCAGATGGATGAACCCCACCTCGTCATACACCGCCCGCTGGTTGAATGGATCCGGCCCGAGGAAGCCATCAATGTTGCCAGCCCGCAAATTCGCAACCATTTCCGGCGGCGGCGTAACGCGGATCTGCACGTCCGTGTCCGGATTGAGGCCGTGCTCAGCAAGGTAGTAGCGCAGTAGAAAGTTATGAATCGAATATTCAAAGGGCACCGCAAAGCGAAAACCCTTCCACTGCTTAGGATCGCGCCGCTCCTTGTGCTTTAGTGCCAAGGTCAGCGCCTGGCCATTCGTGTTCTCGTTCGTGGCCACTCGCATCGGCACCTGGGTTGATCCAAGCCCTAGCGAAATGGCAAGGGGCATCAAGCTAAGGAAATGGGACGCGTCGTGCTCTTTGTTGAGCATCTTGTCGCGGATCAACGCCCAGCCCGCTGTTTTGTTCAGCTGCACGTTTAAGCCTTGCCGCCGGTAAAAACGTAATGGATCGGCCATGATCAGCGGCGTTGCGGACGTGATGGCAATAAAACCAATCTTCAGCTCACTTTTCTCAAGCGGCCGCTTCTCCTGCGCCATGGCCTGTAGCGCTGCCACAGGCAGCAGGCTGTGGATAGCCGCCATGGCCGTCTGCCGCCCGACGGCCTGCAAAAATGCGCGGCGCTCGGGCTCGAATGGGAAAAGCGCCTTTACGAGGCAAGCTTCGATGAATTCGCGTCCAAGTTGCTCCGGGTCGGGAGAAGCGGTCCTTGGGAGCTGCTTGTCGGCGACGGACGGCTCGGCAAGGTGGCCGGCGCCACAGGAGCATGGCGCCAGCAAGGGGTGTTCACCATCGTACGAGTCGTAGCTGCGGTCGTCGTTCACATAGAGACAGCAATCCTTTTTCAGTTGCTGCGCTCCGCCCTCTTCGGAGGACCACCTTCCCGGCGCTGGTGCAGTACCGGCATCGCCTTGGTGCATGCCGAAGCACGCCACGCCGGCCCACCCACGAGAGACAGAAGCGCGCCTTGCGCGTCACGGTGCCAGCAATGTGCGTGCCAGCGCGGCGTTGCGCCGCGCCGTCTCATGCTAGCCTGACGCTGGCGGTTGAAGTGCGGTTACGCCGCGCGCCGCGCCGCGCGCTCGAGCGCAGCCCGTACCTCCAGCGGGTCGTGCGCGCGCAGCACGCGGGCGGCAAGCGCCGCCGCGGCGCGCCGCGAGGTTGCGAGCACACGCGCCTTCACCGCCAGGATCTGCGATGGATGCATCGAGAACTGCCGCAGGCCCATGCCGATCAGCAGCTCAGTGAGCGTCAGATCGCCGGCCATCTCGCCGCAGACGGAAACCGGCAGCCGCGCCCGGTTCGCCGCGCGGATCGTAAGCGCGACGAGCTTTAGCACCGCCGGGTGCAGCTGATCGTACAGATGCGCGACGGCGGTATCGGCCCGGTCTATCGCCAGCGTGTACTGGATCAGGTCGTTGGTGCCGAGCGACAAAAACTGCAACCGCTTAACGAAAGCCGGCAGCGACAGGGCCGCTGCCGGTACTTCGATCATCCCGCCCACGGGTATGCGGGCGTCGAACTTCTGCTTGCGCTCTTTTAGCTGTTCTTTGGCGCGGGCGACGAAGGCCAGCGCCTGCTCGATCTCGTGCACATGCGCCAGCATCGGCACCAAGATGCGCACGGTGCCCACGGCGGAGGCCCGCAGGATCGCGCGCAATTGGGTCAGGAATAACTCCGGATAGGCAAGGCAGTAGCGGATTGCACGCAGACCAAGCGCCGGGTTCGATTCCGGCGTCGGCTTGCCGTTGGGCATCCCCAGCGAAGCGCGCGCCGCCTCATTGAGCACCTTGTCCGCGCCGATGTCCAGCGTGCGGATGACCACCGGCTTGCCCTTCATCGCGCGCGCCACCTGGGCGTAGGCCTCGTACTGCTCCTCTTCGTCCGGCAAGCAGTCGCGGTTCATGAACAAGAACTCAGTGCGGAACAAGCCGATGCCGTCGGCGCCCGCCTCGAGCGCCTCGCGCGCGTCCTCCGGCTCCTCGATATTGGCAAACAACTCGATCAGCACGCCGTCGGTGGTGCGCGCGCTGCGGCCGCGCAGCTTGCGCAACACGCTGCGATGCTGCGCTTCAGCCTGCAAGCGGGCGCGGTAGTCAGCGAGCGTGGCCGCATCGGGATCGATCAGCACACGGCCGGCAATGGCATCGACGATCAGCAAGTCTCCTTCAGCGACGCGCTCACGCGCATGCGCCGCGCCCACCACCGCCGGCAGCCCAAGACTGCGCGCCAGGATCGCCGTATGCGAGGTGGGGCCGCCCAACTCAGTAACGAAGCCGCTGAGCACGATGTCGGTGCGCTGTTTCAGGTGCAGCATGTCCGCCGGCGCCAAATCGTGCGCGACCACAATCAGCCGCTCGCCATCCGCACGGCGGCGCACCGCTGCCGCCGCCGGTTTGCCACCCGCGAGCCGACGCAAGACGCGCTCGACGACTTGCCGCACGTCTTGTGAGCGCTCGCGAAAATACGCGTCCTCAATCGACTCGAATTGCTTGCACACTTCCTCGAGCTGAATCGTCAGCGCCCATTCGGCATTGATCAGGCGCGTGCGCACCAGCTCGCGTGGCGCATCCGACAGCAGCGGATCGTCCAGGATCATCCGGTGCAAGTCGAGGAAGGCTGCGACCTCGCTCGGCGCGCCCGGCGCAACCTCCGCGCGCAACTGCTCGAGTTCAGCACGCACCAGCGAGAAAGCGTTGTTTAGCCGTGCCACCTCGTGCAGCACGTCCTTGCGCTCGATTGGATATTGGCGAATCTCGAGCTCGCTTGGCGCCAGCAGGTGCGCACGGCCGATCGCGATGCCAGCATGTGCGCCGGAAGCGACCCCGATGCCGATGAGCTCGCGCGTCATTCCTCGCCGAACTTGCTTTCGATCAGCGCGCCGACGGCGGCCACCGCTTCGGCTTCGTCCGGCCCTTCAGCACCGACGGTCACGACAGCACCCTGACCAGCAGCCAGCATCATCACGCCCATGATGGACTTGGCGTTGACGCGCCGGCCATTGCGGACGAGCCAGACTTCGCTCTGAAAACGGCTGGCGACCTGCGTCAGCTGCGCCGAGGGCCGCGCATGCAGGCCGAGTTTGTTTTCGATGCGAAAGTCGCGTTCGATCATCCGCGGGCGGGCGAAGGCGCGGGCGGTGCCACGCGCAGCATGCCGGCGCCACCGCCGGCGAGCGCCTTCTCGGCCGTTTGCGCCAGCGTGCCGTCGCGGTAGCACAGCGCCCGCAGCAGCATCGGCAGATTGACGCCGGCCAGCACCTCGACATGGCCGGCGCGGGCAAGCTGCGCCGCGATGTTGCCCGGGCTAGCGCCAAAGGCGTCGACCAGCACCAGCACGCCTTCTCCGGTGTCGATTTCATCGATGAGCCGCTGCGCCACCGCCACCGTCGCGGCGAGATCGACATCGGGTGCCACATCCAGCGCCCGTACACCCGCTTGCGCGCGCTGCGGCGCGCAGCTGTACACATGGGCCGCCGCAGCTGCCAGCGCGCTCGCTAGCGGGGCATGAGCAATGAGCAGCACGCCGATCATGCACTGTAGGGAGCCACCGCCGCAGGCGTGGCCATCGCGCGTTCCAGCGCGTCAACGAACCGCGCTGCCACATCGTAACCCGTCTGCTGCGTGATCTCCACAAAACAAGTAGGACTGGTGACGTTGATTTCAGTCAAATGCTCGCCGATGACGTCCAGCCCGACCAGCAGCAGGCCGCGGGCAGCGAGTACTGGCCCAACCGCGCGCGCGATACGCCAATCCGCCTCCGCCAGCGGCTGTGCGCGGCCGGTGCCGCCGGCGGCCAGGTTGCCGCGCGCCTCGCCCGGCTGCGGAATGCGCGCCAGGCAGTATGGCACCGGCTCGCCGGCAATCAGCAACACGCGCTTGTCACCCGCGGCGATGGCCGGCAGGAAACGCTGCGCCATGATCGTACGGCGACCATACTGGGTCAGCATCTCGACGATGGCATTGAAGTTCGGGTCGCCCTCGCGCAGGCGGAAGACGCCGCGCCCGCCCATGCCATCCAGCGGCTTGACCACGATGTCGCGCTCGCGTGCGTAAAAGGCCCGCAACTGCTGTACGTCGCACGTCACCACGGTGGGTGGCGCGAGCGCGGGAAATTCCAGGATCGCCAGTTTTTCGTTGTGGTCGCGCAGTGCCTGCGGGTCGTTAAATACACGCGCGCCCTGCGCCTGGGCCCGCGACAGCAACAGCGTGGCCGTTAAATATTCGACGTCAAACGGCGGGTCCTTGCGCATCAGCACCGCGTCGAAGTGCGCCAGCGCTCGCCAAGCCCGCTCGCGCTCGGTGTACCAATCGTGCTCGTCGTCGCGCAGCGTCAGCTCGGCGGCGTAGGCCTGCACCCGGTCTTCGCGCCAGGCAAGCTCAGCTGGTGTACAGGCGAACACGCGGTGCCCGCGCACCGCCAGCGCGCGCGCGATCGCCACGCTCGAATCCTTATGCGCCTTCAGTTCCCCGAGCGGGTCAAGGACGAGCAAAACCGACGCACGCTGTGCCATGCTTAGCGAGCGACCGATGCGGCGTCAGTCGGTGTCGCCGGCCGCATCGCCAGATGGGCGGTGCGCGCAAGCTCGCGCGAGGCCGCGAGCAGTGACAGCCGCGCGATCACCCCGTAACTGTAGAAGCGGTTCGTTGGCGCGGTGCCGGGCGCGGCCCGGCAATCCGGCAGAATGCAGCTGCCGGCAAAGGCAAGGGGCACGAAATGCGCACCTGGGGCATTGAGGTTCTCGTCGATGCCGCGCGTGCGGTTGACGCGGTAAAAGCCACCCACGACATAGCGGTCGATCATGTAGACGACCGGCTCGGCGGTGGCGTCCTCCACCTTCTCGTAGGTCGGCACGCCTTCCTGGATGATCACCTCGGTGACCGCCAGGCCCTCCTTGACCACGGCCATCTTGTTGCGCTGCTTGCGGTTTAAATCGCGCACGTCGGACGGATCGCGCACGGTCATGATGCCCATGCCATAGGTGCCTGCGTCCGCCTTCACAATCGCAAAGGGCTGCTCGCGGATCCCATGCTCGCGATATTTCTCCCGAACACGCGACAGCAGCCCCTCGACGTTACTCGCCAGGCACTCCTCGCCGACCCGCTCATGGAAATTCACCTGCCCGCAGCGCGCAAAATAGGGGTTGATCAACCACGGATCGATGCCGAGCAGCCGTGCAAACTCGGCAGCTACTTCGTCATAGGCGGCAAAATGATTGGACTTGCGCCGCACCGCCCAACCGGCGTGCAGCGGCGGCAGCAGGATCTGCTCCTGCAGATTGCGCAGGATCTCCGGAATGCCGGCCGACAGGTCGTTGTTCAGCAGCACCACGCAGGGGTCGAAGTCCGCCAGCCCGACGCGAGCGCCGCGCCGCACCAGCGGCTCCACCGTCAGCGTTTCCTGGCCTGGCAACGTGATCGTGGTCGGGCCGGTAATGTCAGCTGACAGCGAGCCGATGCGCACCTCCAGGCCGGTGGTGCGCAGGATGCGCGCCAGCCGCGCCACGTTGAGCAAATAGAACACATTGCGGGTGTGGCGCTCCGGAATCAGCAGCAGGTTGCGCGCGTCCGGACATAGATGTTCGATCGCCGCCTGCGCGGCCTGCACTGCGCACGGCAACATCTCCTCGGAGAGGTTGTTGAAGCCGCCCGGGAACAGGTTCATGTCCACCGGCGCCAGCTTGAAGCCGGCATTGCGCAGGTCCACCGACCCGTAAAAGGGC
>JANWXE010000153.1 GCA_025055385.1 Burkholderiaceae bacterium | reverse complement strand
AGGCCATGCAGCGCCAGCGCGAGCAGGCGCGTGCCGCCGGCAAATTCCGCATGGAAGCCGGCGTGTCCTACGACGGCGACAAGACGCGCTTCGTCGGCTACGAGCATCTGCAGGCGGAGGCGAAGATCGTCGCGCTGTACGAGGGCGGCACAGCGGTGGCCGAAGTGCGCGAAGGCCAGAGAGCGATCGTGGTGCTTGATACCACGCCGTTTTACGCCGAGGCGGGCGGCCAGGTCGGCGACCGCGGCGAAATCGTCGGCCCGACGGGCGTCTTCGAAGTGCTGGATACGCAGAAGATCCTGCCGGACGTGTTCGGCCATCACGGGGTGGTCAAGCGCGGCTCGCTCAACGTCGGCGACGCGGTACGCGCGCAGGTCGACGGCGGCCTGCGCGCGCGCACGATGCGCAACCATTCGGCCACCCACCTGATGCACAAGGCGCTGCGCGAGGTCCTAGGGCCGCACGTGCAGCAGAAAGGCTCGCTGGTCGATCCCGACAAGACCCGCTTCGACTTCAGTCACGATGCGCCGCTGACCGCAGAGCAGATCCGTCGCGTCGAAGAAATCGTCAACCGCGAGATCCTGGCGAACACGCCGACGCGGGCGCGCATCATGCCGTATGAGGAGGCCGTGCGCGCCGGGGCGGTGGCGCTGTTCGGCGAGAAATACGGCGACGAAGTGCGCGTCCTGGATATCGGCAGCTCGCGCGAGCTGTGCGGCGGCACGCATGTGGCGCGCACCGGCGACATCGGGCTGTTCAAGATTTACGCAGAGAGCGCGGTGGCGGCGGGGATCCGGCGCGTGGAGGCGACCACCGGCGAGGGGGCGCTCGCCTACGCGCAGGCACTGGAGCATCAACTGGCGGCGGTCGCGGCTGCGATTAAGGCGCCGGCGGCCGAGGCGCCTGCGAAGATCGCGCATCTGATCGAGCAAAACAAGGCGTTAGAGAAAGAGCTGGCACGTCTGCGCGCGAAGCTGGCGGCCAGTCAAGGCGACGAGCTGGCTGCTCAAGCGCAGGAGGTCAAAGGCCTGAAGGTGCTGGCGGCCCGTTTAGACGGCGCCGATGCGAAGACGCTGCGCGACACGCTTGATCAGCTAAAGAATAAGCTTAAGCACGCGGCGATCGTGCTCGCGTCGGTGGAAGGCGAGAAGGTGCATCTGGCCGCCGGCGTGACCGCGGAGGCGACCTCCAAAATTAAGGCCGGCGAGTTAGTGAACTTCGTCGCCCAGCAGGTTGGCGGGAAGGGCGGTGGCCGCGCCGATCTGGCAATGGCCGGCGGCAAAGATCCCGCTCGGTTGCCAAGTGCGCTGGCTGCTGTGCGCGTCTGGGTCGAGCAGCGTCTGTGACGGCGCGCGGTCAGACGCGGCCCGTGAGCGACGCCGGTTTTCGTTTTTGTCCGCGCTGCGCGACACCGCTCGTATGGCGCGAGGAGGGCGGGCGTGATCGCAGCGCCTGTCCAGGCTGCGGTTGGGTGCATTGGGACAACCCGGTGCCGGTGGTGGCTGCGGTGGTTGACTACCAGGGTCGCGTGCTGTTGGCGCGCAACGCCGCGTGGCCGCCGAAGATCTTCGGCCTTGTCACCGGTTTCCTGGAGCGCGGCGAGGCCCCGGCAGCGGCCGTGGCGCGCGAGGTCAAGGAGGAAACCGACCTCGACGCTCGGCAGTGCGCGCTCATTGGTGTCTATGAGTTCGCACAGCGCAACGAACTGATCATCGCCTACCACGTTGTCGCCGACGGCACGATTCGCCTCTCCGACGAATTAGCCGAATATCGATTGATCGAGCCGGCGCGTCTGCGACCGTGGCCGTTCGGTACCGGCCTGGCGCTAGCCGACTGGATGCGTAGCCGGGGTTTGGCGGTGGAATTTCTAAACACGGTGCCCGGTTAAACTTGCGCCACGACCGAGGACAGCGATGGGCGAAACGCTGCGGTACGACAAGGAAATCGACACGCGCGGGCTGAACTGCCCGCTTCCCGTGCTGCGCGCGAAAAAGGCACTGGCGGATATGACAAGCGGCCAGGTGCTGAAGATCGTAGCCACGGATCCCGGTTCGATCCGCGACTTCCAGGCGTTTGCGCGGCAGACCGGCAACCAGCTGCTCGCGCAGCACACTGTGAACGACGAATTTATTCATTATCTGAAGCGACGGTAAGCGGCGTGCGGCGGTTCTTGTTGTGGTTCGTGCCGGCTGTACTGGCGTTCGGCGCGCTGTATTTCTATCTTGTGATTCATTGGAGCTACTCGTCTGGCGAGCGCGCCGGCTATGTGCAGAAATTCAGCAAAAAGGGCTGGATTTGCAAGACCTGGGAAGGCGAATTGGCCATGGTGTCGATGCCCGGCGCGGCACAGGAGAAGTTTTTCTTTACCGTCTGGAACGACCGAGTTGCAGAAGACATCAACCGCGCGATGGGCCGGCGCGTGTCGCTGCACTACGAGGAAAAGGTGGGATTGCCGACATCTTGTTTTGGGGAGACGCGGTACTACGTCACGAGGGTGACTATCGTGCCGGAGATCCCGCTTGCGCCGGGCGTGACCGTGCCCGTGCCGGCGGCCACGCCAGATACCGCGCCCACGCCGGCCGCGCCGTCGGCGGCGCCAGCGAAATAGGCGCGACGGCGCGGCATGCCAAAGGAAGGGACGCGATAACCCGACTGCGCGCTAAATGGCGGAGCCAGGCGCTCGTTGGGGATCTATCGGCTTCATCGGTCGTGTCGCTCAAGGCGCGGCGCTTGCGCTCGCACCGCTTGCGGCGGTCCTTTGCAACTTCCTTAACCGAGCCGTGCGTACTGCTCGCGCACGCGGGCTAACGTGGCATTGAACTGTGCCAGCCGCTCGCGCTCCTGTGCCACCACCGCTTGCGGCGCGCGGGTTACGAAGTTTTCGTTGGCCAGCTTGCTTTGGGCCTTGCGCACCTCCGCCTCCAGGCGCGCGATCTCGCGGGACAACCGCTGTCGCTCAGCAGCGACGTCGACCTCGATGACGAGCATCAGGCGAAAATCGTCCACTACCGCCACCGGCGCCGGGTGCGTGCGCACCGCATCCAGATCGGCAACCCGACGAACCTCCGACAGGCGGGCCAGCGCCGCCACGTACGGCGCCAACGCTGCGGTGGCTTCTGAGGGCCCGCAGACCGCTAGCGGCACCTTCTGCGCCGGCGACAGGTTCATTTCGCCACGCAGGTTGCGCACGGCATCGGTGACGCGCTTCAGCAGCGTCATCTGCGCATCGGCCGCGGCGTCGATGCGGCCCAGCTCCGGCCGTGGATAAGGCTGGATCATGATCGACGTCTCTTCGTCTGCGCGGCGCCGCCCTGCGAGCACCGACACCTTTTGCCACAGCTCTTCTGTGATGAACGGGATCAACGGATGCGCCAGCCGCAGTGCTGCCTCCAGCACCTGCAGCAACGTGCGCCGTGTGGCGCGCTGCGCGTCTGGATCGCCGCTGCTTAACTGCACCTTCGCGAGCTCAAGGTACCAGTCGCAATACTCGTCCCAGATGAAACGGTAGATCGCTGCTGCGACGTTATCGAGGCGGTATTCGGCAAACGCGCGCTCGATCTCAGCCTCGGTGCGCTGCAATTCGCCGATGATCCAGCGGTCGACGAAACTCATCGCGGCGGCTGCGCCGTCGTCCACACCGCTGTCGTGGCCAGCGGTGTGCATCAGCACGAAGCGGGCAGCGTTCCACAGCTTGTTGCAGAAATTGCGGTAGCCCTCGCAGCGTTTGGTGTCGAAGTTGACGTTGCGTCCTAGCGTGGCGTAGGAGGCCATCGTAAAGCGCAGCGCATCGGCCCCGTAGGCGGGCATGCCGTTTGGAAACTGGGCGCGGATGCGGGCGGCAATCTTCGGCGCGTCCTGCGGACGGCGCAGACCGGTGGTGGACTTTGCCACCAGCGCCTCTAGGTTAATGCCCTCGATAAGGTCCACCGGGTCGATCGTGTTGCCCTCGCTCTTGCTCATCTTGCGCCCCTCGGCGTCGCGCACCATGCCGTGGATGTAAACGACCTCGAAGGGCACCTTCCCGGTGAAGTGCATGGTCATCATGATCATGCGCGCCACCCAGAAGAAGATGATCTCGTAGCCGGTGGTCAGCACCGAGGAGGGCAAGAACAGCTCCAGCTCGCGCGTCGGCTGCGGCCAGCCAAGGGTGGAGTGGCACACCAGCGCGGAGGAAAACCAGGTGTCCAGCACGTCCGGGTCGCGTGTCAGCCGCCGGCCGGCACCGGCCATGGCCTGCGCTTCTGCCTCGCTGCGGGCCACGTAGACGTTGCCCTCTTCGTCGTACCAGGCCGGAATCTGGTGCCCCCACCAGAGTTGACGCGAAATACACCAGTCCTGGATGTTGTTCATCCAGTGCATGTAGGTGTTGACCCAGTTTTCTGGCACGAAGCGAATGCGACCATCGGCCACCGCCTCAATCGCCACCTGGGCGATGCTTTTGCCCGGAAAGAAAGTACCGGCCGGCGCCGGTTTCGTTGTGGCGACGAACCACTGCTGAGTCAGCAGCGGCTCAAGCACCGCGCCGCTGCGATCGCCGCGCGGCACCTTCAGCACATGCCGCTCGATCTTCTCCAGCAGACCGAGCGCCTGCAGGTCGCTGACGACCGCGCGCCGCGCTTGCTCGCGGTCCAGACCGCGGTACTTCAGCGGTGCATTGTCGTTGATGCGCGCCTGCGGCGTGAAGATGTTGATCAGCGGCAGGCCGTGGCGCTGACCGACCGCGTAGTCGTTGAAATCATGCGCCGGTGTAACCTTCACCACGCCGGTGCCGAATTCGCGGTCCACATACAGATCGGCGATCACTGGAATCTCACGCTCTGCCAGCGGCAGCCGCACCCGCCGGCCGACCAGATGCCGGTAGCGTTCGTCCTCCGGGTGCACCATGACCGCGGTGTCGCCTAGCATCGTCTCCGGCCGCGTGGTGGCCACCACCACATGACCGCTGCCGTCGGCCAGCGGATAGCGCAGGTAATACAGCTGACCCTCCTCCTCGCTTGCTTCGACCTCGAGATCGGAGACGGCTGTCTGCAGCACCGGATCCCAGTTAACCAGCCGCTGACCGCGGTAGATCAAGCCCTGCTCGTACAGGCGTACGAAGGTCTCGATCACGACCGCCGACAGGCGTTCGTCCATCGTGAAGTATTCGCGCGACCAGTCGACCGAGGCGCCGAGCCGGCGCATTTGCTGGGTAATCGTGCCGCCAGATTTTTCTTTCCACTCCCAGACGCGACGCTCGAATTCCGCCCGCCCAAGCTGCTGCCGCGTCACACCCTGCAGCTGCAGCTGTCGTTCCACGACGATCTGAGTGGCGATGCCGGCGTGATCGGTACCTGGCAGCCACAGCGTATTGTGGCCGCGCATCCGGTGATAGCGGGTTAGCGCGTCCATGATGGTTTGATTGAACGCGTGTCCCATATGCAGCACCCCGGTGACGTTGGGGGGTGGCAGCTGGATGCAAAACGAGGGCCGGCTGGCGTCTAGACTCGGTTTGAAATACCCGCGTGCCTCCCACACTGGATACCAGCGCCGCTCAATGGCGGCAGGATCAAAGCTCTTGGCGAGGGAATGCAGCGGATCGTCAGCAGCGGCGTTCATCGACGTTTTGATGCAGCGCGCCATCGGTGGGCGCAAGGTATTTGAATTTTATGGGAATCGAATCTAGGCTTGCGAGTTTTGCCGGTTTCACTTGCATGCTGACGATGCTTCGCCACCGCATGACCGCCGTGACATGCGCAGCCGTGCTGGCCGGGTGGGCAGCCTCGCTGTCTGCGGCCCACTCGGTCGCACAGACTGTCACGAGCACGGCTGTCGCGCCGTCGCCTGCTCCGGCACCGGCTTCCACGCCGCCGCCGACGGCGCCCGCCCCGCCGGCGGCGCCGGCCGCCCCGTCTGCCAGGCCTGGGGAGGCGCCGCCGCCGCGCCCATTCGCGGAAGTGGTCCGAGATGCCAAGGAAATGCGCGGCTTTCTCACCGTCTGGCAAAAGGAAGAGCGTGTCTGGCTGGAGATCGCGCCGGAGCAATTCGATCAGCCGTTTTTCTTTGCAGTGACCCTGGCCAGCGGCCTTGGTGAGCGGCCCTTTTTACCGGGCCTGTTGGGGCAAGAATACGTGGTGGTGCTGCGCCGGGTCGGCAACAACGTGCAATTGCTGGCACGCAACCTGCAGGTTCGAGCGCCTGCCGGCACGCCGCTGGAAGCAGCGGTGCGTGAAAGTTATTCAGACAGCTTGCTTGCGTCGGCGCCGATCGTCTCCGCCCCGCATCCGGAGCGCAAAAGCGTACTGATCGATGCGGCCGCGCTGCTTGGGGGTGACATCGCGGGTGCTCAGACGACGCTAGAAACGGCGTATCGCGTCGCCTATACCCTGGACCGACCCAACAGCGCGATCGAGCGCGCGCGCGCCAGCGCCGAAGGCACCTTCATCACCTACCGAGCGCACTACGCGATCCCCAAGCTGCCGGCGCCGCCGGCGACCCCGCCGGCGCCCAATACCCCGCAGCCCAATCCGGTGCAGACCGTCCCGGATCCGCGCAGCCTGTTTTTGACCTACGTTTATACGTTGACGCCGTTGCCGAAAGAGGCGATGCGCCCGCGTGTGGCTGATCAGCGGCTTGGGCATTTCACGGTTGCCTTTGTGGACTTAAGCGACGCAAGCAGCGACGACCGGCGTACGCACTACATCAAACGCTGGCGGCTAGAGAAAAAGGATCCGCAAGCGCCGCTGTCGGAGCCGAAGGAGCCGATTGTCGTCTGGATGGACCGCAACATTCCGGAGCGCTTTCGCGAAGCGGTGCGCGCCGGCATTCTCGAATGGAACAAGGCCTTCGAGCGAGTCGGCTTTAAAGACGCGCTGATCGTGCGCCAGCAGCCGCCCGATGCCGACTTCAGCACGCTGGAGGGTACGCGTCACTTGGCGGTGCGCTGGTTCGCGATGGAGGGGCCCGGTGCGGTGGCCGTCGGCCCTAGCCAGTCGGATCCGCGCACTGGGGAGATTCTGCGCGGCAACGTGATCATTCCGGAAAACTGGGTGCGGCTGGGGCGGATGCAAGTTAGCGAGACGTTGCCGAAGCCGCCGGCGTCGCTAGCGGACCTGCTCGAAGCACACCGCTGCACTTACGCGTTTGAGGCGCTTGCGCAGGCTGCGTTTGCGTTTGACCTGCTGGTGGCGCGCGGCGTCATCGACCCCGATGGCCCGGAAGCCGAGCGCTTCATCGCAGACAGCTTAAAAGATGTTGTGATGCATGAGGTCGGACACGCGCTCGGGTTGGCGCATAACTTTCGCGCCTCCAGCGGCGTGAAACTGGCGCAGCTGCGCGATGCCGCCTACGTGCGCGCGCACGGCATTTCGCACTCGGTGATGGATTACAACGCGCTGAACATTCCGCTGGAAAATGAGCCGCCCTCGATCTACCACCAGGTCACGCTGGGTGCCTACGACTATTGGGCGATCGAGTACGCGTACAGCGAGTTTCCGCCGGAGCGCGAGCGAGCCGAACTGGCCCGCATCGCAGGTCGCTCGGCCACCGATCCGGCGCTCGCCTACGGCAACGACGCCGACGCTGGGTTTGGCACCCTTGCGCTGGGCGTCGATCCCCGCGTCAATCGCTTCGATCTGGGCGACGACCCGCTCGCCTACTATGAGCGCTCCTTCGCGCTGGCGCGCGAGCTGTGGCGGCGCACCGCACAGCGGACGTTGGCTCCGCAAGAGACGCTGGCTTTTTATCGCCGCAACCTGGCGCGTGGTCTGGCCCGTATCGCCGCCGTCGTACCCAACATCGTCAAGTACGTCGGCGGCGTGTATGTGTCGCGCGAAGTCGCTGGCAGTAACCAGCCTGCGCTGCTGCCCGTGCCAGCTGACAAGCAACGGCAGGCGCTGGCATTGCTGGCGCGCGAAGTATTTTCCGCCGATAGTTTTCGTTTCGATCCACTTTTCATGCAGAGGCTGGGAGTAGACCACCTGGAGCGCTTCCGCCCCGGCCGCCCTGCTGATCCCAGCCCCGACTTCAGCCTGGCCAGCGCGGTACTCAACTTCCAGCGCGTCGCGCTCGATGCGCTGATGGCCGACGCGCTGGCGGCGCGGCTGGCCGATGCCGAAACGAAGGCGACCGACCCGCGTCAACTCTTGAGCTTTGCCGACGTGCAACGGACGCTGGCCGCAGCGATCTGGAGCGAACTGAAGAGCGGCCGCGACATCGACACGCTGCGGCGCAACCTGCAACGCGAGCACGTGCGCCGCGTGGCGGCGGCGCTGGTGCGCGCCACGCCGACGGTGGCCGCCGACGTGCGCGCGGTACTGCGCGACTTGGCGGTGGGTCTGCAGGCTGATCTGACGCGCGCGCTTGGCAACCGGCGCCTGAGCGCAACGACGCGCGCGCACCTAGCAGAAAGCTTAACGCTCTTACAGGAGGCCCTGCGCGCGCCGCTGCTTAAGCAGGGCGTCTGATTAGCGGTCCGCCGCTGGCGGCGTGTCGACCATCGGGGAGGCGATTCGCCGCAGCTCCTCCTGCACGGCCAGTTCGACGGCCTGCCGCAGCGTGGCGCTCAGCGCTGCGCGTAGGGCCGCGGCAAGCCGTTGCGCGGTCTCTTCCAAGGCGCTCTCCAAATGCCGGTGCACAAGCTGCTCGGCCTGCGCGGGCAGCTCGCGCGCTAGCGCAAGCACGATCGCCTCACGCAGCGGCTGCAGCTGAGCGTCAATCAGGAAATCGGGCGGCGGTTTCGGCGCCGCCGCGCCGGCTGCGTGCTCGGGCTTGGTCGGTGCAGCCGACGATCCCGTCGTGACGGCACTACTTGCGTCCTGCTGGGTCAGCGGCGGTTGGGGTAGGTCCAGCTCGAGCTCGAACGCTGGCAGCGTTATGCGTTCGGTCAACACGGGAATTGTCGGATCGTCGCGTGCCACCCTGTCCACTTGCCGCGTCGCCCGCATCGCGCTGGGCGCTGGAACATCGCGACTCCCTGGCCCGTCGCTCATATTGCCTCCTGGCGGGCTACATCGAAAGGGTGAGGGGCAAAGCCGGCCTCGCGGTACGCGCGAAACCGCGCCCGCGCAAGGGCTCGGTCATGATCGTCGCGGCCTACGATTTCGATGAGCCGCTCGTGGCGTGCCGCCAGGCGCGCAAAATCGGGCGGCACGGCATCGTCCAAGTTCAAGAACAGATCGCGGGCCGGCGCGGCATGTGCATCCAGCGTCAGCAGCACCGGCGTGTCTTCTGCCAGCGGCGAATCAGCATATACATGTGGTAGGAAATCAAGCGCCGAGAAAAGCCACAATGCGGCATCGATACGTGCCAACCGCGCTGCATCGCGCGCATAAACCAGCACGGTCTTGTCGGCGGCGCGCGCCTTGCGGACCCAGCGGCAAGCGTACTGTAGGCGGTCCTCCACGTTGAAATAAAAATCGACGCGCATTTTTGGTGCCGGCGCCCAGTTGCGGCGGGCCGCGCAGACAGCTCAACGGCTGGCGGCGCGCTCCAGCAAGAACTGCGTCAACAAGGGTACCGGCCGCCCGGTGGCGCCCTTTGCCGCACCGCGTCTCCAGGCCGTTCCGGCAATGTCTAGATGCGCCCAAGGATACGCCTTAGTGAAGCGCGCCAGAAAGCAGGCGGCGATCACCGCGCCAGCGTTGCCGGGCGAGCCAATGTTGGCCATGTCGGCGAAATTTGACTTCAGGTCGTCCTGGTAGTCGTCGTCTAGCGGCAGCCGCCAGGCCGGATCGAGCATCGCGCGGCCGCAGCGCAGCAGGTCCTCAGCGAGCTTCTCGTCGGTGGCGAACAACCCCGAGTTGACATTGCCCAGTGCCACGACGCAGGCTCCCGTCAGCGTCGCGATGTCGATGACCGCCGCCGGCTTAAACCGCTGCGCGTAGGTCAGCGCATCGCATAGGATCAGCCGACCCTCGGCGTCGGTATTTAGGATTTCAATCGTCTGCCCGGACATCGACTTGACGATGTCCCCCGGCTTGTTGGCGCGGCCCGACGGCAGGTTCTCGCAGGCCGGCACGATCCCGACCACGTTAATTTTCGCCTTCAGCTCTGCCAGCGCGCGCAGCGTGCCGAAGACGGCGGCCGCTCCGCACATATCGAATTTCATCTCATCCATGTTGGCGGCCGGCTTAATCGAAATGCCGCCGGAATCGAACGTGATGCCTTTGCCGACCAACACGTAAGGGGCTGCGCTTTTGCCGCCCCCCTGGTATTTCAGGACGATCAGCCGCGGGGGCTCCTCGGAACCGCGCGCCACCGACAGGAACGAGCCCATGCCGAGCTTTTCGATCTGCCGCTCGTCAAGGACCTCTACACCGAGCTTAAAGGTGCGCGCTAGCACGCGCGCTTGTTCGCCGAGATAGCGCGGTGTGCAGACATTACCGGGCAAATTTCCTAGGCGTTTGGCTAGATCGACGCCGTTGGCGATCGCGTTGCCTTCGGACAAACCGAGCGCGGCTGCGCGCTGCGCTGCTGCATCGGGTGCAGGCAGCAGGATGCGCGTCGGGAAGGTGTCAGTTGAGTCGCGCTTGCTTTTCAGCTCGTCGAAGCGGTAGACGACTTCGCGGGCGGCCAGGGCTAGCAGCTGCGCTTGCCAGCGGGTATCACGTCCGCGGACCGCCCAGTCTGTGGCGGCCAGCGCAAGGTCACGCGTACCGCTGCCAGCACCTTTGACGGCGGCACGGACGGCCTCTGCGTAGGCTTTCTCGTGAAGCTCCGCGGCCTTGCCCAAGCCGACCAATAGTACGCGCGGAGCGGCCACACCTGGCAGCGCGCGCAGCAGCAGCACGCTGCCACGCTTGCCCGTCATGTCGCCGCTGCGGATCGCAGCGCGCACGGCGCCGCCGCTGCGGGCATCGATGCGCTGGGCTGCCGGCGTCAGCTCGCCATCGGCGTAGACGCCCACCGCGACACAATCCGCTTTACACGTATCGGCGCTTCCGACCTTCGTGATAAAGTCCATCGCGTTTCTCGCTTCGCGTCGTTGTGCGCGGCGCGACAGGCCGCGCAGAGGCGTCGCAGTATAGCGGCGGGCTTCTGCGGCTCCTCGTCGGCGCCCATCTGCACATCGTGATCTTCAAACGCGCACTCATCGGCGAGCTGTCGAATACCGCAAGCGCCGTATTCACGGTGCTTTTCACGATCGTCTTCTCCGTGGGCTTAGTGCGCATCTTGGGGGAAGCCGCTGGCGGTCGCGTCGACAGTCAGGCGGTGTTCCAGCTGGTGGCGCTAGTGGCGCTGACGCAGCTGCCGACGGTGCTCACCCTGACGCTGTTTATCGCCGTGCTGATGAGCCTGTCGCGCGCCTTCCGCGACTCCGAAATGGTGGTCTGGTTCACCTGCGGCCAGAGTCTATTGGCGTGGGTTGGGCCGGTGTTGCGCTTTGGCACTCCGGTTATCGTGCTGATTGCGCTGTTGGCGCTGGTGGTGTCGCCGTGGTCACAGCACCAGATCGTCGAAAGCCGCAAGCGCTTTGAAAACCGCGATGATGTCAGCAAAGTAGCGCCGGGGCGCTTCATTGAGTCGAGCAGCGCCGACCGCGTGTTCTTCGTTGAGGCAGTGGACGTAGACGGCGCGCGTGTGCACAACATCTTTGTTAATCACCGCAGTCAAGGGCGTGAGGGTGTCATCGTCGCCGCCCAGGGTTCGATCGAGGTGGGGGAGCGAGGCGAGCGCCATCTCGTGCTAGAGCGTGGGCGCCGTTATGAGGGTGCGCCGGGAGAGGCTGAATACCGCGTGTCCGAGTTTGAGCGCTACCGCGTGCGGCTAGACGTCAAACCGGAAGCGCCGATCGCCGAGCTGGCAGCGCGGGCCAAGACCACGCTGCAGCTGTGGATTGAGGATACGCCGTATGCTCGCGGTGAGCTGCTGCGGCGGCTAGGCGCGCCGGTTGTGGCGTTGCTGCTGGCGCTGCTGGCCATTCCGCTTGCCTACACCAACCCGCGTATCGGCCGGTCGTTTAACTTGATTGTAGCCGTGCTGGCATTCTTGCTTTACAACAACGCGCTGTCGGTGATGCAGGCCTGGGTACAGCAGGAGCGCATCCCGTTTTACCTCGCCGCCTGGCTGGTGCATGCCGTCGTGGCGGCGTTGGTGATGTTGCTGTTCATGCAGCGCATCTATCTGCAGCGTTGGCTGCCGCGCGGGTTCAGCCTGCCCCGGTGGCGGGCGCGGCTGCGATGAGAACGCTAAGCCGCTATTTGGCGCGCCAAATTGTCAGCGCCACCGGTTTGGTCTTATTCGCGCTGCTGTCGCTGTTTGCGTTTTTCGAGTTGATCAACGAACTGGAGGAAGTCGGGCGCGCAGGTTACCAGCTGCCGCAGGTCTTCCGCTATGTGCTGTTGATCCAACCGACGCGCATCTATGAATTGATGCCGATTGCCGCGTTAATTGGCACCA
Organism: Burkholderiaceae bacterium; assembly: GCA_025055385.1. Taxonomy (GTDB): domain Bacteria; phylum Pseudomonadota; class Gammaproteobacteria; order Burkholderiales; family Burkholderiaceae_F; genus JAKANT01. The sequence goes on along the minus strand of JANWXE010000153.1, from coordinate 3,919 downwards.
TCTTTGCGTTATCGCGTCTGGCCGCCAACGCCGAATTCACGATCATGCGCGTGTCCGGCATGAGCACCGCGCGGCTAGTGCTCGTGGTGCTGTCTATCGGTGCGGTGTTGGTGGCAGCGACGTATGCTGTCGGCGAATTGCTTGCACCGCCGGCAGAGCGACTGGCGCGGCAGTCTAAGCTGCGTGCGCTTGGCGCGCCGCTGGCGCAGCAGTTCCGCTCCGGTGTATGGGCGCGCGATGCATGGCGCAGTCCCGATGGCCAGATTGAGCGGCTGAGCTTCGTTAATGTGGCACGCGTGCAGCCGGACGGTACGGTGGAGGGCTGGCGGGCGTTTGAATTTGACCGCGACTTCCGCTTACGCGCGATCGCGCGTGCTGAGCGCGGCCGTTATCGAGAGGGAGAGGAAGGTCGCGGCTGGGAGCTGACCAATCTCGTCGAAACGCGTCTGCCCCTGGTCGCAGCCGATGATCTGCAGCCGACGGCCGCCCGCACCCAGATCGTGCGCGAAGCGCTGCGGCTTTGGCCGTCCGAGCTGACCCCAGACATCTTCGGCGTGCTGTTGGTGCAGCCAGAGCGTATGTCGGTGGTTGCGCTCGCGCAGTACGTGCGACATTTATCTGCAAATCACCAGCAAACCGACCGCTACGAGATTGCGCTTTGGAACAAGCTTTTTTACCCGCTCGCGGTGCTGGTCATGATGATGCTTGCGCTGCCGTTCGCATATTTGCATGTGCGGGCCGGCAGTGTGAGCCTGAAGATCTTCGCCGGTGTGATGATTGGCGTGCTGTTTTACATGCTCAATAAGCTGTTTTCGCATCTTGGCTTGCTGCAGGCGTGGCCGCCGGCGGTGGTAGCTGCGCTGCCGAGCTTGCTGGGGCTGATTGTGGCGGCAGGCGCGCTGTATTGGATCGAGCGGCGATAGCGCCTTCTCGCGATATCGTGCTGGCGCCGCGGTTTTGGATGCAACGGGGTGGGTTGTCGCGCGACTGTTAAAACCGGGCCCGCGCATCTGAGCCGATTGGGTATTCGCAGCGCACGGTACGGCTGCAATTGCGCGCAGAGCGGTTGACGCAGCGCGACGAGACCTTCGCGCTACGTGGATGCTGCTTCTGCCGTGCGGACTGGCTCGCCTAGCGGCAGCCCACTGCTGGCGGCACGGCGATGCGGCATTCGCTGAGGCTGTATGGCGCCGCGGAGATCATGCAAGTCGTTGGCGCGGCTGACCGATCGGATTCAGTCGCGCTACTAGCCATGCATGGGATGGAATTTTCACGTGCGCTGCGCCTGCATGCCCTGCGGAGCCAAACACTGCCCGCGGTGTGGTTAAGTTTCCTCTTGTTGACCGTGCCGGCCAGATCGGCGGGAAGCCGGTGTTTGCGCTTCAGCTCGAGCTGATCGCGCCAGCGGGCGCCAATGCGCTGTGGTTCGATAGCGGGCTCTGCCCGTAAAAGGCGCACAGGGAAAGCGGCGCAACCGCGCCAGGCGCGGCGCACATGGGGGGCGGCGCTGTCTTCTGTCCCTTTGGCTTTCAGGAATTGCGTGCGGACGGCTACTGGCGTATCGGTGGCAGCGGCCGCTGCCAGGGCGCGCGTGTTTGCCCGCACGTGTGGGCGCGCGCATGGCCGTGGCCGCTGCCATCACCGTGGCGCCGCCAGCCCGCCATCGGGTAGATTGTCAGCGCAAGGCTGCGGCGGGGAGGGCTCATGTATAAGCGCATCGTGTTGGCCTATGACGGCTCGGAGACCGGGCAGAAGGCTCTGCTGGACGCATTGGACATCGCGCAGTGGAGCCACGCTGAGCTGCATCTCATCGCGGTGATGCCGCCAGCGGCGCCGCTGGTGGCGGTCGAAGGGGTGGTCTACGACTCAGCGCTGCAGGAGGAGCTGCGGCGCAATTACCAAGCCATTCTCGACGATGGGCTGCGCCGACTTGCCGACGCGGGTTATCCGGCGCGCGGGGAGGTGCTGGTTGGCGATCAGGTGGAAGCGATTACCAGCTACGCGCGCCGCGTCGATGCTGATTTGATTGTAGTTGGGCACAAGCACCTGGACAGTTGGGCGGCGCGCTGGTGGCGCGCATCGCGCTCGCCGGCGCTGATTGAGCACGCGCACTGCAGCGTGCTCGTGGTGATTACTCGTTAATAAAAATGAGCGACGCGCAGTTTGCCGAGCTACGGCGGCTGATGGTGGGGCAAATCGTCGCGCAGACGATCTTTGCCTGTCTGCGAATCGGCAAGGCGGCGCTTTCCCGGCGTGTGCTGGCGGCAATGGAGAAGGTGCCGCGCCACGAGTTTGTGCCGCCGCCGATGCGGCGATACGCGTATGCGGATACTCCGCTGCCGATCGGCTTTGGCAAGACGATTTCGCAGCCGTTTATCGTGGCCTTGATGACCGATCTGCTCGCGCCCGAGCCGACGGACCGTGTGCTCGAAATCGGCACAGGTATGGGCTATCAAGCGGCGGTGCTGGCTGAGCTGGTGGCGCAGGTCTTCACGGTCGAGCTGATTGCCGAACTGGCCGCTGCGGCGCGCCGCCGTTTGTCGCGACTGGGTTACCAGAACGTGGAGGTGCGCAATGACAACGGCGTGGCAGGCTGGCCAGAGGCGGCACCGTTTGACAAGATCATAGTGACTGCCGCGTCGACGCGAATTCCGCCGCGCTTGTTGCAGCAGCTTCGACCGGGTGGCCGAATGGTGCTGCCGACCGGACGACCGGATGCGCAACAATTGGTGCTCGTAAAAAAAGACGAAATGGGCGCGGTGAGCACACGGGAGATCCTGCCGGTTCGGTTCTCGATGCTGGACCAGCACGAGCCAGGCGCAACGTGGCCGAGTTGAATGCGAACGCCAGAGCCGGCTCACCACAGCGCTGCATTCGCCTGTATGCTGCCGGCCCGCCCCAGGGAGGATGATGATGCACCCAGAACCACAACAGCGCCGGCGCGCGGAGCCCCGGCGCCTCAGTGCGACCGCTCAGCCGGAGGCGGCCAAAGCGGTGGCCGCCGCGACGCCGCGTCCGCTGCCGGCACAATTTGCAAGCCTCGTGTCCGATCAGATCGCATTTCTGCGCGGCTTTATTGCGCATCCCGAGCAAGTCGGGTCCGTGTGGCCGAGTTCCTCGTTTCTGGAACGGTGGCTGGTGCGCGCGGCGCAGGCGGAACAGGCGCGTAGCCTCGTTGAGCTCGGCCCTGGGACCGGCGGCACCACCCGCGCCCTGCTTGCAGCGATGCGGCCAGAGGCACGCCTGCTGGCGATCGAGTTGAATGCGGATTTTCACGCGCGCTTGCGAGCGCGGCTTGATGACCCTCGCGTCATCGTACAGTTGGGCAGCGCGGAGGAATTGCCGGAGTTGTTGCAGCGCTGGCGGCTGCCGGCGCCGGAGGTGATTGTCTCGGGCATCCCCTTTTCGACGATGCCGAAGGCAAGCGCGGAACGTATTGCAGCGGCCATTGCGCAGTGTTTGGCGCCGGGCGGACGTTTCGTCGCCTACCAGGTGCGCGGCCACGTTGCCCGCTTCCTTGCGCCGCATCTAGGCGCACCACGGGTCCGCTGGGAGATAGTCAACGTGCCGCCGCTGCGTGTTTTCCGCTGGGTCAAACCGGCGGCTTAACGGCCAGCGGAATGTTTAGCGCGCGTCGCGCCGCGACAGCAGCTGGATCACGACCACGCCGGCGATGATCAACGCGATGCCCGCGAGCTGACCGGCGTTCAGGTGCTGGCCGAAGACCCGCCAGCCGATCAGCGTGATGGCGGCGATGCCGACGCCAGACCAGATGGCGTACGCCACGCCGATCGACAGCGTCTTTAACGCGCGCGTCAGCGCGACGAAGCACAGCAGGTAAGCGGGCGCCATCAGCGCCAGGGGCGCAAGCCGCGTGAAGCCGGCGCTCGCCGTCAGCGCCGCGGTGCCCGTCACCCCG
>JANWXE010000149.1 GCA_025055385.1 Burkholderiaceae bacterium | reverse complement strand
GGTTGTTAGCCGCCTGCGGGGGGCCCGTGCCCCGGGGCCGATCACCGAGCGGGGGCGGGCGGCCGCCGGCCGCGGTTGCGGCCGGTACGGTGGCTGCTTTCCGTTATGCCATCGCTTTGATGGCAGCCGCAAGTCGGCTCTTATGGCGGGCCGCTTTGTTCTTGTGCACGATGCCTTTGTCGGCGATTGAGTCAATCACACTGGTCGCCTTGCGGAACAGTTCATTGGCGGCATTCTTGTCACCGGCGGCAATCGCCTTGCGCACCGCCTTGATGGCCGTGCGCAGGCGCGACCGCAAAGCCGAGTTGCGGGTATTGCGCGCCTGCGCCTGGCGCGCGCGTTTGCGAGCCTGCTTGGTGTTGGCCATAGTCAAACTGTGCAGAGAGAAAACGTAAGTTGCGGCGCGCGACCGACGCGGCGCCGAGAGTTTGCAAAGGGACGCACTATACCAGCGGCGCAGGGCTTAGACAAAACGGCGAGTGCGCGGCGTGCAACCGGACTGCCGCTGCGGGCCACTGGCTGGTCGCTGCGATGAATCTCCTGCGTGCAGCAGCGGCTGTCGCCGGCCTGACGCTCATGTCGCGCATAACGGGCCTGGCGCGCGATTTGCTGATTTCGCGCATCTTCGGCGTCAACGCTGCAACCGACGCCTTCAACGTGGCATTTCGTATCCCCAATTTGCTGCGGCGGCTGTTCGCAGAGGGCGCATTCCAGCAGGCCTTCGTGCCGATCCTGGCGGACGTGCGAGCGCGGCAGGGCGACGCCGGCACGCGGCTGCTGGTGGACCGCGTGACCTCGGCCCTGTTTTGGTCGCTGCTGCTGGTTTCGCTGCTTGGGGTGCTTGCGGCACCGGCGTTGGTTTGGTTAATCGCCACGGGCTTGGCGCGCGATTCATCTGCCTTCGCGCTGGCCACGACGATGACTCGCTGGATGTTTCCGTACATCCTTTTTATGTCGCTGGTGGCTCTTGCTGCGGGGGTTTTAAACACGTTCAAGCGCTTCGCGGTGCCGGCTGCTACTCCGGTGTTGCTCAATTTATCTTTCATCGCGGCAGCGTTGTGGGCGGCGCCTCACTTCGATCCGCCGATCTTGGCGCTCGCCGCGGCAGTGGTCGTTGGCGGCGCGCTGCAGCTCGCGCTGCAGCTGCCGGCGCTTGCCGCCATCGGCATGCTGCCGCGCCTCGGCGGTGTGCTGCAGGCCTTCCGCGATCCGGGCGTGCACCGCATCCTGCGCTTGATGCTGCCGGCGGTGTTAGCGGTTTCGGTGGCGCAGCTGTCGATCATCATTAACACGAACATCGCGTCGCGGCTGTCCACCGGCAGCGTCACCTGGCTGGCCTTTGCCGACCGGCTCATGGAGTTTCCGACTGCGCTGCTTGGGGTGGCGCTTGGCACCGTACTGCTGCCTAATTTGTCCGCAGCCTATGCGGAAAACCGCCTTGCGGATTACCGCCGGCTGCTGGATTGGGGGCTGCGGCTGACGCTGCTGCTAGCTTTGCCGGCGGCGCTCGGACTGGGTCTGTTGGCCGAGGGGCTGGTCGCGGTGCTGTTCCAGGGCGGCCGGTTCACCTGGTTGGATGTGCAACAGACGGCGCGCGCGCTGGTGGGTTATGCGGTGGGGCTGGTCGGGCTGATCGCGGTGAAGATCCTGGCGCCCGGTTTTTACGCCCGCCAGGATGTTAAGACGCCCGTGCGCATCGCCGTCGGCGTGCTGATCGCCACTCAGCTCGCCAACCTGGTGCTGGTGCCGTGGTTGGCGCATGCGGGACTGGCGGTGTCGGTCGGCTTGGGGGCATGCGCGAACGCGGCGTTCTTGTTCGTTGGGTTACGACGCGCAGGCCTATACGAGCCCCTGCCGGGTTGGCGTCTGTTCCTGCTGAAGCTGCTGGCGGCGCTGGCAGTACTGGCGCTCACTTTGCTAGCGGCGAATGTGTGGATCGACTGGCAGGTATTGGCCAGCCGTTGGGTGCTGCGCGCCGCGTTGTTGGCAGCGGCCATCGCCGCGGCGATGGCCGCCTACTTTGGCACGCTTTGGTTGCTCGGACTGAGGCCGCGTGACCTCATATTGCGCGGCTGAGGTCTACAGCAGCTTGAGCATTGCCTCGGCGCTGCTGACTTCGTACTGACCGGGTTTCTCAACGTTAAGCGCCTTGACGACGCCGTCTTCGACCAGCATTGCGAAGCGCTGGCAACGCACGCCCATGCCGCGCGCGGTCAGATCCAGCTCTAGCCCCAGTTTTTTCGTGTACTCCGCCGAGCCGTCGGCCATCATGCGGATCTTGCCAGTGGCCTTTTCATGGCGCCCCCAGGCCCCCATTACGAACGCATCGTTGACGGCCATGCACCAGATCTCGTCGATGCCTTTGGCCTTCAGCGCGTCATAGTGCTGCAGGTAGCTTGGCAGGTGTTTGGCCGAGCAAGTCGGCGTATAGGCGCCTGGTACGCCGAAGATGATGATGCGCTTGCCTTTGACCAGGTCAGCAACTTGGAAGCTGTTAGGCCCGACCGGGCAGCCGGCGGTTTCAACCTCAATGTACTCTTGCAGCGTGCCATCCGGCAGCCGCTGTCCAACTTGGATCGTCATCCGGATTCCCTCCTTTACTTCGGTTGCATGCGGATCGCGCCATCGAGGCGGATCGTCTCGCCGTTGAGCATGCCGTTTTCCAGAATCGCCTTGACAAGGTGGGCATACTCAGACGGCCGGCCCAGGCGCGGAGGAAACGGCACCTGCGCGGCCAGCGACTGCTGAATTTCCGGCGGCAGGCCGTGCATCATTGGGGTCTCGAAAATGCCGGGCGCGATCGTCACGACGCGGATACCGCTGCGCGCCAGGTCACGCGCGATCGGTAGCGTCATGCCGACCACTCCGCCTTTGGAAGCGGCGTACGCGGCCTGGCCGATCTGCCCATCGAAAGCCGCTACGGAGGCGGTGTTAACGATCACACCGCGCTCGCCATCTGCATTCGGCATCTGCTTGGCCATCGCATCGGCGGCTAGTCGGATCATGTTGAAGGTGCCGATCAGATTGACCTGGATGACCCGCGTAAACGACTCCAGCCGGTGCGGGCCGTCCTTGCCGATTGTTCGTTCGCCGATGGCGATGCCCGCGCAATTCACTAGGCCGCGTAAGGGGCCGAGGCGCAGGGCTGCCTCCACCGCCGCCCGACCGTCGGCTTCGCTGGTCACATCGCAGCGGACGAAGCGCGCGGCGCTGCCTAGCTCGCGCGCCAGCGCTTCGCCCTTGTCGACCTGCACGTCGGCGATCACGACACGCCCGCCAGCTTCGGCCAGCATGCGCGTCGTGGCACCGCCTAGGCCAGAGGCGCCGCCAGTGACAATGAAGACGCTGTCCTTAATTTCCATCGGTCGCTCCTTTGCGATGACTGACGATACTCGACAAGCTGATGCGCCGCTTCTAGGCGCCACGCCTCAGTGCCGCGCAACCGCAAGCAGCCGCGCTTCGTTTGCCTCCGTTGCGCCTGTAATCGCGCGCGCAGTAGCGCCCGGCAGGCGCGTTTCGTTTTCGTGTAGGGCGGCGGCACGGTCAGCGTCGCGCACCACGTCGGGGTGGCCAGCCGCAATCTCGTGGTTGAGCCAGTCGCGACCGTCAGCGACTACGTGGCGTTGTCCGTGATCGGCCGGTGAGATCAGTTGCGTTGATGCGGTCGCCAGCAGCGGCGTCGCGGCCGCTAGCGCGGCGCCGGTGCCGAAGCCTGGCAGAGACGTCGTTGCCGTCGACTGCGCGGCCGCCGGCGCAAGCGCAGCCGGACTTGCCGCCGACGGCTTGCCACCGTGCAGCGTGGCGATGATCGGCACAATCAAGAGCGCCACAATATTGATGATCTTGATCAGCGGGTTGACAGCCGGGCCGGCCGTGTCTTTGTACGGATCGCCGACCGTATCGCCTGTCACCGCGGCTTTATGGGCTTCCGAACCCTTGCCGCCGTGGTGGCCTTCTTCGATGTATTTCTTCGCGTTGTCCCAAGCGCCGCCACCGGTAGTCATGCTAATGGCGACGAACAGGCCAGTGACGATTGTGCCCATCAACACACCGCCGAGCGCCTCAGGCCCCAGGATTACGCCCACCAGGATTGGTACCAGCACGGGCAGCAGCGACGGAATCATCATTTCCTTAATCGCTGCAGTGGTCAGCATGTCGACGGCCTTGCTGTAGTCGGGCTTGGCGGTGCGTTCCATGATGCCCTTGATTTCACGGAACTGCCGCCGCACCTCCTCAACCACGCTGCCGGCTGCGCGACCGACTGCTTCCATTGCCATCGCGCCGAACAAGTAGGGGATTAAGCCGCCGATGAATAGCCCGATGATGACTTTATGGTTGGAAAGGTCGAACGCTGTTTTGATGCCAGCCTGCTCTAAGCCGCCGGTGTAGTCGGCAAACAGCACGAGCGCGGCCAGGCCGGCGGAGCCGATCGCGTAACCCTTCGTTACCGCTTTCGTTGTGTTGCCCACTGCATCCAGTGGATCAGTGATGTTACGCACCTCTTTCGGCAACTCGGCCATCTCGGCGATGCCGCCTGCATTGTCGGTGATCGGGCCGTACGCATCCAACGCGACGATAATGCCGGTCATCGACAGCATGGCGGTGGCAGCTACCGCGATGCCATACAAACCCGCCAGCTGGTAGGAGACGAGGATGGCCGCGCAGATCGCAATGAGCGGCCACGCGCAAGCTTTCATTGACACCGCTAGCCCAGCAATGATGTTGGTCGCATGGCCGGTCGTGGAGGCTTGGGCAACGGAGCGCACTGGGCTGAATTGCGTTCCCGTGTAGTACTCGGTGATGTATACGAGCGCACCCGTTAGGGCTAACCCCACGACCGCCGAAAGGTACAGGTTTACGACCGTCACCCCGGTGACGGTGGCCACTGGGCCAAGCAGCCAGCTGGTGACTGGATAGAACAACACCAGCGCCAGGACACCGGAGACGATCAGCCCCCGGTACAGCGCATTCATAATTTTTCCGCCCTCGCTGGCACGGACAAAGAAACAGCCGATGATTGAGGCGATGATCGAGGCGCCGGAAAGAGCCAACGGATAGACGATGCCGGCATCCGTGCCTTTAAACGCCAAGGCGCCAATCAGCATCGTGGCCACGACCGTCACCGCGAAGGTTTCGAACAGGTCGGCGGCCATGCCAGCGCAGTCGCCGACGTTATCGCCGACATTGTCGGCGATCACCGCCGGATTGCGCGGGTCATCCTCCGGAATGCCGGCCTCGACTTTGCCGACGAGGTCGGCGCCGACGTCGGCGCCCTTCGTAAAGATCCCGCCACCGAGCCGCGCGAAGATCGAAATCAACGAGGCCCCGAAGGCGAAGCCCACCATCGGGTGCAGCAGCTCACGCGGGTTGCTCGAGGCGTGCGTAACCGTCAGGAGCCAGTAAAAGCCAGCTACCCCAAGCAGGCCGAGGCCGACCACCAGCAGCCCGGTGATCGCGCCGCCGCGGAAGGCGACGTTAAGTGCCGCGTTCAGCCCCTGCGTGGCGGCTTGCGCAGTGCGTACATTGGCGCGCACCGACACGTTCATGCCGATGTAGCCTGCTGCGCCGGAGAGCACCGCACCGAGCACAAAACCGATCGCGGTCCACAGGCCGAGCTGCGGCACCACGGCAATGACGATCGCCAGCACGATGCCGACGATGGCGATCGTGCGGTACTGCCGGTTCAGATAGGCCTGTGCCCCCGTCTGCACAGCTGCGGCGATTTCCTGCATGCGCGGGTTGCCCGCCGGCTGGGCGAGGATCCATGAGATCGACCATGCGCCGAACAAAACGGCTGCCAGGCCGCATGCCAGCGCCAGCATCAATCCGGATGACATAGATTCTCCTTATCGAAACGACAGTAATGAACAACGCGAAAGCCGGCAGCGCTGCTTCAGCGCAGCGCTGCCAATACTCGTTCGGTGATCTCCTCGACGCTGCCAACGCCAGACACACAGCGGTACTGCGGGGCCGCAGGGTCACCGCTGGCAGCCCATCGGCGGTAATAATCCGTGAGGATGCGCGTCTGCGCGTGATAGACCGCTAGCCGTTTGCGCACCACCTCCTCGCGGTCGTCATCGCGCTGGATCAGCGGCTCCCCAGTTACATCGTCGCGGTCTGGTACCCGCGGCGGCTTAAATTTCACGTGATAAGTGCGGCCGCTGGCCGGATGCACGCGCCGTCCGCTCATCCGTTCGACAATGACGTCGTCGGGCACGTCGATTTCCAGCACGAAATCGGCCCGGATGTCGGCCGCCTTCAGTGCCTCGGCCTGGCCAAGGGTGCGCGGAAAGCCGTCGAACAAATACCCGTTTGCGCAATCTGGTTCGTGCAGCCGCTCACGCACCAAACTGATGATGATGTCGTCAGAAACGAGTTGGCCGGCGTCCATGACTTTTTTGGCGGCTAGACCAAGCGGCGTGCCAGCGCGCACGGCGGCGCGCAGCATCTCGCCGGTAGAAATCTGCGGGATAGCGAAGCGCTGGGCAAGCAAAGCCGCCTGTGTACCCTTGCCGGCGCCTGGCGGGCCCAGAAGTATCAGCCGCATCGCGTCCCCTCAGTCAGATCGTTGTCGTCGTCGCGGGCAGCGGATGTGGCTTCACGCGCCGCGCCCGTAAAAGGCAACTGAATTTTACCTGCAGGGTGCGCGCGGCTTGCGACAGCTGGCCTGCCAACGCGCCAGTGTGGTGAATAGCGCGTGCGGCTGCGGGCGCGGCGACGCCGGTGCCCGCCGATGCCGCAGGCGTCAGGTCGTTACCTGCTCGATGCGAGTCGTTGCACCGCGCAAGCCACAGCCGCTGCGATGCTCCCGAGGGTTGGACGGGCCAGGCCAGCACCTAAATTGGCCAAGGTGGCACCCGCAACGAACTGACGCGAAATGTCCGGCAGCCGCGTGCGCGCGCCATAGCCCATGGCCTTTGCACCTGAAAGCGCTGCTCGCTCGCAGCGGGCCGCAGTTGCGGTGCGACGTTTAACTTTCTGCGGCTAGACCATAGGCGGCCCGCACGGCTTGCAATTGGTCGGCCGTATCCACGCTCGGTGGCAGAGGGCGGGCCAGCGTCAGGACGGCGATGCGGTAGCCAGCGGCCAGTGCGCGCAGCTGCTCCAAGCTTTCAAAGCATTCGATCGGCGCACGGGGAAGCCGCGGGTAGGCCCGCAGGAAGGTGCCACGGTACGCGTACAGACCGACATGGCGGTAAGCCGGCAGCGCCGGTGGCAATCGGGTGCGATCGGCGGCGAAGGCCTCGCGCGCCCAGGGGATTGGCGCCCGCGAAAAGTAAAGGGCGCGGTTGTCTTGATCAAGGACGACCTTCACGACATTGGGGTTGAAGAACTCGTCGGCATCCGCCAGCGGATGCGCGGCGGTTGCGATTGCGCAGTCGGGCCGCGTGGCCAGCAGCGCGGCGACCTCGGTGATGACGCGGCTCGGTATCAGCGGTTCGTCGCCCTGCACATTGACAACAATTGTCGCGTCGGGCAACGCCAGGCGCGCAAACGCTTCGGCGAGACGATCGGTGCCGGTTTCGTGCGCAGAGGAGGTCAACAGCGCCTCCACCCGGTGCTGCGCGCAAGCGGCGACGATATCCTCGCTGTCGGTTGCAACGACCACGCGCGCTGCGCCGGCAGCCTGCGCGCGCTGGGCCACTCGCACCACCATCGGTGCGCCGCCGATGTCCAGCAGCGGCTTGCGCGGCAGCCGCGTCGAGCCAAGCCGCGCCGGAATCAGCGCGACGAAGTTGGTCATGTGCCGCTGGCCGGCGGCTCCTCTAGACGGCGCGCTTCGCTCTCCAGTAGCACCGGGATGCCGTCGCGGATTGGATACGCCAGACCGGCAGCGCGCGAGATCAGCTCTTGCCGAGCCTTGTCATATTCCAGCGGGCCTTTCGTGATCGGGCAGACGAGGATTTCGAGCAAACGGGGATCCATTGGCGATCAGTTGGGGGTCGTTCGCAGTCGTTGCTCGATCAGATCGAACAGGGCTGCATCGATTTGGGTACGTAGCGGTACGACGTAAATACGCGCATCGCTGGCCAGTCCGTCTAGCGCCGTGCATTTTACGGCGTCTTTTTCGGTGACCAGCGCGTAGTCGAAGCTGCGGCCGGCGAACGGATTGCGCTGGAAGTCATAGTGGTCGCCCAGCGCTAGCGCCTCGAACGCGAGCCCCTGCTCGCGCAGCATCGAGAAAAACCGCTGCGGGTGGCCGATGCCAGCGGCGGCGAGCAGACGGATGCCCTGCTGCGCTTGCTTGGCCGCAAGATCTGCCAGACGAATCCGCTGGCTGGGGTCTGCCAGCGCATATGCATCGTCCAGCTGTGTCTTTAGCCGAAAGAAGGGGGAGGAGATCCGCACGGCCGGCTGTCCACGCAGCACCACCGCATCGACATCGGCCAGGCGCTGTGGCGGCTCCCGCAGGGGACCTGCCGGGAGCATCCAGCCGTTGCCGAAACCAAATTCGTCCACTAGCGCGATCTCGACATCGCGCGCCAGTTGTCGGTGCTGTAGCCCGTCGTCGGCAACGATCACATTGGTTGCGGGGTGGCTTCGCAGCAGCAGATGCGCCGCTGCGAGGCGGTCCACGCCAACTGCCACCGGTGCTTCGGTGGCGCGCGCCAACAGCAACGGTTCATCGCCGTCATCGGCGGCTTTCCCGTCACCGGCGACCAGGCGGGGTTCACGGCGCCTTGCTCGATAGCCGCGGGAAATGATGCCGGGGCTCCAGCCGCGCGCGCGCAGCGCGCGAACGATTTCGATAACGAGGGGGGTTTTGCCAGTGCCGCCGACCGTCAGGTTACCAACGACCACCACCGGCGCCGGCAGCCGCTGCGCATGGGCAAATCCAACGCGGTAGCGCCAACGGTCAAAGTGCCACCACAGCTTGTGCGTTGCCGCCAGTGGCGTCAGCAGTCGCGCGAAGAGCCCGCGCTGTTGCCACGCCCGCAGCAGCCAAGCTTCCAGCGGTGCGCGTAACTCCATCGCCTGGTGTCACCGTCAGCGCGCAGCGGCGTGCCGCTGCGTAGTGAAGCTCAGGCGCGGCAGGTTGGCCAGCCGCGCTGCTTCCAGTACGTTGATCACTGCCTGGTGTGGCGCTTGCGCATCAGCATGGATCACCAGCAGCGGTTGATCGCGGCCGCTTGCTGCGCGCGCCAGATATTCGGCCACCGCGCTTGGTTCGACCACAGGGAGCAGCGTGCGCTCGATTGCAATACGGCCATCCGCGGTAACGCCAACATGGATCTCGAGGGGTCTGGTTTGCGCGCGGTTGGCTTCCGCCTGCGGCAATTCAATTTGCAGTTCCGCAAAGCGCGAATAGGTGGTGGAAACTGCCAGAAAAATCAGGACGATCAGCAGCACGTCGATGAGCGGGATCAGATTAACCTCTGGCTCTTCATGATAGGGACGCCGAAAACGCATTAGCTGCTCCGTGCGGTCTGCTCAGCGAACAGTGCATCCAGGAGCCGCTGTGCCTGCTGCTCCATCTCGACCAGGAAAGTCTCCACGCGGGTGCGAAAATGGCGATACATCAGGACGGCCGGCACAGCGACGATGATGCCGAACGCCGTGCAATACAGGGCCAGCGATATTCCATGCGCCAGCTGTTGCGGGTTTGAACCCGCCTGCTGCGAAGCGAAAATCTCGATCATCCCTACCACGGTACCGAATAGACCGAGCAGCGGAGCAACCGACCCGATCGAACCGAGCAGCGTCAAGTAACGCGACAGCTCATGCGCGGCATGTGCGCCGGCGCTTTCCACGGCATGGACCGCCACGTCGCGCGGTGCCCGCTCGTTGCGCAGAGCGGCGGCCAGAATCCGCCCAAGGGGCGAGTTCTGCTCCAGGCGGTTGATGACCTCCGGGGTAATCTGCCGCTTCGCATGCAGGGCGAGCACGTCCTGCAGTAAGGTGGGCGGCACCACGCGTGCCCGCCGCAGCGCGCTTAACCGTTCGATGATGAGGGCGAGGGCGACAATCGACGCGACGATCAGAGGCCAAACTGGCCAGCCAAGACTTTGTACGATCGCAAACACGCGATGTCTTCCTTTCTTTACTGGTCATTGCGCGCGCAGTGTAGACGAGCGGGCGCACCGCTAGGGCGCTCTGGACCGCGGGCGCAATCAGCATGGTGGCGATGGCGAGCGACGTTTTGCTGGCGCAGGATCCCGTAGCGGCCCAGCCGCTGACCGTCTCCGCGCTGAACCGGGCCGTAGCGGCGCTGCTGGCGCGTGGCTTTCCACTTGTGCGAGTGGTCGGCGAAGTGTCGGGGTTTCAGCGCGCTGCCAGTGGACACTGGTATTTCGTGCTGAAGGACGAGCGCGCGCAGGTGCGCTGCGTGATGTTTCGCCGCCGCAACGCCTTGCTGATGCAGCCGCCGCGGGATGGCGCGGCCGTCGAGGTGCTGGCACAGGTCGCGTTATACGAACCGCGTGGAGACTATCAGTTATTGGTGGAGTCACTCCAGCCCACGGGGGCGGGGCGTCTGTACGAGCGATTCTTGCAGCTGCGCGATCGCCTTGCCGCAGAAGGGCTATTTGACGCTGCCCTGAAGCGGCCACTGCCGGCCCTGCCACGCGCTATCGGTGTGGTTACCTCCCTGCAGGCCGCGGCGCTGCGCGACGTGCTGGCTACGCTTACGCAGCGCGCGCCTTATTGTCGCATTGTGGTTTATCCGGTGCCGGTGCAAGGGCAGGAGGCTGCCGAGCGGATCGCTGCAATGCTTCAGGTGGCTGGCCGTCGGGAGGAGGTGGAGCTGCTGCTGCTGGTACGCGGCGGCGGAACCTTAGAGGACCTGTGGGCCTTTAACGAAGAAATCGTTGCGCGTGCGATCCGCGCCTGTGCGCTGCCGGTGGTGGTCGGCGTGGGGCATGAATCCGACTACACGATTGCTGATTTTGCTGCTGACGCGCGCGCGCCGACACCGACGGCCGCCGCTGCCCTGGCCGCGCCGGAGCAAACCGTGCTGCTGGCCGCGCTTGCAGAGCGCGCCCAGCGCCTACAGCGGGCGGTGGGCCAACGGCTGAGCCTGTGGCAGCAGCGGGTGGATTACGCACAGCGGATGTTGGCGGCGCCGGCGGCGCCGCTGCTTGGCTTGTCCGCCCGCTTGCAAACCCTTGCGCTGCGCTTGCAGCACGCGTTAACTGGCACCGTGACAATGGCTGCGTATCGCCTTGCTGGCGAGGTAGCGCGGTTGCGCGGCGCTGCGCCAAGCGCCGCACGCGCTCGGCAGTCCGTGCGCGCGTATGCCGGCGCGCTCGCCACTGCCGCGCAGCGCCTGCAGCAGCAGCGCGGGGTGACCCTGCAGGCGCTCGTGGTGCGGCTGGCCGCCCTTGATCCGCTGGCGGTGTTGGCGCGCGGCTACGCGGTAGTGACCGACTCGCGCGGACATGTGGTCACCGATGCCTCGCGCCTGCAGGTCGGTGATGTGCTGCGTGTACGCCTGGCGCGCGGTGTGGCGGCGGCGCGCGTCGAGGGCGTGCAACTGGACGGGCACTAGCGGTTGTCCCCACGCCGCGCGGGGCGATCGCGTCAACGGCGCACGATCGCGCCGCTAGAATCGATGGCAGTTCTTGTGGGGAGAAAAACGATGGAACACGTGTTGCCACCTCTGCCGTACGCCATGGATGCGCTCGCGCCGCATATTTCCAAAGAGACCTTTGAGTATCACTACGGCAAGCATCATCAAGCGTACGTCACGAACCTGAACAATCTGATCAAGGGTACCGAATTTGCAGACATGCCTTTGGAAGACATCATTCGAAAGGCCTCTGGCAGCATCTTTAACAACGCCGCGCAAGTGTGGAATCACACCTTCTTCTGGCACAGCATGAAGCCAGGCGGCGGCGGTGAGCCAGCAGGCGCACTCGCAGCAGCGATCCAGTCCAAGTGGGGCTCGTTCGCCGCCTTCAAAGAAGCGTTTACAAAAAGCGCGGTGGGCAACTTTGGCTCAGGCTGGACCTGGTTGGTGAAAAAGCCAGATGGCACAGTCGACATCGTCAATACGAGTAACGCGGGCACGCCGCTGACGACTGCCGACAAAGCTTTGCTGACAATTGACGTCTGGGAGCATGCGTATTACATCGACTACCGCAACGCGCGCCAGAAGTTCGTCGAAACCTTTTTGAACTACCTCGCCAATTGGGAGTTCGCGGCCCGCAATTTCGCGTAATTGCTGCTCGCGGGGCGCTCGTCAGCGTTGTGGCGGCAGGCCACCGATGCGGGCGCCCGGCTTGATGCCCCGGTCGCGAAACCACCCCTGCGTCATTTCCAGTGCATATCGGACAGGCCGCGCCGCGCAATGGCTCGTCTCATCGTGCGGTTTCATGTCGTGGATGTTCACCACCGTGCCGTCGTCGTCGAGAAAGGCAACCGACAACGGAATTCGCGTGTTGCGCATCCACATACAGTGCATCGCCTTGTTGTCAAAAACAAACAGCATGCCGTGGTTAGGGGCCAGGTGGTCGCGAAACATAAGCCCGCGTGTGCGCGTCATGTCGGTATCGGCTAATTCGGCGGTGATTAGATGAATGCCCGCTGTCAAGCGCACGGTGGGCAATTGCGCGACCGCGGGTGAGAGGGCGGCAACAGCGGCGCAAGCCAAGATAACCCGAAGCGCAAAGCAGCAACGCACCCTTTGCGCGCGCGGAGAATTTACGGCGGGCATAGCCATTAAGACGACCGTCTGCCTGCGGTGCCGGCCGGCGCTTGTGCTCTGCGGGCGGCCTTGGCCGTCTTGGACTTGCTTGTTTTTTTCTTTGCAGCTGGCTTTGTGTCCCGTTTCGCCTTGAGGGCGAGGGCACCACGCGTCGCCTCCGGCGTGGTGGCGGCACTCGCGGGCTGCGGTTGCGCTGCGGCAGCGCCGACCAAAAGTAAGGTCGCAGCAATCGTCATAGCCATTTTCATACATGACCTCCTGGGGTCAACGAATTGCCGTGTGCGGATGGACAGGGTCGTAGGCATCGCTAGGACAACGCGACCGGAGTCGTTGACGCCAGGGTCCCAGCGACGTGTGAATGCAGGGCGGGGTTTAAACTGCACGTCATTTGACCGGCAGGTCGACCGCTCCGTTTTACGTGCCGCAAGCGGGCCCACGCACGCGCTAGCGCGCCTCGGCGGGGGTCGTGCGGCCGCATTATGGGCAACAACAAAGGGCGCGCGGAGACGCAAACATGTATCAGCACATCAAAGTGCCCAGTACGGGCGCAAAGATCACAGTGAACAAAGACGGCACATTGAACGTGCCGGATCAGCCAATCATCCCGTATATCGAAGGCGATGGCACCGGCGTCGACATCACGCCGGTGATGATAAAAGTTGTCGACGCGGCGGTGGCTAAGGCTTACGGCGGCAAGCGCAAGATTAGCTGGATGGAGATCTACGCCGGCGAGAAGGCCACACGCGTTTATGGGCCGGATGTCTGGCTGCCGCAAGAGACGCTCGATGCAGTGCGTGAATTCGTCGTGTCAATCAAAGGGCCGCTTACGACGCCGGTGGGCGGTGGCATTCGCTCCATTAATGTCGCGTTGCGACAAGAGCTCGATTTGTACGTCTGCCTGCGGCCGGTGCGCTATTTCAAAGGCGTGCCGAGTCCGCTAAAAGAGCCCGAGAAAACGGACATGGTCATTTTCCGTGAGAACTCGGAGGACATCTACGCCGGCATCGAATATGAAGCTGAAAGCGAGAAAGCGCGCAAGCTGATCCGCTTCTTACAAGACGAAATGGGCGTACGCAAGATCCGTTTCCCGGAGACCTCCGGTATCGGCATTAAACCCATTTCCCGCGAAGGGACCGAGCGGCTGGTGCGGAAAGCCATCCAATACGCCATTGATAATCGCCGCAAAAGCGTCACCCTAGTGCATAAAGGCAACATCATGAAATTCACCGAGGGTGCTTTTGCCAAATGGGGCTATGCGCTGGCAGCGCGGGAGTTTGGCGCTCAGCCGATCGACGGAGGGCCATGGCTCAGCCTTAAAGCGCCGCACGGGGAAATCGTGATCAAGGATGTCATCGCCGATGCCTTCCTGCAACAAATTCTGCTGCGCCCAGATGAGTACGACGTCATTGCGACGATGAACTTGAATGGCGACTACATCTCGGATGCGCTGGCTGCCCAGGTCGGCGGCATTGGCATCGCCCCGGGGGCGAATTTGTCGGACACCGTGGCCATGTTTGAAGCCACGCATGGCACAGCGCCGAAATACGCCGGCAAGGATTACGTCAATCCGGGCTCTGAAATCTTGTCGGCTGAGATGATGCTGCGTCACATGGGCTGGACTGAAGCTGCCGACCTCATTATTAGCGCCATGGAGAAAACCATCCTGCAGAAGACCGTCACGTACGATTTTGCCCGTCTGATGCCGGGAGCCACACAGGTGTCATGCTCGGGTTTTGGTAATGCGATGATTGCAAATATGTAGCGCAGCCTTAGCCTGCGCAGGCGTCTACAGCAAAAACCCCGCTCATGCGGGGTTTTTGCTGTGATCCTTGGCCACCTAGCCGTTTGTGACGATATTGGCAGCCTGTTTGCCTTTCGGCCCCTGCACCACGTCAAAGACCACCTTTTGTCCTTCCTTCAGCGTCTTGAAGCCATTCATTTGAATAGCCGAGAAGTGGGCGAAAAGGTCCTCTCCCCCGTCGTCAGGCGTGATGAAGCCGTATCCTTTGGCGTCGTTAAACCACTTGACCCTACCGGTTGCCATTTTTCCCCTTTTGACTGCTTGCTACGCTGAGGTGTCGCGACATGGCGCGACGTCCGCGGCACGCCCTTCGCACCCCTCCCCACCCCGGCGCCGGGTGTCCCCCGGGTGCCGGACCTACATGCCGGCCGTAATCGACTGGCTAAGGGTAGCCAATGTTCTTGCAAAGGCCCAGCAGCGTCAAGGTCTAGCCGGCCCAGGTTCGACCGCGGAATGACACAAATAGATCCCGGTCTAATAAGGGGTCATTCGCACGGCGCGGGACGACAACCGGCATGCACCGCGCGCGGCGAGTTAACTTATGATTACTCTGCTTATTGGAATCCTGTCGGCATACGAGGCGTACCTACAATCCGTGTATGGCTGAGCGGTTTGAAGCGGGCACGGTGGTTGAAAGGCAGACGTCTTGGGTGAAGCCGCCGCCGTTGTATCAGGTCGTGCTGCTAAATGATGACTTCACGCCGATGGAATTCGTCGTCGGTGTGTTGCAAAAGTTTTTTGGTAAGCCGCGCGAGGTTGCCACGCAGATTATGCTGAAAGTGCACCATGAAGGGCGCGGTGTGTGTGGGGTGTATCCGCGCGATATCGCCGCCACAAAGGTTGAACAGGTTTGCAGTTATTCACGCCAGCATCAGCACCCGTTGCAGTGCGTGATGGAGGAAGCATGATCGCGCAGGAACTGGAAGTCAGCTTGCACATGGCTTTCGTCGAGGCCAGGCAAGCGCGCCACGAGTTCATCACGGTCGAGCACCTGTTGCTGGCACTGCTAGATAATCCTTCGGCGGCGGAAGTGCTGCGGGCCTGTGCCTGCAATATCGAGGACCTGCGCAAAAGCCTGCAGAATTTCATCGCCGACAACACGCCAATCTTGCCGCCAAACTCGGACGCAGACACGCAGCCGACGTTAGGTTTTCAGCGCGTGATCCAGCGCGCCATCATGCACGTGCAGAGCACGAGCAATGGCAAAAAAGAGGTAACGGGTGCGAATGTGCTCGTGGCCATCTTTGGCGAGAAGGATTCGCACGCTGTCTACTATCTGCACCAACAGGGTGTCACGCGGCTCGATGTCGTGAACTACATTTCGCACGGCATTACGAAGACGCCGCACAGCGACGAGAGAGCCACCAAAGAGCGGGGCGAGGAAGAGCGTGACCAGGAGCACAGCCGCGAGCAAAGCTCAGCGCTTGAGCAGTACACGATGAACCTGAACCAGCTCGCGCGCGACGGCAAAATTGATCCGTTGATTGGCCGCGAAACAGAGCTTGAGCGCGTCATTCAGGTGCTGTGCCGGCGGCGCAAGAACAACCCGCTGCTGGTCGGCGAGGCCGGTGTTGGCAAAACAGCGATTGCCGAGGGGCTGGCTTGGCGCATTGTCAAGGGTGAGGTGCCTGAAGTTCTGGAAAGGGCGGTCGTCTACTCACTCGACATGGGCGCGCTGCTGGCCGGCACCAAGTACCGTGGCGACTTCGAGCAGCGTTTAAAAGCGGTGCTTAAGCAACTGAAGAGCAACCCGAACGCGATTTTGTTTATCGATGAGATTCACACGCTGATCGGAGCCGGATCCGCGTCGGGCGGCACGCTTGATGCGTCGAATTTACTGAAGCCCGCCTTGGCAACAGGGCAGCTAAAGTGCATCGGGGCGACGACGTACAACGAGTACCGCGGCATCTTTGAAAAAGACCACGCATTGTCGCGTCGCTTCCAGAAGATCGACATCGCTGAGCCGACCGTGGCGCAGACCATCGAGATTCTAAAGGGCCTGAAGTCGCGCTTTGAGGAGCATCACGGCGTTAAGTATTCGGCGGGGGCGATTCAGGCCGCGGCTGAGCTGTCGGCGAAGTACATCAATGACCGGCATTTACCTGATAAGGCGATTGACGTCATCGACGAGGCGGGCGCGGCGCAGCGTATCCTGCCGTTGAACAAGCGCAAGAAGACGATCGGGAAGGCTGAGGTTGAGGAGATCATCGCGAAGATTGCGCGCATTCCGCCGCAAACGGTGTCCTCTGACGATCGTGTCGCGCTTAAGAACCTTGAGCGCAACCTCAAGAACGTGGTGTTTGGCCAGGACGCGGCCATTGAGGCGCTGGCTGCGGCGATCAAGATGGCGCGCTCTGGCTTAGGCAAGCCGGACAAACCGATCGGCGCCTTCTTGTTCTCTGGTCCGACAGGTGTAGGCAAGACCGAGGTGGCGCGGCAACTGGCTTTCACGCTCGGTATTGAGCTGATCCGCTTCGACATGTCGGAGTACATGGAACGGCATGCGGTCAGCCGCCTGATCGGCGCACCGCCGGGCTATGTAGGCTTTGATCAGGGTGGATTGCTCACCGAAGCCATCAGCAAGAAGCCGCATGCGGTGCTGCTGCTTGACGAGATCGAAAAAGCGCATCCGGACATCTTTAACATCCTGTTGCAGGTGATGGATCACGGCACGCTGACTGACAACAACGGTCGGAAGGCGGATTTCCGCAACGTGATCATCATCATGACAACCAACGCCGGCGCCGAGCTGCTTAACAAGCGGGTAATTGGCTTTTCTAACACGCGCGAACCGGGCGACGAAATGGCAGAAATCAAGCGCATCTTTACGCCCGAGTTCCGCAACCGTTTGGACGCGATCATCAGCTTCCGGCCGCTCGATGAGGAAATCATCTTGCGCGTGGTTGATAAATTCCTGATGCAACTAGAGGACCAGCTGCACGAGAAAAAGGTCGACATTACCTTTAGCGATGCGCTGCGCAAGCATCTGGCGAAGAAAGGGTTTGACCCGGTCATGGGCGCGCGTCCAATGCAGCGGCTGATCCAGGACACCATCCGCAAGGCACTCGCTGACGAACTGCTGTTCGGGCGGCTTGTCAACGGCGGGAAGGTGCGCGTCGACGTGGACGGCGACGGCAAGGTTGTCCTCGAGTTTGACAGCGTCAGCGGCGACGGTGACGGCTCGGCGGCGGCCCAAGAAAGCGTCTGCGCAGAGTAGAAGGGGCAATACCGACGCAGCGGCTAGCTTTGACGACGGCTACACGATTCCCTGCTAGGCGCGGCGGCCACAAGCGGGCGGCGGCGCACGGCGGTGCGCACCCTTAGGTTGCTCTGAACTGAAGCCGGCAGCTGGCTCCGTGCGGTCGCCTGTCGGGCCTTGGCGCCAGATCCGCTACCGGATGGTGAGCGGTAGCCTGGGCGAACCCTTTAAACGCTGCGTGTCATACTCCATCGGGGCAGCAAGACGGACAGCTGCTGTGCGAGAAAATGATGCAAAGAATTTCGGCGCCATTAACCGTGCGCTGAAACCAGGAGACAATTCATTGCCCGCTCGTCATATCTTTGCTGTAAACGCGCGCGGTCGAACAACACTCAGAGCGTCCGAAGGAGGGAACGCATGCGCTTAGCCTTGATGATCGCGGCCCTGGCCGCCACTCCGTTGATGGCGTCGGCGCAACAGCCTGACGCGGGCCGCGACTTGGCGGCTTCCTGCGCGATGTGCCACGGTACCGATGGCCGCTCCGCCCATCCTGGCTTTAAGGCTTTGGCGGGGATGGAGCGGTCGGCGCTGGCCACCGAGCTGCGCAATTTCCGCGACGGCAAGCGGCCGGCGACGGTCATGCATCAGATCGCTAAAGGTTACACGGATGCCGAGATCGATTTGATTGCAGCGTATTTTGCGGCTCAGAAACGTTAGGGGGAGACATGTTAAGCGGCTTTTCTCGGCGCGAATTTCTTCAGCTCGGCGGCGCCGCTGCGACGCTGGCTCTGGCGGGTTGCGCGACAGCACCGACTAAACCAAAGGCTCGCGTGGTCGTGATCGGTGGTGGCTTCGGTGGCGCGACGACGGCCAAATACATCCGCCTGTGGGATCCGGGTATCGAGGTGGTGCTGGTGGAGCGTGACAACGTCTTTACCTCCTGCCCGATGTCCAATTTGGTGATCGGCGGGCTGGCTACGATCGAACAAGTGCGGCAGCGCTACGATGGCCTGCGCAAGTATGGTGTCCAGCTCGTCTTCGACGAGGCACGCGCGATCGACGTCGAGAAGCGGACGGTGCGGTTGCAGCGTGGCGGTGACCTCGCCTATGACCGCTTGGTGGTTGCGCCTGGGATCGACTTTACGTTCGACGATATCCCGGGTTACCGCGAGGCCATGCAGGCGCAGCGTGTCCTGCATGCCTGGAAGGCCGGCGAGCAGACCGTATCCCTGCGGCGGCAACTGGAGGCGATGCCCAACGGCGGCGTCTTTGCGTTGGCAATTCCACTGGCACCCTACCGCTGCCCGCCAGGGCCTTATGAGCGCGCCTGCCTAGTTGCCGATTACTTTAAGAAGGCCAAGCCCCGCTCAAAGGTGTTGGTCCTGGATGCAAATTCCGATGTGCTCTCTAAAGGTGCGCTGTTTAAGCGAGCGTGGGAGGAGCTATACAAAGGAATTATCGAATACCGCGCTGGCCAGAAGGTGATCGCAGTTGATCCAAAAACTGGGGCGCTGAAGTTGGACGTCGACGATGTGAAAGCCGATGTGGTCAATGTCGTACCACCTCAGCGTGCCGGCGACATCGCGGTCGCGGCGAAATTGAACAACGTCGGTAACCGCTGGTGCGGCGTTAACTGGCGCACGGCGGAATCCACTGCGGCCAAGTATATCCATGTGATCGGCGACGCGACGGCGTCGGCGCCCGGGATGCCAAAATCGGGCAGTATGGCCAACCAACATGGCAAGCTTGTGGCCTCCGCCATCATCGCGCTGATCAATGGCTATGCCCCGAATCCGGCGCCGAAGATTGCCAACACGTGCTACAGCTTCGTCGCAGAGAAAGAAGCGATCCGCGTCTCCTCTGTGCACACTTGGAACGACAAGGAGAACACGCTGACGACTGTTCCGGGCTCGGGCGGCGTGTCGGCGGCGCGCAACGCGATGGAGGTTGACTACGCGTGGGCGTGGGCTAACGCGATCTGGGCCGACACGTTCGCGTAGAACTTTTGCGAGACCGCTACGGCAGCTGGCCGAGGTATTCGGCCAGCGCTGTGATTTCCGCATCTGAAAGCTTGCCTGCGATGTCATGCATGGCTTCGCTGCCGCTGCGCCGCCAAGGTCGGCGGAAGTTCTTCAGCTGTTCGATAACATACTGCGGCTGCTGGCCGGCTAAGCGTGGCAGCGCCTCCGCGCCGCGCGCGTCTGTCCCGTGACAGCTGGCGCAGCCTGGCACCCCCGCAGCTAATTTACCCGTTTCAAAGAGGATACGGCCCCATTCGACCAGTTTCGGATCGGATGGAGCGAACGGCTCACTGCGTTGACGGCTGAAATAGGCCGCTACCGCTTCGATGTCGGTATCAGAGAGTTTTGCCGCTTGCGCCTCCATCCCGCCACCGGTGCGTCGCCCCTCGCGGAAATCACGCAATTGCTTTTCCAGGTAACGCGCATTCTGACCGGCTAGCCGTGGATACAGCGGCGAGGCCGTCTCGCCCTGCAGACCGTGGCAGAGAAAACAGGAACTCGCCGCGATGGCTCGTCCGCGTTCCAGCTGCGGCGTGTCCGATGCGGCGACAGCGGTGAGGAGGGTACCGCCAAGCGCTACTGCAGAAAGCCAAGGGACGTGGTTCAATTTCCCACCTTCCGCTGACAACCCGACCCGACGCGTGCACAGAGAAGTTAACCGACGAAGGGGCACACTTCGCAATCCACCCGTTAGGGGAGCGAGGCATACCTGAGGGAGGTAGGGAACAAACCCAGGCGCGTTGACTTACGAGCGGCCTGTGGATCCAAAGCCGCCGCCGCCGCGCTCGCTGGCTTCGAACGATTCGACGACTTGGAAGCCGACTTGTACGACTGGAACAACGACCAGTTGTGCGATACGCGCTAGCGGCTCAATGATGTAAGGTTCAGCGGATCGGTTCCACGCCGACACCATCAGCTCGCCTTGGTAATCAGCATCGATCAGGCCAACCAAGTTACCCAGCACCAGCCCGTGCCGGTGACCGAGGCCGGAGCGAGGTAGCACCAGCCCAGCGAAGGCTGGATTGCCGATGTGAATTGCAATTCCCGTCGGCACCAGATGTGTCGCGCCTGGCATCAGCGTCAAGGGAGCGTGGATCGCTGCCCGCAAATCAAGCCCTGCAGCGCCAGGTGTTGCGTATCGCGGCAGATGCTCGCGCAATCGCGCATCGAGGATGCGCAGCTCAACTTTCATTCGGTATTCTCAGCAGCGAGGCGCTGTGCAATCTCGGCAACGATGCGGCGCGCCTGCACCAGCTTGGCAGCGCGGGGCAATGTGGTCACGCCGCGGGCATCCACCAGATGCAGCTCACTGTCATCTGCGCCGAAGGCATCCTGCGCGCGATTGGCTACCAGCAGTGGTACGCCTTTGGCTGCGCGCTTGGCGCAGGCGTGGGCGATGACGTCATCCGTCTCGGCGGCGAAAGCTACGCAAAAGGGCGGATGCGGCAGTGCGGCGACGCTAGCCAAGATGTCCGGATTAGGGGCGAGCTGTAGCGCGGGGGGCGGAACATCGGGGCGTTTCTTCAGCTTGGTCGTGCTCACATGAGCGACCCGCCAGTCGGCGACCGCCGCCACGGCGACAAACACATCTGTCGCGGCGACTTTTGAAAGGACTGCATCGGCCATCTCTTGTGCGCTGCGCACATTAATGCGGCGCACGCCGCGCGGGGTGGGCAGCGCCGTCGGCCCTGCCACCAGCGTGACCTCGGCGCCGGCCTCGCGCGCGGCGCGCGCTAGCGCAAAGCCCATCTTGCCAGAGGACAAGTTCGTGATACCGCGCACAGGGTCGATCGCTTCGAAGGTTGGGCCAGCGGTGACCAGCACGCGGCGACCCAGAAGCAACTTCGGCTGGAAGAAGGCCACGATCTCCTCCAGCAGTTCGGCCGGCTCTAGCATGCGTCCGAGGCCGGTCTCGCCGCAGGCTTGAGCGCCGCTGGCCGGGCCGAACAGCAGGGCGCCATCGGCCAGCAATTGTTTGATATTGCGCTGCGTTGCGGGGTTGCGCCACATCTCGACATTCATGGCCGGCGCAATCAGCAGCGGGACGCTGCGTGCTAGCACTAGGGTCGAAAGCAGATCGTCCGCGAGACCGGCTGCGGTCTTCGCAATGAAGTCCGCGCTAGCCGGCGCGATGACGATAGCGTCAGACTGACGGGCGAGCGCGATGTGTGGCATGGCATCGGCCACCGAGGCGCCGCTGCGCCCCCACGCATCGGTGAAGACCGGATGGCCGGAGAGCGCCTGCATCGTGGTGGCCGTCACAAACTGCTGCGCGGCGGCGGTCATGACCACCGTCACGTTGGCACCCTCTTCGCGCAGGCGGCGCACCAACTCGCACACCTTGTAACAGGCGATGCCGCCCGTCATACCGACGAGCAACTGTTTTCCTGCCAGGTCCATGGTCTATCGCGCCTTTCGTACCCGGCGCAGCTCATCGATAATCAGCAGCGCAGCGCCAGTAACGATCGCGCTATCTGCGACATTGAAAGCCGGCCAGTGCCAGCCGCGCCAGTGAAAATCCAGGAAGTCGATCACGTGCCCGTGCCAGAGACGGTCGATCACATTGCCGCACGCCCCGCCAAGGATCAAAGATAGTGCCAGCGCAAAGAGCTTCTGCCTGCCGTGCCGGCCCAGCAGGTAGACAATAAACAACGACGCAGCGATACCGATAGCGATAAAAAATTGCCGCTGCCACCCTGAGGCATGAGCCAGGAACGAGAACGCCGCGCCCTTGTTATACGTGAGCACCAGATTAAAAAAACTGGTGACGGGCTTGCGGTCGCCGTAGTCAAAGATTGCTTCGATGGCGAGCTTGGTCGACTGATCCACGACAATCACGAACGCAGCCAGCGCGAGCCACGGGGCAAGCGTCTGCCACCAGGATTTTTTCGTGCTACCTGCCATTTACGCGACGGTGCGCGTTTCACCCGCGCCAAATAGGTTGCTGAGACAACGGCTGCACAGCGTCGGGTGCTCTGCGTTGCTGCCGACGTCAGCGCGCCAGTGCCAGCAGCGCTCACATTTGCGGTGGCGCGTGGCGGCCACCACGATGCGCTCTTGGTCCGCGCGGGCGGCCGCATGCAAGGTGGCGCGACTGGTCAGCAGCACAAACTTTAGGTCCTCACCGAGCGTGGCCGCGAGCGCATGCCGCTCACCGTATAAGTACAAATCCACCTCGGCTTGCAGCGAGGAGCCGACCTGACCGGCTTCACGCAGCTCTTCGATGCGCTTGAGCACCTCGCTGCGCAGCGCGCGCACACTGTGCCACTTGGCCAGCAACGCCTCATGTCCGGGTACGGACGGCAGCTGGTGATACGTTTCGGTAAAAATCGTGCCGGATTCGTTTGGGGAAAAAATCAGAAATGCTTCCTCCGCGGTAAATGACAGGAACGGCGCCATCAGGCGCAACAGGCTGGCAGTAATGTGCCAGAGGGCGGTTTGCGCCGAGCGCCGCGCATGTGACGTGGCGGCGCTGGTATACAGCCGGTCTTTCAAGATATCGAGATAAAAGGCGCCGAGGTCCTCTGAACAGAAGGTCTGTAGCCGGGCGACCACCGGGTGGAATTCGAAGCGCTCGTAGTGCGCGAGCGCCTGCTGCTGCACCTGCGCCATCAGCGCTAGCGCATAGCGGTCGATTTCCAACATCTGCGCCACCGGCACGGCATCCTTCGCAATGTCGAAGTCGCTGGTGTTGGCAAGCAGGAAGCGCACCGTGTTGCGGATGCGGCGATAGCTTTCC
The DNA here is from genome assembly GCA_025055385.1 of Burkholderiaceae bacterium. Lineage (GTDB taxonomy): Bacteria > Pseudomonadota > Gammaproteobacteria > Burkholderiales > Burkholderiaceae_F > JAKANT01. The sequence goes on along the minus strand of JANWXE010000149.1, from coordinate 18,670 downwards.
ACGACGCGCTTCAGAATTTCCTCGCCGATGGACAGCTCGCCGGAGTAGTCGGTGGAGGCCACCCACAGCCGGATGATCTCCGCCCCTAGACGGTCGCTCACTTCCTGCGGCCGCACCACGTTGCCGAGGGACTTGCTCATCTTGCGACCTTGCGGGTCGACCGTGAATCCGTGCGTTAGCAGTGCCTTGTAAGGCGCACGTCCGTCCAGCGCTGCACCGATCAGCAACGCAGAATGGAACCAGCCGCGGTGTTGATCAGAGCCCTCTAGGTACAGATCAGCTGGATAGGCCAGTTCACGGGCGTGTGAACCGCGCAGCACCGTGCGGTGCGTAGCGCCGGAATCGAACCACACGTCCAAAATGTCGTTCACCTTTTCGTACTGCGGGGCCTCGTCCGGTGGCAGGAAATCCTCGACGGTGGCCTGGCTCCAGGCCTCGATGCCGCCGGCCTCGACGCGGCGCGCGGCCTCTTCTAACAGTTCGAGGGTGCGCGGATGTAACGCGCCAGTCTCTTTATGGAGGAAAAAGGGCAAAGGCACGCCCCAATTGCGCTGGCGGGAGATACACCAGTCAGGCCGGTGCGCGATCATGCCATGTAGACGCGCCTTGCCCCAGGCGGGGTAAAACGCGGTCTGTTCGACCGCGCGCAACGCGGTTTGCCGCAAGGTCTCGCCTACCGTTTCAGTTTGCAGTACGCCGCGTGTCTCCGCGGTCGGGGCGTCCATCCGTATGAACCACTGCGACGCGGCGCGGTAAACCAGCGGCGTCTTGTGGCGCCAACAGTGCATGTAGCTGTGCGTGTCCTCGGCCGCATGCAGCAGATGGCCGGCCCGTCGCAGCGCATCGATGATCTTCGGGTTGGCGTCCCAAATTTTCAGACCACCGAAAAGCGGAAAATCGGCCGCGTAATGCCCGTCGCCCTGTACCGGGTTCAACACTTCGTCGTTTGTCATGCCGTACGCCTTGCAGGACTCGAAGTCCTCTACGCCGTAGGCTGGCGCGGCATGGACGACCCCGGTGCCCGCTTCGGCCGAGACATAGCTGCCGAGATACACCGGCGCAAAACGGTCGTATCCGGCGTGCAGCGCTGCGAGCGGATGGCGGAAGCGGATCCGATCGAGGTGACGCCCCGTCGTGCGGGCAAGGATGCGCCCTTTCAGGCCATAGCGCGTCAGGCAGCTGTCGACCAGCGAGTCGGCCAGGACCAGGTGTCGGTCGGCACACTCCACGAGAGCGTAGGTGAATTCCGGATGGACATTAAGCGCTTGGTTGGCGGGGATGGTCCACGGCGTTGTCGTCCAAATGGCAGTGAACACCGGTTTGGTGAGCGTGCGCACACCGAACGCTTCAGCCAGGCGTCCGTTGTCATCGACGGCAAGCGGAAAAGCGACATCAATGACCGGTGTCTTTTTCTCAAAGTATTCGACTTCTGCCTCGGCAAGCGCTGAATTGCAGTCAAAGCACCAATTGACCGGCTTCAGCCCACGGTAAATGAAGCCGCGCTCAAGCAGCCGGCCAAGCGTGCGGATTTCGTCTGCCTCGGTCTTGAACGTCATCGTGGTGTACGGATTGTCCCAGTCGGCGAGGACGCCCAGACGCTTAAAGTCCTTCATCTGCACAGCGATCTGCTCGCGCGCATACGCGCGCGCGCGCGCTTGCATCTCAGCGCGCGACAGATGCTTGCCGTACTTCTTTTCGATCTGCACCTCAATTGGCATGCCGTGACAGTCCCAGCCCGGCACATACACCGCGTCGAAGCCAGCGAACGAACGCGACTTCACCACGATGTCTTTCAGTATCTTGTTGACTGCATGGCCGATGTGGATCTCGCCGTTCGCATACGGCGGCCCATCATGCAGCACAAATTTCGGCGCACCAGCACGCGCAGCGCGGATCGCCTGATAAACCTTGCGCTCCTCCCAGCGCTTCACCCACTGCGGCTCGCGCTGCGGCAGGTCACCGCGCATCGGAAACGGTGTCTCCGGCAAGTTAAGTGGATACTTGCGGGTAGCCGCTTGCGCGGCGGGCTTCATTTTGCGGTCAGCGTCGGCCATGCCTCGGTCCCCTCGGACGCTTCGAGTCGGGTTGCTGGAAACTTCCTTATGGCGCGAGCGCCCCCTCGAACAGAGCGCGCGCTTCCGCGGCGTCGCGGCGGATCGCTTCCGTCAGTTCTGCGAGCGTCTTGTAGCGTTCTTCGTCACGCAGCCTGCGCACCAGCTCCACGCGCACCAAGCGGCCATAAATCGAGGCGGCAAAATCGAACAGGTGCACCTCCAGCAGCCACTGGCCGCCGTCGACTACCGTGGGGCGCACACCGACGCTCGCAACACCCGGCCACGGGCGTTCGCTGATACCGTGCACGCGTGCCGCAAACACGCCGTGCACGGCGGGCCGCCGGTGCGCGATCCGCAAATTCAGCGTCGGAAATCCGATCTGACGGCCAAGCTTGGCGCCGTGCAACACGCGTCCAGAGATTGCATACGGGCGCCCCAACAGCTGCTGCGCACGCGTCAAATCCCCCGCTTGCAGGGCGGCTCGCACCGCAGAGCTGGAGACACGCTCGGTACCGTCGCTCACGGTGTCGAGCTGCGCGACCTCATAGCCACCGGCGGCTGCACGGGCACGCAGTAAGGCAATGTCGCCAGCGCGACAACGGCCAAAGCGGAAGTCATCACCGACGGCCAACCAGCGGACCTGCAGACCGCGCACCAGATAACGTTCGATGAACTCATCGGCGTCAAGCGCGGCGAAGCTGCGGGTGAAATGTTGGACGTAGACGCGCTCAATACCTTGGCTGGCGAGGGCCTGCAGCTTATCGCGCAGGTTATAAATGCGCGGCGGCGCCTGCTCAGGCGTGAAGAATTCGCGTGGATGCGGCTCAAACGTTAGCACCGCTGGCAGCAATCCGCGCGTGCGTGCCGCTGCCACCACCTGCGCCAGCAGGGCCTGATGGCCGCGATGTACGCCGTCAAAGTTGCCGATCGTTAACGCGCACGGCGCGCGATCGCGTTCGGCTGGAAGGCCGCGGATGATCTTCATGAGCCCGAGCGCGAAACAAATCTCCATTATACGAAGCAGGTCCCGTACGTTCGTGCTTCTACAATGGCCGCATGAAGCGCGTGGTGGTGCTAATCTCTGGCCGCGGCAGTAATTTGCAGGCGCTGCTTCGTGCCGCCCGCATTGAGCGTTGGCGCGAAACGCTCAATGCTGACATTGTGCATGTAATTAGCAATCGACCGCAGGCACCCGGATTGGCGGTTGCGCGTGAGGCGGGCGTGTCCACCGAGGTGGTCGATCATCGCGCGTTCCCGTCGCGCGCGGCCTTTGATGCTGCGTTGGCGACAGCCATTGAGGCACATGCTCCATTCCTGGTCGTCCTCGCCGGCTTTATGCGGGTGCTTACGCGCGACTTCGTGCAGCGCTTCAACGGGCGCTTAATCAACATCCATCCGTCATTGCTGCCGGCCTTTCCGGGTTTGGCTACGCATCGCCAAGCGTTGGCCGCCGGCGTGCGCTTCCATGGTGCTACCGTGCATTTCGTCAGCGTTGAGCTCGATGGGGGGCCGATCATCGGTCAAGCGGTGGTTCCGGTGCGTCTCGACGATACCGAAGAGTCGCTCGCTGCGCGTGTACTACAGGCTGAGCACCGGCTGCTGCCCACTTGCGTGCGATTACTGCTTGAGGGCCGCGTGCGGTTGCAGGCTGATCGGGTGGCCGCCGATGTTGACGTCGCGCAGCAACTCGCGCTGGCCGCGCTATGACCGCCCCGAAAATCAGCGCATTCACAGTCGACCACCTGGCGGTTTTGCTGGCACGCGTGCTGCGGCTGGACGCACCAGCGGACCTCTTGCTGTCACGCTATTTTAAGAACCAACCCAAGCTTGGCCAGCGCGACCGTGGGCTGATTGCGGAAGCGGTCTTTCACGCGCTGCGTCACCTGGCATCTCTGCGTTGGATTCTGCAGCCGGCGACGCCTGAGCGAGCGCCGAGGCTGGCGGCGCTGGTCACACTGGCGCGCCAGCATGGACTGGCTGCCTTGTCACCACAGCTGCTGCGCGGTGACGAGCGGGCGGTACGAGGCGCGCTGGCGATCGATCTCGCGCAGGCGCCCAGCGTGGTCCGCGCAGAGGCGCCCTTGTGGTTGTTTCAGCGCATCACCGCTCAATACCACGATGCGGAGGCGCTGTTTGCGGCTTTGGCCGAGGCGGCACCGCTTGACCTGCGCGTCAACCGGCTGAAGGCGCAGCGCGACGCGGTGCTCGCTGAGCTGCGGCAGCGCGTCGCCGCCGAGCCGACGCAATATGCACCTGACGGCATTCGCTTGCGCGAAAAGCCGGCGCTGACACGCTGGCCGGTGTACCGGGATGGCCGCGTTGAGGTCCAAGACGAAGGCAGCCAACTGGTCGCACATTTGGTGGCACCCAAAAGGGGTGACATGGTGGTCGATTTCTGTGCGGGGGCGGGTGGTAAGACGCTCGCATTGGGTGCGCTGATGCGCAACCGAGGACGGCTCTACGCGTTTGACGTGCACGCGCGCCGTTTGGCCGGTCTCGGCCCGCGGCTGAAGCGCAGCGGGCTGTCAAATGTTTTTCCAGTGGCAATCGCCAGCGAGAATGACGTGCGGGTCAAGCGTCTGGGAAACAAGATTGACCGCGTGTTAATTGACGCCCCCTGTTCCGGCAGCGGCACGCTGCGCCGCAACCCCGATTTGAAATGGCGCTTCGACGAAGCGGAATTAACGCGAGTCAATGCGCTTCAGAGTACCCTGCTGCGGGCGGCAAGCCGCCTGGTTAAGCCCGGCGGCCGCTTGGTATATGCTACCTGCTCACTGTTAGCGGTGGAGAACCAGCAAGTCGTTGAGGCATTTTTGGCAGAACATCGCGATTTCAGCGTGGTGGATGCGGCCCGCGTTCTGAGTAGCCAGGGTATCGTCATCGACCACGCTGAACGATTCGCGCCGTGGTTCGTCATGTTGCCGCATCTGCATGGAACGGATGGTTTTTTTGGGGCAGTCCTTCAGCGCGGCTGACTGCCGGCAGACGCTCGTGCCGGTTTATTTTTTTTTGAATGACCGCCTGCAACGTCTGGCGCGCGGTTACAATTCCTGTGCGGGCTAGCCATAGGCCGCCGATGTGTGATGCCTGCTTAGACGGGCAACTGTGTTGGAGTGAGGATGTTTTTCCTTGAATTCATGGACGGTGGCCTGCTTGGCCTGGCGTGGTGGCAGTTGGTTCTCGTGACGCTGGCCTTAACGCACGTGACGATTGCCTCTGTCACGATCTTCTTGCATCGTTCGCAGGCGCACCGGGCCCTTGACCTGCATCCAATCGCCAGCCACTTTTTCCGCTTTTGGCTGTGGCTGACTACCGGCATGGTGACGCGCGAATGGGTGGCGGTGCATCGGAAACATCACGCCAAGTGCGAGACTCCTGAGGATCCGCACAGCCCGCAGATTAAGGGCATCCGAAAGGTTCTGTGGGAGGGTGCTGAGCTGTACATGGCCGAGGCCGCCAACGCCGAGACGCTGGCCCGCTACGGCCACGGCACGCCGGATGATTGGTTGGAGCGCAACATCTATTCACGCTTTACCTGGCAGGGGGTGGCGCTCATGTTAGGGATCGACCTTCTGCTATTCGGTTGGGCAGGGCTTGCAGTCTGGGGTGTGCAGATGCTGTGGATTCCGTTTTTCGCCGCGGGGGTCATTAACGGCATCGGTCACTACTGGGGCTATCGCAACTACGATTCGCCGGATGCAGCGACCAACATCATGCCGTGGGGCATCTTGATCGGCGGCGAAGAGCTGCATAACAACCACCACACCTATCCGACCTCCGCCAAGCTGTCCTCTAAGTGGTACGAGTTCGATCTCGGTTGGTTGTACATTCGCCTGCTGCAGATGTTGGGCTTGGCACGTGTCCTGCGATTGGCGCCGGTGCCGAAGGTAACCCGCCCGAAGGCGCGTATCGATCTAGACACGCTGCAGGCCGTGGTCTCGTACCGCTACGACCTACTGGCTCGGTATGCGCGTGGGCTACGCGATGCCTACCGCATGGAGCTGCAGCGTCTGCGGGCGGCGGGCGCTGATGCGCGCCGCTTCAGGGCGCTGAAGTCTTGGCTGCGGAAGGGCGATCTGCAGTCGATGCCGCCGGCGCAGCAGCAGACGCTGCGTGAACTGCTGGCGCACAGTTGGGTCCTGCGAACGCTCATCGAAATGCGCGTCGAACTGGCAGCTGTTTGGAGTCGTTCAGCACATTCGCGTGAGCAAATGCTGGCGCACTTGCAGGATTGGATCGCGCGCGCCGAGGCAAGCGGGATCCGTGCGCTGCAGGATCTGGCGCTGCGCATCCGCAGCTATGTGCCGGCGCGCGCATAACGCGGTCAGATTGGCGTCGATCCATCGGTGCCTGCCACTGGCTTGGGTGATAAGGTACCGCGATGCGTTGAAGGCGCGTTAATCAGCCATGTGGGCGGGCCAAGGTCCCACTGCGGTAAGCCAGCCCAATGAGGCGACGGGCTGGCCGCCGGCGGCGTGACGCTCGGTTGGCGGCAGGCTAACCCAGTTTCCTGCTGACTTAGGGGCGACTTCACTTTATCCGCGTTGCGCCGGTTTTACTGGTGCGAAGGGGTTGGCTAGCAGCGGCCAATTGCCTGCAACAGCGGAAGATGACGTAACCCGCAACAGCGGATCGCCGCTCGCTCATTGGTCGCGATGTGCGGCAGGTGCGAGAAAAAGCCCAACGCCTTGGGAGGCCCAAGCGGATGTGCTGACAGTGCGCAAGGGGCGCCAGCGGCCCCCGCCGCGTTGCGGTGGGGGAATCATTGTCCGTTCGCTGTGAATGCGCACGAAGCGGTCTGTGCACGGCACCGGCAGCGTCGGGACGGCAGCGGGAAGCGGCACCTCGTAGATCGCATGTGCGGGATGCAGGGGCTGCCCATCGCTTCAACGCCTACCACGGATAGCGGCTCGATCTTGGCTGGCGCTGGCGATAAGCAGGTGCGCCGCAAGAACTGGCGGTGCTGCGACGTGCCGGCGCGCATAGCACGAGTTACAACGGCGGTGGTCCGACGCGCGGGGCGAGCCAGACCTAGAAGCCATGCGGTTGCGCGATGCGTGTCGGTGATTCCTTAACAGCACGACGGAAACGGAAATCGTCCCTTCGAGCTAGATTCGCGCCAACAAGTATGGGCTGAGCCGCAATCGACGTTGACATCGAGACGGCCGACAACGAACCTCGTCGTTGCACCGATGCTTCGCCGGCATAGCGGCTCGCTAGGCCAGCAACAAGAAGTACCCCACACGCGGTGCCTTAAGCGCCGCTCGCGCCGCCTGAGCCGTTACTTTAGTTTGGTTTCTTTGTACTCGACATGCTTGCGCGCCACCGGGTCGAATTTTTTTAGCACCAGCTTATCCGGTGTGGTGCGCTTGTTCTTTGTGGTGGTGTAGAAGTGCCCAGTACCGGCCGTCGATTCGAGCTTAATTTTCTCGCGCACAGCCTTAGCCATTGCCGTTCTCCTCAGAGCTCGCCGCGAGCACGCAATTGCGCGAGCACGGCGTCAATGCCGAGTTTGTCGATCAGCCGCAGGCCGGCATTACTGACGCGCAGCCGCACCCAGCGCCGCTCTGTCTCAACCCAGAAGCGGCGATATTGCAGATTCGGCATAAAACGCCGTTTTGTCTTATTGTTGGCATGCGAGACGTGATGCCCAACCATCGGCGTTTTGCCGGTCACTTGACACACGCGTGCCATGTGGAACTCCTGCGATGCATGCCTATGAAGGCTTTGGCGCCAACGCAATCGGCGCGTGAAAAGCCATGATTGTAAGCGAAACGCCGCGCTGCGGCCAGCGCGCACTCTTCTTTAGAGCAGTCCGCGCTCGGCAAACGAAAATGTCGCGTCTGCTCCAGCGACGATGATATGGTCCAGCACGCGCACATCCACCAGCGCTAGCGCCTCGCGCAGCGCACGGGTGAGCAATTCGTCGGCTCGGCTCGGCTGTGCGAGCCCTGATGGGTGGTTGTGGGCGAAGATCACGGCTGCGGCATTGTGCGCTAAGGCCTCTTTGACGATCTCCCGCGGATAGACGCTGGTTTGCGTCAGAGTGCCGCGGAAGAGCTCGCGGTCTGCGATAAGCCGGTTCTGCGCGTCAAGAAACAGCGCAAAGAACACCTCGTGTGGTGTGTGGCTGAGTGCCAGACGCAGGTAGTCGCGTACGGCCGCCGGCGAGTCCAACACTCGTCGCGCGCGCAGTTGCTCGCGCAGCGCGCGCCGGACGAGCTCGACCACCGCTGCCAACAGCGCATATTTCGCCGGTCCGAAGCCGCGTAGCGATTCGACCTCATGCCGCGGCGCAGCAAGCAGGCCGTTGAGGCCATCGAAGCGCTGCAGCGCCTCGCGGGCCAGCTGCAGCGCGTCCTGCCCAGCGGTGCCGACGCGCAGGCAAATGGCCAGGAGCTCCGCCTCGCTGAGCGCGCCTGGCCCGTGCGTTAGCAGACGCTCACGCGGGCGCTCGGATTCCGGCCAATCCTTGATCGCCACGTCAGACCCCGTCCAAAACCCCGTCGTTACAATCGCGCGTGTCCGCCCACCACAGTGACGCACTACCGCAATTATCGGATGAGGCGGCGGGCCATCAGCCGGCGCCGGTAACGCGGGGCCGTGTCAGCTCGTCATGCGGCAACGCGGGGAGCCTTGCGCAAGGTTGGCGTAGCAGTGTGACGGCGGGCGTTGAGCCGCGTTGGCGATGTGCGCGGCAGGCGCATGGGGCAGGCGGCTGGCGCAGTCGGCGGCAAAATTATCGGCTCGAAAGCGGAGCTCTCTCCATGGACGTGCTTCTTGCGCAACCGCGCGGCTTCTGCGCCGGTGTCGATCGTGCGATTGCGATCGTGGAGCAGGCGCTAGCCCAGTTTGGCGCGCCTATTTACGTGCGCCATGAGATTGTGCACAACTCATACGTGGTAGCCAACTTGCGCGCCAAAGGGGCGGTGTTCGTCAATGAGCTAGACGAGGTGCCAGCGGGGGCAACCGTCGTCTTCTCAGCGCACGGGGTGCCAAAACGCGTGCAGCACGAGGCGAAAGCGCGTGGCCTGCGCGTATTCGACGCTACCTGTCCGCTGGTGACCAAAGTGCATGTGGAAGTGGCAAAGATGCGCGCGCAGGGCCGCGAGATCGTGATGATCGGGCATGCGGGTCACCCGGAGGTGGAAGGCACGATGGGACAGGTGCAGGACGGCATCTATCTTGTTGAGTCAGTGGAAGACGTCGCGCGGCTGCAGGTGCGTGATCCGGCGCGCGTTGCTTACGTGACGCAGACCACGCTGTCAATCGACGATGCGGCTGCGATCGTGGCAGCCCTCAAGCGCCGTTTTCCTGCCATCGCCGAGCCGAAGAAGGCCGACATCTGTTATGCGACGCAGAATCGGCAGGACGCCGTAAAGTTGATGGCGTCCCAGGTCGACCTCGTGATCGTGATCGGTAGCCAGACGAGCTCCAATTCGAATCGCTTGCGCGAGGTCGCAGAGCGGTTCGGCGTGCCAGCTTACCTTGTCGACAGCGCGGACGATCTAAATCCGCAGTGGCTAAAAGGCAAGCAGCGCATTGGCGTGACGGCGGGAGCTTCTGCGCCGGAGATCCTGGTGCAGCAACTGATCGAGCGGTTGCGCGCGCTTGGCGCGGTCAGTGTGCGCACGCTTGAGGGCGCACAAGAGCACGTGACCTTCCCGTTGCCAAAGGGTTTGCACCGTTTCACAGCGACGCGCGCGGCGCAAACATGACACGTCTGCTCGCTGCAGGCGCCTTGTGGGGGGCGACTGCGGTCGCCCAGCCTGTCATCGTAGAGGGCGTACGCTTCGAGCCAACGGTGCGTGTGGCGGAGCAGACCTTGCACTTAAACGGCGCTGGGCTGCGCACGCGGGGGTTTTTCAAGGTCTACGCCGCTGCACTGTATGTGCCGGAACGGAGCTCCGCTGCGATGACTCTGTTGGCGCAAAGCGGGGCGCGTCGCGTGGTGATCACGTTGCTGCGCGACGTCCACGCCGACACGTTTGCCGGCTCGTTGCTCGACACCCTGAAGGCCAACGTGAGCGAGGCGCAATTGACGGCCCTGCAGCCGCAGATCGAGCAGTTGATAAACGCTTTTCGCGCCGCGGGTGTCGCAAAGCGCGGGGATACAATCGTGCTGGATTACACGCCGCAGGTGGGTACACGCATCGCCGTCAATGGGCAGGTGCGTGGTGATGCGATTGGCGGGGCCGCGTTTTTTACCGCACTGCTGCGCATCTGGTTAGGCGACCGGCCCGTGGATGAGGCGCTCAAACGAGCTTTGCTCGGTGGCTGACCCGTGCTGAGCACATCCCCCGCGGTGATTGACGCGTTCATCGACGCGTTATGGCTACAGGATGGCTTGGCGCCAAACTCGCTGGCTGCGTATCGTCGCGATCTGCAGGCTTTGGCGTCCTGGGCTGGGCAGCGGCCGTTGCTGACCCTTACCGAGGCGGACCTGCAGGCGTACTGCGCCCGTTTGTTCGCCGACGTGCGTGCAAGCACAGCTAACCGCCGCTTGGCGACTTTCCGCCGTTTTTACCGCTGGGCACTGCGCGAGCGGCTGCTGGCCACTGACCCGACCGAGCGGCTGGCGAACGCCCGTCTGCCACCGCGCTTTCCGAAAACCATCAGCGAACAGCAGGTTGAAGCCCTGCTGATGGCTCCAGATACCGCTACACCGCACGGCCTGCGTGACCGCGCTTTGCTTGAAGTACTGTATGCGACCGGTCTGCGCGTTTCCGAATTGGTCGGCCTTCGGCTGGCGCAGGTTTCGCTGGACGAGGGTCTGGTGCGCGTCATCGGCAAGGGCGGCAAGGAGCGCGTCGTACCGCTCGGTGAAGAGGCGCGCGATTGGTTGGAGCGTTACCTAAGGCAAGCGCGTCCGCAGCTGCTGCGTAGCCGGCCGTGCGATGCTGTTTTTGTCACCACGCGTGCTGGGCCGCTGACCCGTCAGCGCCTCTGGGACCTTATTAAGCGTTACGCTGCGCAGGCGGGCATCACGGTCCCGTTGTCACCGCACGGACTGCGACATGCGTTCGCCACCCATCTGCTGAACCACGGCGCCGATCTTCGTGTGGTGCAGCTACTGCTCGGGCATGCCGATATCACCACGACTCAGATCTACACGCATGTGGCGCGGGAGCGACTGAAGGCGCTGCACGCACGCCATCACCCGCGCGGCTGAGGGGATACACTGCACGCCGCATGGGAGAGCAGAACGCGGGCTTGTCGACGCCAGCGACGCAGGGGTTGCGCCGCCACCGCACACCGTGCATTGAACACGTCGCCGATTACGTCGAGCATGGCGGCACATGGTTGTTGTCGCTGGCGCACGGCATCGCGGAGCATGAAGCCGTCAGGACACTGGTCATGCGGCCCCAGCTGCCGCTGGTGCTAGTGCACGGCGACCGCAAGGCGGCGACGAAAACCCAGCCGCGTTGCAAGAAAATCGAGCGCTGCTCCTCAGCGGTGCAGCGGCCGACTGGCGATCGGGTGAGCGGCGCCTCACCTGTGCGCATGCGCAAATTATGCTCAGTAGACGCTGCGCGCAGGGTGCTGACGCTGCCGAAGGTCGACAGCGAGGGCAGCCGGCGCGGGTTTCGGGTTCGTATCGCACGGGTGTTGCAAGCCGTCGTGGGTGCAGTGCTTATCGATTGTGCGCTGGCGGCACCCGAAAGGAGCTGACATGGGCGCGGCGACGCTGTTGTTTTTTGTGGCGGTTGGTTACCTGCTCGGTTCAGTGTCCTTCGCGGTGTTGGTCAGTAAGGTGTTCGGGCTCGCTGATCCGCGTACCTACGGCTCGCGCAATCCGGGGGCAACCAATGTACTTCGCAGCGGCCATCGGGTCGCTGCGGCGCTCACCTTAGCCGGCGACGCGCTGAAGGGCGCGCTTGCGGTTTGGCTGGCTCAGCGCTTCGGCCCCGCCTGGGGCGTCGGCGCGTTTGGCATCGCTGCCACGGGGCTAGCGGCCTTCCTTGGCCACCTTTATCCGCTTTTCTTTCGGTTCCAAGGCGGCAAAGGCGTGGCGACGTTTTTCGGTGTTCTGGGGTTGTTGAATCCGTGGCTAGCGGTTGCCTGCGGCGTGACCTGGGGGCTTGTGGCGTACTTCTTTCGGTATGCGTCGTTGGCGTCGGTTGCTGCAGCCGTTGTTGCTGTCTTTGGCCAGGCTTTCGGATGGGGCTTTGACGGCGTGCTGCTGTGTGTAATTGCGATGGCAAGCCTGCTGTTGTACCGACACCGGACAAACATCGCCAACCTGCGTGCCGGCCGTGAGCGGCGCATTGGCGAGAAAGCAGAGCCTGCCGCGCCGCGTCGCTGACCCATCAGTGGGAAGCCAGTGGCCAGCGTGGGCGTACCTCAAAATCCCAGCGCGCGGGGGGCTGGCCCGCGCGCAGGTGCATTAAGCCCGCCAGCGCAATCATGGCGCCGTTGTCGGTGCAGAGGCCGGCCGGCGGAAAATACAGCTCAAGTTCATGCTTGCGCGCGCTCTCGGCCAGCTGCTCGCGCAGCTGCAGATTGGCGCCCACGCCGCCGGCCACAACGAGCCTGCGAAGACCGGTCAATCGCAGCGCTGCGAGCGACTTGGCCACCAGCACGTCAACTACCGCATCTACGAAGGCCCGGGCAATGTCCGCTTTGGCCTGTTCGGAGAGCGTGTCGCGTTGACGCACCGCGGTCAGCACCGCTGTCTTTAGGCCGCTGAAGCTGAAATTCAGGTCGCCGCTGGTAAGTAGCGGCCGAGGAAAGTGATAAGTTCCAGGCACGCCTTGCCGTGCTAGCCGCGAAACAGCCGGACCGCCAGGATATCCGAGCCCCAACAGCTGAGCGGTCTTGTCGAAAGCTTCTCCCGCTGCATCGTCCAGCGTCTCGCCCAGCAGTACATAACCTCCGACGCGCTCGACTTGCATTAGCTGCGTGTGTCCGCCCGACACGAGCAGCGCCACGAAAGGGAAACGCGGCGCTGGCTCGGACAGCAGGGGCGACAGCAGGTGCCCCTCCATGTGATGGACACCGATGACTGGAACGCTAAGCGCGTACCCCAACCCATAGGCGATTGAGGCGCCCACTAGCAGGGCGCCGGCTAGGCCGGGGCCGACCGTGACGGCGATCGCCTCGATGTCGCTGCGCGAGCAGCCCGCTTGCTGCAGGCATTGCTCAAGCAGTGGCAGCACGCGGCGAATATGGTCGCGCGCGGCTAGCTCAGGCACTACACCACCGTAAGCCCCATGGAGTTCGACCTGCGAGTGCAGCGCCTGCGCGAGCACACGCGCGTGCTCGTCCAACAAAGCAATTCCCGTTTCGTCGCAGGAGGTCTCGATACCGAGCACAATCATCTTGCGGGCAGTTTAGCGAAGTGCAAAGGCCGGGTAGCTAGCCGGCAGCTGACCGGCTACAATTAGGATCTTTAGTTGAGCGGAAAAGCAGGAATTTCATGCCTTCGGTACGCGTCAAGGAAAACGAACCCTTTGAAGTCGCGCTGCGGCGGTTCAAGCGTACGATTGAAAAAAGCGGCCTGCTCACTGAGCTGCGAGCACGCGAGTTCTACGAGAAGCCTACGCAGGAACGTAAGCGCAAGCGGGCTGCCGCCATCAAGCGCCACTTCAAGCGTCTGCGCAGTCAGATGCTGCCGAAAAAGCTTTACTGATTCGCGTTCGGAACGTGTCCCTGAAGGATCGCATCACCGAGGATATGAAAGCGGCGATGCGCGCCAAAGATGCCGCGCGTCTGTCAGCTATTCGCTATTTGCAGGCTGCTATCAAGCAAAAAGAGGTCGATGAGCGCATCACGGCCGACGATACAGCGATCGTGGCGGTTGTGGAAAAGCTCATTAAGCAACGTCGCGATGCAATTGCTCAATTTGAGCAGGCCGGGCGCAGCGACTTAGTCGCCAAAGAGCGCGCCGAGCTTGAGCTGCTGCAGTCGTATCTGCCCCAGCCGGCGACGGACGAGGAAGTGGTGGCCGCTGTGGAGGCGGCAATTGCTAGCACAGGGGCTGAGGGTCCGCAGGCGATGGGCCGGGTGATGTCAGCGCTAAAGACCCAACTGGCCGGGCGCGCCGACATGGCAAAGGTGTCAGCGGTGGTCAAGGCACGGCTGTCGCGCTAATCCCACCTAAGCCGGCCGATAATGCGCCGGTGATTCCGCAAGGTTTTATTCAGGATCTGCTGGCACGTGCCGACATCGTGGACGTTGTCGGTCGCCATGTGTCGCTTAAGCGCAGGGGACAAAATTATGTCGGCCTCTGCCCGTTTCACAGCGAAAAGACGCCATCCTTTACGGTTAGCCCTAGCAAACAGTTCTTCCACTGCTTTGGCTGTGGCGCGCACGGCAGCGCGATCGGCTTCTTAATGGATCTGCGCGGCCTGTCTTACGTGGAGGCCGTCCGAGAGCTCGCGCAACAGGTTGGCATGACTGTTCCCGAGGTTGCCTCGCGCGACGCCCGCGCCGCTGTACGGACGCAGGCCCTGTTGGACCTCTTGCAGCAGGCTGCCACCTTTTATCGCCGTCAGCTCAAGGCGGCACCAGCGGCGATCAACTACCTGAAAGCGCGGGGCTTAACCGGGGCGACGGCGGCGCGCTTCGCGCTCGGATACGCTCCCGTTGAGCGGCAGGCGCTGCGCGAAGTCTTTGCTCAATACGACGACGCGGGGCTAGTGGAGGCGGGGCTGGTGATCATCGGTGACGATGGCCGACGTTTCGACCGCTTTCGCGGGCGCGTGATGTTTCCCATTCGCAACCGGCGCGGCGCGGTGGTTGGCTTTGGCGCTCGTGCGCTTGATGGGAGCGAGCCGAAATATCTTAATTCACCAGAAACGCCTCTGTTCAGAAAGGGACAGGAGCTCTACGGGCTGTTCGAGGCGCAAGAAGCGATCCGCAGACGCCGGCGCGTGATCGTCTGCGAGGGTTACCTGGACGTGATCCAACTCGCCCAAGCGGGTTTCGAGGAGACCGTTGCCGCCTTGGGTACGGCGATTACGGTACAACAGTTGGCGCAGCTGTTTCGCCTGGCCGACCACGTCATTTTCGCGTTCGACGGGGATGCGGCCGGCCACAAGGCCGCGCGGCGAGCGCTTGAGGCGGCGTTGCCTGCTGTGTCGGAGGAAAAACGGGCCAGCTTCGTCTTGCTGCCTGAGGGTGAAGACCCCGACAGCTTCACGCGTGCGCAGGGGCCCGCTGCTTTCGAGCAAGAGCTTACGCGCGCTCTGCCCCTGTCGCGCTTCTTCGTGCGCGTGCTCTGTGAGGGCCGAGATCTCAGGCTAGCGGAGGACCGCGCCGCGCTGGTAGCGCAAGCGCGACCGCTGTTGGCGAGCATGACCGCCCCCGCGTTGCGTGCACAGCTGATTCGTGAACTGGTCGAGACAACCGGCACTTCGGCTACTGAAGCCGAGCATGCATTTGGCCTTCCGCCCTGGCGGCGGCTGCCGCCCGCGCGGGCCACGCGTCAGGCGCCCCCCGTCTACGACCTGCGGCAGCGCATCCTGAAGCAGCTAATCGCGTATCCGATCCTGGCGCGGGAGTTCAACGCCCCCATCGCAGCTGAGTTTCTCGACAGCGACGATCCGCTGGACCGCCAGATTGTCGCTGTATGGCGGGTGGCACGCGAACGGTCGGACTTAAGCAGCGCAGCTTTGCTGGAGACGCTGACTGACAGCGAGCACGCGGCAGCATTTCAGATGCTGGCTGCGCAAGAGTTACTCGAAGACGATGACCTTGCGTCGGCCCGCGCCGAGGTCGCTGGCGCCTTTGCAAAACTCGAACTGCGGCGTACACAAGCGGAATTGGAAGCGCTGGTTCGGGCAGCGCCCACACCTGCAGTCCTGGCGCGCATCCGGGAGCTAACTGAGCAGCAGGCGCGATTGAAAGAAAAGATCGCAACCTCAGATTGGGTCTGAGCTTCCCATAAGCAGGTATTGTTAGCTACAATACTCAGTTATTTTATGCAGTGACCATGCATTGCAGTGGGCCGCTTAATAGCGGCTGTTAAGGCGCTGAAGAAATTCGCGCTAGCCGCCGTCAGCGAGACAAAACGGGTGCGAGAGACCAAGCGCTTCCGAGGTCCCTTGCGGCCATCGCGGCGGCCGCAAGGTGTGCCGGCGTGGGGGTGTTTGGCTGCCGCGTGCGGCGAGCAGCGGGTTTGAAACTTGCGCCTACTCAAGGGAGACGGCCGGTGTGGGGCGACCTCAGCACATCGGTTCGAACGTCCTCACGGTATGTGAAATCAACAACCAAGGCCAATCTAACTGACGGGCAGCATGCGCGTGCAACCTGGCTTGAGGTGAGTGGATGGTGAGTAAAAAAACGGAAAAGGCAAAACGGCTGGCATCGCCGGATGCCACAAGCAAAAAAGTCGAGGCCGGTAAGTCCGCGGCGGCGAAAGCGTCGGCGCAGAAGACGGCAGCCAAAAAGGCGACGTCGCCCAAAGCGGAGGCTAAGTCCGCGGCGCGTGCTAGAGCAGGCCGCAAGCCGAGACAGGTCGAGGATCAGATGACCGCTGGCGACACGGTGGACGTGCTGCCCGAGGCGGGCGATGATGCGATTGACCCGGCGGCCGAAGTCGTCGAGAAACTCACCGCCAAGCAGCGCGCGAAGGATCGGCGCGCAAAGGAAAAGGCGCTGAAAGAGGCGCTGGAGCGCAGCTACCAAGGCACCGAAGAGGACCTGGAAGCGCGCCGCAACAAGCTGAAAGCGCTGATTAAGCTCGGCAAAGAGCGCGGCTTCCTCACGTATGCCGAGATTAACGATCACTTGCCCGACAACCTCGTGGATGCCGAGGCAATCGATTCCATCATCAGCACATTTGCGGACATGGGCATCCAAGTTTATGACCAGGCGCCCGACGCCGAGACGCTGCTGATGAACGAGAACGTGCCGACGGCTACGACCGACGAGGATGCTGAAGAGGAAGCCGAGGCTGCGCTGTCCACTGTTGATGCGGAATTTGGCCGCACGACTGACCCCGTACGCATGTACATGCGTGAGATGGGGTCGGTCGAGTTGCTGACGCGCGAAGGAGAGATCGAGATCGCCAAGCGCATCGAAGACGGCCTGAAACACATGGTGATGGCGATCTCTGCCTGTCCGACAACGATTGCCCAGATTCTGGAGCATGCTGAAAAAATCCGGGCTGGGGAGTTGGCGATCGATGAGGTCGTCGACGGTTTGGTCGATCCCGCCGCAGAGGACTTCCCGACTGGGCGCGGGGACGGTGACGATGACGAGGACGAGGATGCCGAAGAAAGCATCGACATCGGCGCCTCCGGAATGACAGCAGCTCAGCTCGAGGAGCTGAAGGCGCGCGCTTTGGAGAAGTTTGATCGCGTCGCTAAGCTCTTCGAGAAAATGCGCGTTGCCTATGAAAAAGAAGGCTACAAGTCACCGGGCTACGTGCGGGCGCAGCACAAGATCCAGGAAGAGCTGATGACGCTGCGCTTCACGGCCAAAATGGTCGAACGGCTGTGTGACTCGCTACGCGCGCAAGTCGAGGAAGTGCGTAGTCTGGAAAAACAAATCTACGAGATCGTCGTCAACAAATGCGGCATGCCGCGGCCGCACTTCCTGAAGCACTTCCCAGGCAACGAGACCAATACCCGCTGGATCACGCGCGAGGCCGAGGGTGGGCATCCCTACTCGGAGGTGCTAGCGCGCAACCTGCCGGCGGTCCACGAGCTACAAGGCAAGCTATCGGACCTCCAGAAGCGGGTGGTATTGCCGCTAAAAGACCTGCGCGAGGTCTACAAGCAGATGGCCACCGGCGAGGCGAAGGCGCGCAAAGCCAAGCGCGAAATGATCGAGGCCAACTTGCGCCTGGTCATTTCGATTGCCAAGAAATACACCAACCGCGGTCTGCAATTTCTGGACCTGATCCAGGAAGGCAACATCGGGCTGATGAAAGCGGTGGACAAATTCGAGTACCGGCGTGGCTATAAGTTTTCGACCTATGCCACTTGGTGGATCCGGCAGGCGATTACGCGCTCAATCGCCGACCAGGCGCGCACGATCCGCATTCCTGTGCACATGATCGAGACGATTAACAAAATGAATCGGATCAGCCGCCAGATCCTACAAGAGACCGGTCAAGAGCCGGATCCGGCCACACTGGCGGCAAGGATGGATATGCCGGAGGACAAAATCCGCAAGATTTTGAAGATCGCGAAGGAGCCGATCAGCATGGAAACGCCGATCGGGGACGACGACGATTCGCATTTGGGAGATTTCATCGAAGATACGAGCACCGTGGCCCCCATCGATGCGGCGCAATACGCGAGCCTGGCGGAAGTAACCAAAGAGGTGCTGGATTCGCTAACGCCGCGCGAGGCCAAGGTGCTGCGCATGCGTTTTGGCATAGAGATGTCGACGGACCATACGCTGGAGGAGGTAGGCAGGCAGTTCGATGTCACACGCGAGCGCATTCGGCAGATCGAAGCCAAGGCGCTGCGTAAGCTGCGTCATCCGAGCCGCAGCGACAAGCTGAAGAGCTTTTTGGAGTAATGCCAAGAAGGGCGCCAGCCGTCAGCAGCGGAGAGGTCGGTTCGATGGGCTGCGCCTGTGGCTGGGCCGTTAGCTCAGTTGGTCAGAGCAGGGGACTCATAATCCCTTGGTCGTTGGTTCGAGTCCAACACGGCCCACCA
>JANWXE010000130.1 GCA_025055385.1 Burkholderiaceae bacterium | reverse complement strand
TGCCCGCGCTGGCGCGGGCGTGGGCGCCGCTGCCGCTAGGCGAGGTGTGCTCAGCGCGTGGTGCAGGCGGTGGCGAGTCTCGGCTGCCGGCCGAAGTTTTCCTGCTCGAGCACTGCGCGTACTGCGCGCCGCATGCGGGTTCCTTTGCGGCGCCGCCGCCGGCTGGCGGCGTGCTCGTTGCGCCAGCGGACGTGACCGCTGCGTGCGCGCCGGCGGCGGTTGCGCCACCTGCGCCACCAGCCTGGCCAGCGGCGCAGCCGCGCGCGCCGCCCCCTCTGACTCTCTGAGCATCGCCTGAACGCGCTGCGGCGACAGGCCGCCGCGCGATCCCCCCTTTTTGGCGCCTTCGCGCGCTGCAGCTGCCGCTTTACGCCCTGCGAGGGCGGATGCGCACGCAGCCGGGCGCCACCGGTTGTTGGACTTTTGGAGTGCACGATTCGATGGATGCGACGACCCAGAAACACGCAGGCGCGCGTGTGCGGTTCGCGCTGGCGGCCGCCGCAGCGAGCATGACGCTTTATGTACACGCGCAGGAACCGACATTCGTATTAGGCGAGGTGACGGTGGCCGGCGAGCGCAGCGCGCTGCTGCGCGCCAGCCAGATCCTCACCTCAGTCGATGTCATCGACGGCGCGCGAGTGCGGGAGCAGAACGTCGGGGCGAGCTGGGAGGTGCTTGGCCTGATGCCGGGCATTCAGCTGACGGAGTTCCGCATGGGTGCCGAATCCGGCAAGCCGTCGCTACGCGCCTTCAATGGCGAGGGTTACATCAACGCAGTCAAGCTGCTGATCGATGGCATACCGAGCAACGTCAATAGCGGCAACTTGCGCCACTTTGACATGATTTTTCCGATCGACATCGATTACATCGAGGTCGTGCGCGGCACCAATGACGCCCGTTATGGCCTGCACAACATTGCGGGCAACATCCACGTCGTCACGCGCAGTGGCGGCAACTACACCGAGGGCCGCGCGACGTACGGGAGCTTCGCCACAAGGGACCTGCAGGCTGCCGCGGGGCGCGAACACGGCATCCTGGCGCACAACTACTTTTTTGCGTATCAGCGTACCGACGGTTACCGGGAGCACGCGCTGTCGGAGAAATTCGGCGTCGGTGGCAAGTGGTTTCTCACGCCGCGCCCGTCCCTGAGATTGGGGTTGATCGCGCGGCTGTATGAGCACGAAGCACAGGAGCCCGGTTACCTGACGGCGGCCGAGTTGTCGGCAGACCGCCGGCAATCACCGGCAAAGAACGCCAACGACAACGATAGCCGCGAGATGAAGCATCTGAGCGCTCACCTCGAATACGTTCCTGGCGAGCTGTTCGCCTGGGCCAGCCGTCTGTACCTGAACACAATCGATGACGACCGCCGCGTGACCTTTTCGAGCTTCGCCGGCTCGACACTGCCGCGCCAGCGACGGCACTGGATCGAACGCCATCTTGGCTGGCTGAACACGCTCACCTGGCGGGGCGGCGATGTGTGGGCGCTCGAAGCCGGCTTCAACATCGAGCGCCAGGACAATCAGTACCAGCGCTATCGCTACGCGTTTGCGGTGCCGACAGACTTCTCCAGCCCGGCGGCGACCGCTAACGACGACGCATATACGCTGACTAACGTTGGTGCCTACGTGCAGGCGGTGTTCCGCCCGGCCGCGGACTTCAAACTGGTGCCCGCCTGGCGCGTCGATCGCTTCTCCGGCGAGGCCACGCGCCGTACCAGCGGCCTGACGGCGCCGCTGCAGGACTACGGCTGGATCCATCAGCCGAAACTAAGCGCCGTCTACCGCCTGACTCCGTCCGCGAGCTTGTACCTAAACTGGGGGCGCACCTTTCAGATTCTGACCGGCTCGTGGGCGCCCGCGTACCTGGCCCCGGGCACGGCGGCCTACTGGCCCTCGATCAACACCGGGTACGAATTGGGCGGCCGACTGTCGGTGTTGGAACACAGCGAGCTGCGCCTGGCGCTGTGGCGGCAGGATGCGACCGACGAGGTGGCCAACCTGCCCAGCGCGGGCGCGACGCAGAACCTGGGTGCGACCCGGCGTCAGGGGGTTGACCTGCAGGCGACCGTGCATGTCGGCAGGTTCCTTAAGGCCTGGTTGTTCCACGCGCTGCAGGAAGCGGTGATCCGAGGCGGATACAGCGCGGGCGGTAATTCGCTCGCCGGCAAGGAGGTTTTCTCGACGCCGCGCTGGATTTCAAACTTCGGTATCGAGTACGTGGGCGCGGCGCAGTGGAAGGCGTCGCTGCTTGGCCGAGCCCAAGGTAGCTACTTCATCGATGACCAGAACGCGCTCGGCAAATTTGGCGGGTACGTGCTATTCGACGCATCCGTTAGCTATCAGCTGACGCCGCGGGTCGGGCTGCAGGTGCAGGTGCGAAACCTGCTCGATCGCAAGTACGAGTACGTCTGGTACGACAATTTCTTCTGGCCCCCGGGCTCCTATCAACCGATGTTCTCGCCAGGCACAGGCCGGGCCTTTTACGCGACGCTGTCGGCGCGCATTTAGGCGGGACGATGCGCGGGCGCTTACGACCTTGGCTTGCTGCCGTGCATCGCTGGCTCGGCATCGCAGTTGGCCTGCCGTTCGTCTTGCTGGGCCTGACGGGCAGCGTGCTGGTTTTTTATATCGAACTCGACCAGTGGCTCAATCCGGTCATCAGACCGGAGCGCCCGTCCTCCGGCAGCGCGGTTTCGTGGGCGCAGGTCGTGGCCCGCTTGCAGGCGCTTCCGGGCGGGCAGCTGCGCGGTTGGCGTGTCGAGGTGCCGCTGACGGATACGCGGCCGATCATGGCACGCCAACTGCGCGATCTTCCCGACCGGCGCTTCAGCCCGCGCATGGTGACGCTCGATCCGCAGACGCTTGCCGTCACGTCCGATCGATTGTGGGGAGAATTTGCGGCGACCTTCATCTACGACCTTCACTATTCGCTGGCGATGGGTCCGCTTGGCCAGCAAGTAGTCGGCTGGATCGGCTGGGTCAACCTACTGTTGCTTTTGGCGGGTTTCGCGCTTTGGTGGCCATCGGGAAGACGATGGCCGAGGGCGCTTAGGCCGTCACTGCGGCTGCGCCGCCATGTGTTCTGGTATGACCTGCACACAAAGGCTGGCGCCTACGTTGGTCTGTTCGTGGCAGCGCTAGCGTTCACGGGTGCGGTACTCGCGCTTCCTCAGGTCGTCGCTCCTGTCCTCGCAATCGTATCGTCGCCACAAAAACTGCCAACGCCCATGGCGCGCGCAACGGTTCGCGATCGCATGATCGATGCCGACCGTGCCGTCGCGATTGCGAGCGAGGTTTTCCCACAGGCCAGACTCCGTTGGATCGAGACGCCCCATGGGCCCGACGGCGTTTACCGGATACGGCTGCACACACCAGGGGAGCCATCGCTACGGTTTCCGCGCACCTACGTTTGGATCGATCCCTGGTCTGGCGAGGTGCTGGCGCAGCACTCACCGGCGCAGCACACGGGCGCGGATACCTTCCTCGCTTGGCAGCACCCGTTGCATAACGGCGAGGCCTTTGGTCTGCCTGGACGGATCCTGGTCTGTTGTCTCGGCTTGATGCCGCTGCTGTGGTTGCTCAGCGGGCTGGTGCGTTGGCGATTCACCGTGCGTGCCCGGCGCAGGGCGGCGCAGCGCACCACGCATCGGCCGGTGCACGCGCTGCCGGCGCTGCCGCGCGTTGAGACGAGCAGCGGCGACGGCACCTAGGGCTGGCTGATGATCCTGCACGTGAGGCGGTGGCTGGCAGGCGTCGCCATCCTGGCGATCCTGCTCAATGCTCTCGTGCCCGCGCTGGCGCGGGCGTGGGCGCCGCTGCCGCTGGGCGAGGTGTGCTCGGCGCGCGTTGCAGGCGGGGGCGAGTCTCCGGCGCTGGCCGAGGTATTCCTGCTCGAGCACTGCCCCTACTGCGCGCCGCATGCGGGTTCCGTTGCGGCGCCGCCGCCGGCCGGCGGCGTGCCCGTTGCGCCAGCGTTCTTTGACGGCGGCCGCGCGCGCGAGCGTTTCGAGATCGCCCGGGTGGCGGCCAACCGCGACTCGGGCATGCCGCAACTGGCGGCGATCGACGGGCGGCTGCTGGCCGCCTGGACCGAAGCAGGGCCGGGATTCGGGATCCGCGTCACCGAAGTCCTGGCCTGACGACCATTGCATCGGCGCGGAGCATGAGCGAGAAGGAGAGAAACATGCGTAACTTGTGGATGAC
>JANWXE010000113.1 GCA_025055385.1 Burkholderiaceae bacterium | reverse complement strand
CGTGCCTGGAGCTCGCGCCGGAAATGGGGCCACGGAACCGGAAAATCGCGCTCGAGCCGCGCAAGCGCCGCGCGATCGAGGATTTCGCGCGTCTCGGGGTCGACGAAGCCGGCGCGGACGTATTCCAGCTCGCGGCGGCGCGCATAGTCTGAAAGCCGCTTGACCATCGCGTGCGTGCAGGCGGCGACGACGGCAGCGTCTAGCGCATGGTGCCGGTCGCTTTCGTCCCGCAGCTTCAGTAGGCCCCAGCGCGCACGCAGGAAGGCGGTCAACTGCCCGCTGACGACGACGCATCGCTTGCTGTCGCTGGTGTCCGCGAGCTTCAGGTGCCGCTCGACGAAGTTCTTGAAGAAGCGGCAGATGTAGCGGGTGTCGTTCAGGTTGCGCTCGCGGAACTCGTTCGCCTCTTCGGTACCGAAATGTTTGCGCAGCAGGCGGTTGCGCTTGGCCTGGCGGTAGGCCTTGTTGGTCTCGACGAAGGCGACGAAGGCGCGCCAGCGTGGGGCGTCGTCTGCGCCACCCAGATACTCGAACGGCGTGCGGTTGCCTTTCTCGCGATTCTCCTTGGCGAACACGAGGACCTTGTTGTTCCTGCTGTCGTCGAAGCTGCGCGAATAGGGCAACGCATGATCGATCTCGACATAGCCGTCTTCCAGCAGGCGGTCGATGTCGATCGGCGCCAGCGAGTAGGCGCATTTGCCTTGCTGCTCCCGGTACAGGCGCCATTTCTCGAGCTCGACCCCCGTCGGGGGACGGTGAAACTGTTCTTCGAACGAGGCGCGGTCCCTTTCGTTCTGCTCGCGATAGAGCTGCTGTTCCTTCTCGATCCGTCTGCGTTCGGCGAGCGGGCGCGAGAGGTCACGCGCCATCTCGATACGGATCTCGGAAGGCGGGCCGTAGGTGCGTACGAGCGCATTGAGGACTTTGCGCGCCTGGTTCAGCGCCCGCAGCACGACCGGGTTGCGGGGGACGTCCAGCGCTGTGTTGACCACCATGCGGCCGTCCTTGTCCCGTTTCTCGTACAGCGGGGGCAGATAGGGGCTCTTTCCGGCCACGGGGGCGGCCGGCTGGCTGTGGTGGTAGCCTGCCTGGCGGCAGGCTTCGTCGTACCGCAGGCCCCGTTCCATGTGAGGCACGATGCGGCGTAACGCCTTCAGCGACAGCGCATGAAACGTGTCGAAGCGCAGCGTCAGCAGCGCCTCGACCATCCTGTCCTGACTGGGCAGGGGCAGTTTGCGTAGTTCGGCCTCGACCTCAGCGTCGTCCTTGAAGACGCTGAGCACGTAGGCGATCTGATCCAGCAGGTCAGGACGGCCGGCCAGCGCGTCGTGGGCCAAGGCGTCCCACTCGGCGCGCAGGCCGGCCTTGGCCAAGGTCTTGCGCAGCGCTTGCCATGCCGGCAGCGAAATGAGCTTCGCCTCCTCGGGATCCTTGGCAAGGCCAGTTGCCTGCTGCGTCCGGCTCGGAGATGGAAGTCCGATAAACCGGGCGTTTTCCGGTAGGCCCGTCTCGTTGGCGAGAGCGGCGCGCAACTGCCGGTACGTCAGGTCCCCCGCCTGCCGATAGGGCAGCGGCAAGGCGACAGCGCGCTCCTCCGGGGTCAGGGGCCGTACCCGGCCATCGACGAACAGGCGCAGGTTGTTCAGCCGCGTGAGCCACACGTGGCGCTCGGCGGTAAAGGACGCCTTCGGTGCGCGATACTCGCTGCGTTCGAAGGTACACCGCCCGAGCATCTCCAACAGGCGCGCGCCCTCCAGCGGGGGTTTCTGGAGCCAAAAAAGCCCAGACCTCGAGTCTCCGTTACCGAGGATCTCCCGTTCGAGTTCGATGCTGGCGTGAGGATTGCCGAGTTCGCGCTGCCGCCTGAACAGCAGCGTCAGCTCGTCGGCGAGCAGCCGGCGCGATAAAGCCTTGCCATAGTCGCCGCGCTTGTTGCGCTGGGCGTCCGGAAATTCGTGCAGGACCATCTCGGCGGCGGTCCGGTAGCCCTTTTCTTGCAAGAGGCGTGCCGTTGCATCTAGTGCCGCCTTGACCTTGCCTGCTTCGCCCTTGCTGTCGGCCTCTGCACGCTTCTGCTCCGCGCGGCTGATCCAGTGGAAACCGCGGTGCTTGCACAGGTGGTAGATCACGCGCGCCCATTCCTCGGCCGCCAGGGGACGGTCGAGCCCCTCGACCCTCAAGTGCCACGGTGACGGATTGCAGTGAAATTGCGGCCCAAACAGGCGGGTGTCGGCGATCACGCCATGCCGCTTCAGGACCCGCGCGACCTTCTTGAGCCGCCACGCGCGGCGCCGCAGGCGCCGGCGCGTCAGGCGGGCCATCCGGCGCGCCAGGTTGAGCGGTTCTCCCTTGTCCGCGGTTTCGGCTTTATCGAACGCTCGCACGCCCAGCGCGACGATGCGGTTCGGGGCAAGCACCGCCCAGCCGACCGATGCGATGCCGATGTCGAAACCGAAAGTCAGGGACTCAGCGACCGGCTTGTCGTTCACTTCCTTTGCCTCTATGCTTCAGACTGTTGTAGCTATCCGGGGTGAGAGCCGTTGCTGCAACAAGGCTCGGTCGAAAGACCGATGACCGCATCCAGGCCCGGCGGGGAAACCCGTCGGGCTTTCATTTTCGCGATTGCCTAACCTGGGTCAAGGCCGACGTCCTTGGGCGGCCCGCGAAAAGCTGTCCTGCTCGAGACGTTTTCGGCGCGGTCGGAACTGACTTGAGCGGCGGCGTCACCGTGCAGGCCCCGACGCCCAGTCACCCCGAAAGGCACGTGACTTGGGTCTCCCTCGCGAGGATGCCCGTTGAGAGGGCGCCTCAGTGGCGCTGTCGCGCGCTGTGGCGGAGCGCGGTGATCGAAACCGAATATCGGCGAGAGGCGGGTCGAACGAGGCCGGCTAAGCGCGTCACGCCGCGCAGCCCGCCTCGACGGCGCCTGCGCTGCGCACCGGCACCGGCGGCGGGATGCGGTAGCCGTACTTGACGGCGGTCATCTCCGCCAGGATCGAGACGGCGATCTCCGCCGGCGTGCGGGCGCCGTTT
>JANWXE010000101.1 GCA_025055385.1 Burkholderiaceae bacterium | reverse complement strand
AGAAATCAGCGCCGCTTCGCGCCGCGCCACCAGTGTCTCATAATTCTTGCGCAGCACGTCGTAATCGCGATTCAACTGCGCCAGCTCGGCTTCGATTTGCGGCACCCGCCCGGCGGCGTTGCGCAGCTGATCGACGCGGCTTTGCAGCTCGGCCACCCGGCCACGCAGCGCGGCCACCGTCGCATCCGCTTCCGCCAGGGCGATCTTGATGCGCTGGAAAACCGGGTTGGTCGGCGCCGACGGCGATTTTTTCGCCTCGGCCGCCCGTTTGCGCGCCTCGATTTCCCGATTCCTCTGCTCCTCGAGCTGCGCGATCAGCCGACGGGTAGCCTGCACGTCCGGGTGCTCGTCGGTGAAACGGCGCAACTGCTCATCGAGTTGTTTGCGCAACGCGTCGATGCGGGCGTCCATCTCGGGCATCGCGAACAACGCACCCGCACTCGGCTCGGGGATCAGCACCGGCTCTTCGTCGCCCAGCCCCCTCTTTAGCGCGTCACGTGACTGCTCTGCCGCGCGCAGTTCGAGCTTCGCTTTGGCCAATTCTTCGTTGGCGGCCGTCAGGCGGGCGAAATAATCTTGCCCGCCCCCGGTCGTGAACATCAGATTGCGCAGCTTGAACTCTTTCAGGCGCGTTTCGGCCTCTTCGAGCTTTTTCTCGTACTGCTTGATTTGGTCGTCGATGAAGCGGCGCGCCGCCTCCGCATCGCGTTTCTTGCCGCTCAAGCCGGTGTCGACGAACATCGCCGTCAGCGTCTGGACCACCCGCTGCGCCCGCTGTTTGTCGGTATCGCGGTAACTCAGGTTGTAGAGGTTCTCCGTTCCGCTGCCGGTCAACCGAATGTCGCGCGTCAGGCGATCGATCAGCGCCTCGCGCTGCTTCTCGTCCGTGATCAGGATCGTCAGGTCGGCCTCGCGGATCAACCGTTCGATATTGGGCCGCGTGATCAGGGTGCGCGCCAGCATGGCAACCTGCTGGTTGACGTCGGGTTGCACCGCCAGGCCGTCCATCAGCGGCTTGAGCACCGACTGCGTGTCCACGTAGACGCGTGCCGTGGCCTCGAACCGGTCCGGCATGCGCATCAGCGCCACCATGCCGACCAGCGCCACGGCCCAGGCGACGCCGACGCCGATCCATCGGCGCCGCCAAACGCCGCGCAAGATGGAGACGACCTGCCGCAGCAACTCTTCCATGGCGAACGACGCCGGACCGTCAGAACCAGCTCTGCGGGATGATGATCACGTCGCCCGGCTTGACGTCGACGTTGGCAGAGATATCACCGCGCTTGATCAGGTCGTGCAGGCGCACGCGGTACTGCTTGCCCTGCTCTGCGCCGCGTACCAGCAGCGCGGAGTTGCCGTCCGCGAAATCGGTCAGCCCGCCGACCTGGATCATCACGTCCAGCAGGGTCATGTTCTGCCGGTAGGCGATCGCCTGCGGACGCGTCGCCTCGCCGATGATGCGGATCTGCTCGCTGTACGGCCCCTGGAAGCCAGTCACGAGCACCGTTACCACCGGATCCCGGATGAACTTACCGAGGGCTTTTTCGATATCGCGCGCCAGTTCGGACGGGCTGCGACCCAGGGCCATCAGGTCCTCCACCAGCGGCGTGGAGATCCGACCATCCGGTCGCACAGGAACTGTGATGGACAGCTCGGGATTGCGCCAGACGATGATGTTCAGCGTATCCAGAGGGCCGATCAGGTAACGATATTGCGGCGTTGCAGCAGCGATCGGCGCCGGCGGCACGCTTCCGCATGCCGACAGGATGCCGACGCAGCCGAGGATGGCGGGCAAGGCGGTGATGCGCTTAAGGGCAGTAGTCAGCAAGGCAATCCTCCTCGCACGGACGAAGACAGGCCAAAGTTCACAATGCGAAAAAAGCAGAATACCCACCAGCTAACCAATTTTGGGGATGTTAGCTTAGGGAGTCTCCTCTGCCAACCCTAGATTTGCGGAATGCAACGCGCAGATCGACGTCGATCTGCCACTTGACAGCCAAAACGGAATGCGGTTGAGAAGATGCGTAGAGGATGAGGTGGTTGCGGGGGAAGGATTTGAACCTTCGACCTTCGGGTTATGAGCCCGACGAGCTGCCAGACTGCTCCACCCCGCGTCAGTAATCGGCAGTGTACAAGGGAAACGGCGGCCGCGCAAAAAAGAGGCCGGCGCTAGACTGCGCGCGTGCCCGTGGCGATGATGCGTTACTGCCCTCTGTGCGCCGGCCCAATTCAGCGACGGATTCCGGCCGGAGATAACCGCGAGCGGGACTGCTGCGACCGTTGCGGTCAGATCCATTACGTCAATCCCCGGCCGGTCGTCGGCACGATACCGAGG
>JANWXE010000095.1 GCA_025055385.1 Burkholderiaceae bacterium | reverse complement strand
AACTCGACGTTCGGGAACGGCAGGTGCAGGTCTTTCAGGATCTTGCCGCCGCCTTTCTCGAACGCCTCGCGGAAGCCCTCGACCATCTCGTCGCCGGCGGCGTACTTCCAGGTGATGGTCACCGCGGTCTTATGTTTGCGCGCGGCAGCCGCCACCCCGGTGGCGTACCCGACCTGCCAGTTTGAAAACGAGGTTCGGAAGATGTTGGGCGCGCACATCGTGCCTGTGATCGCATTAGCGCCGGCATTGGGCACGATCAAAAGCGGCCATCCGGCATCGCGCACGGCTTTGGCCATTGCCATCGCCACACCGGAGTGCACAGTGCCGACGATCACATCCACCTGGTCGCGCTTGATCAGCCGGTTGACGTTGTCGGTGGCCTTGGAGGGATCGGACTCGTCGTCGACCTTGAAGTACTCAATCTCGCGGCCGGCCAGCTTGCCGCCCATTTCCTGCACGTACAGACGGAAGCCGTTTTCGATCGCGTTGCCCAGGGCGGCGAAGGTGCCGGTGTACGGCAGCATGAAGCCGACTTTGATCTTGTTCTGCGCGGCCGCGGCGGGCGCCGCCAGCGCGACCGCCGCGGCGACAGCAGCGGCCAGGATATTTCTGCGGGTCTTCATCGGGGTCTCCTCCAGCTTAAGCGGAAATCGGTCGCGCGTGCCGTGCCACGAAATCCAGCACCGCACGCGTCAGTCGCTGCGGTTGATCGCGGTGGGGCGAATGACCGCACGCATCCAGTGTAAGCAGTTCAGTAGCGGGCACGGCGCGCGCAATGCCTTCGATCTGCGCCAGCGTGCCGTATTCGTCGTTCTTTCCCTGCACGGCCAGCACTGGACATTTGATGTTCGGCAGGAGCGCCTCAATGTTCCAGTCGCGGAAACCCGCATCGAGCCAGATGTCGTTCCAGCCCCAGAACGCCGAATCGACGTCGGCATGATGGCGCGCGAGTTTCGCGCGCAGGTCGGTCTCCAGGTAGGCGCGCCGCGCTGCTGCGATGCTGGCAATCGAGAGATCTTCTACGAAGATATGCGGCGCCAGCACCACCAGGCCAGCGACGTGGTGCGGAAAAAGCGCCGCGAAGATCAGCGCAATGGAGCCGCCATCACTGTGCCCGAACAACCAGGGCGGATCCGTCTGCGTATCGACACCGAGTGTGGCGAGCAGGGCCGGTAGCAAATCGCGCGCTTGCTCGTGCATGAAGTCGGGGCGCCAGCGTTCGCCATGTGGCCGCGGCGTGGAGCGCCCGTAACCAGGGCGCGAGTACAGCAGGCCGCGCCAGCCGCCGGCGGCGCACAGTTGCGCTGGGTAGTCGCGCCACATCGACACGGACCCGAGCCCTTCGTGCAGGAACACGAACAGCGGCGCGTGGCGCCGCTCGGGCTGCAGCCACTGATACTCGATGTCGACTGTGCCGCCGCGGTATGGCACGCGCGCCAGCGCCGCACTCACCGCCCCGCCTCGCGTTCGCGCAGCCGGAAGCGCTGGATCTTGCCCGTGGCGGTCTTCGGCAGCTCCGGCAGGAATTCCACGATGCGCGGATACTTGTGCGGCGCTAACCGCTCCTTGACGAAGCGCTGCAGCTCCTGCGCTAGCGCCTCGCTCGCCTGCGCGGGGTTCTTCAGTACCACGTACGCTTTGGGCCGCGTCAGCCCGTTTTCGTCCGTGACCCCGATGACAGCGGCTTCCAGCACCGCCTGATGCTCCAGCAGTGTGGCCTCGACCTCGAACGGGGAGACGTACTGGCCGCTGACCTTCAACATGTCGTCACTGCGGCCGGCGTACACGTAGTAGCCGTCCGCGTCGCGGTAGTACTTGTCACCGGTGCGGGTCCAGACGCCCTGGAAGGTCTCGCGCGACTTGGCCCGATTGCCCCAGTACATCAGCGCCGCCGACGGTCCCTCGACGTAGAGGTCGCCGACCTCGTTTGCGCCCTCGATGACCTGCCCTTGCTCATCGCGCAGCTGCACCCGGTAACCATCGACTGGCTTACCTGAGGTGCCGTACCGCACGTCATGCGGCCGGTTCGAAATGAAGATATGCAGCATCTCGGTGGAACCGATGCCATCGATAATCGGTACGCCAAAATGGCGCGTAAAGCGTTCGCCGATCTCGCGCGGCAGCGCTTCCCCAGCGGAGGAGCACAGCCGCAGAGCAACTTGCTCGCGCGCGGGCAGTTGCGGTGAGACGAGCATCGCAGCGTAGCCAGTCGGCGCGCCAAAGAAGACGGTCGGTTTGTGCTCGATCCAGCGCTTGAAGACCGCCTCTGGGGTGGGGCGCTCGGCCATCAGCAACACGCTGGCGCCGACGCTGAGCGGAAACGTCAGCGCGTTGCCTAGCCCGTAGGCGAAAAAGAGCTTGGCAGCGGAAAAACACAGGTCGTCTTCGCGCAGCCCCAAGACCGGCTTGCCGTACAGCTCGGCCGTCCAGTAAAGGTTGGCGTGCGTATGCACGGTGCCCTTCGGGCGGCCGGTGGAGCCAGAAGAGTAGAGCCAAAACGCGGGCTCGTCGGCGCCGGTGGCGGCTGGCTGCAGCGCCGGCGTACTGCTCGCAAGCAGAACCTCCAAGTCTTGCGTGTCAGCACTGCTGCCGCCAGCGACCACGAGATGGCGCAGCTCGTGAGCGCTACGCTGCATCGCTGCCTGCAATGTGGGCAGCAGCGGCGCCGAGACGAAAGCTGCCTGCGCGCGACAGTGCTCCAGCATGAACGCGTAGTCGACATCTTTCAGCAGCGTGTTGACCGCCACCGGCACCACGCCTGCATACAGCGCGCCGAGGAAGACCACCGGCCAGTCGCAGGTATCGTGCATCAACAGCAGGATGCGCTCCTCGCGCCGGATGCCGAGCGCCTGCAGCGCGCCGGCCAAGCGGCGCACACGGTCGGCGAGTTCGCCGTAGGTGAGCCGCCGGCGGTCGTCGAGGTAGGCGAGTTTCGAAGCGCGTGTGGCATTGAAGGCCAGCAGATGCTGGGCGAAGTTGAAGCGCTCGGGCGGGGCCTGCATGTCGATTGTGGCTCCTGGAAGGTTAGAGGACGAAAGGTGCGGCGCTGATCGCGTCCAGCACGGCGGTGTCGGCCTGCACGGCGACGCGCCGGTGATAAAACAGCAGCGCGCGCAGGCCGCCGAGTTCCTCGCCTCCGCCAGCGCGGCCGGGGCCGCCGTGCTGCGATTGTGGCATCACGTTGCCGTGACCGGTGTGCGTGTCGGCTACGGCCGGCGTCACGACGTGTACGCGCCCGTGCGCGTCGGCTAAGGCGCATGTGGCGCTGGCCAGCGCTTGCGGATCGCTGCCATACAGCGAAGTCACGAGGCTGCCCTCGGCACGACGGGCAAGTGCATACGCGTGCGGCAGATCGCGGTAGGGCATCAGCGTGCATACCGGTCCGAAGACCTCGATGCGGTGTACCGCGTCGGCGGCATCGGGGCTGCGCGTGCCGAGCAGCGTCGGCCCGATACAGGCGGCCACTGCGCGGTCCGCATCGACGAGCGGGGCGGCGCTGCCGTCGTACAGCGCCTCCGTCTGTGTGCGCAGTTGGGCAATGCCGCTGCGCACGGCGTCAAACTGGGCGCGGCTGACCAGCGAACCCATGCGTACCTTGTCGTTGCGCGGATTGCCCACCGTCACGCTTGCGAGCTTGGCGGCGATCGACTGCGCCGCGGCGTCGTACAGCGGTTCGGGCACGAGGATGCGCCGGATCGCCGTGCATTTCTGGCCGCTCTTGATTGTCATCTCGCGCACGACCTCGCGCACCAGCGCGCCGAAGGCGGGCGCGTCCGGACCTTCGCCCGGCAGCAGCAGGGCGCAGTTGAGGCTGTCGGCCTCGACGTTGACGCGCACCGACTGCTCGATCACCGCGCGATGCGAC
>JANWXE010000052.1 GCA_025055385.1 Burkholderiaceae bacterium | reverse complement strand
TCGGATTTGCCGCCGGCGATTTCGGCACGCGCTTCCTCCGGCGACAGTCTGGCCAAAATAGGGTGCGTCACGGTATGACCGCCGATGTCGAATCCGGCCGCAGCCAGGTCTGCTACCTGTTCGCAGTTCATCATCAAGCTTGGCGCTGGCGGCGCGTCGCACAGCTCCTCGATGCGCTCGACCGCAGCGCTGCGCTCGGCGGGCGGCGCATGCTTGATAGCCGTAAGCACGCGATCGATCACCGCGCGTTTCTGCGCGATGGTTCCAATCGCCACGGTCCCCATCCCGAGGTCGCCGAGGTCAAGGCGTTCGGCGCGACTGCGCCGAATCGCCTCGATCACGCGGTCGTTCCACATGTTCTCTCCGGCGAGAAATCCGGTTGCGACGAAGAAGGTCGCCGGTAAGCCGAGCCGGCGCAAAATCGGCGCTGCCACCTGCACGTTGTCGGAATAGCCATCATCGAACGTGATGGCCAACGCCCGCGCTGGCAAAGCGCCGCGCTGCAGACGCTCCGCCGCCTCAGCGAGCGGAATAACGTTGAACCAGTCCCGTACCCATCGCATCCAGTTTTCGAATGCGACCGCGTCAGGGATATCGGCAAGGAGCGGGTCGCGCTCCGCGAGCACGCGATGAAAAATGAGAATCGACAACCGGGCACGCGGTCCGGCAGGAGTTAGAAGGCTGAGCAGGGTGCGCATCGGTCAGCGATCCGACAAGGACGGCGTTGGTTGCAGCGCGCTTTGGGCTGCACTCGCGGCAGCGCGCACCCTGGCGGCGGAAGTCGCCGACAGATCGGCTTGCGCCCGCACCGTCGACAACCGGTGTGCAACCATCAGCGCCAGCATCCAAACTTGCACCTCAGCCATCAAGTAATCGGTAAACATGCCGGCGACGAGCACAACCGCGAGCGCCGCCGCGGGCGCCCCGCCGTATGCTTTTTCCCGCGACGAGTCGGCGCGCACGTCGCGCCTTAGCCGCCGGACGGCGAACACACCCCAAGCGACGAAAGCGAAGTAGATCAGCGCCCCGGGGATTCCCTGCTCGACGAGAGCCGTCAGAAACGTGTTGTGCGAAGAGCGCGCAGCCGCCGATTTGTCCTCGCCGGGCCGATGGGTCAGCCATCTCGCATCAAGAAAGCGCGGGCTTAACACGGCTGTACCCTTGTGACCGGCGCCGAACGGGTACTCGGGGAACATGCGCAATTGCGCCGCTACGAGCTCCCAGCGCGATTCGGCGCTGGCATCGATTTCCTCGGTGCGCTCCACTGCGTCGGTGATCGAGAGCATGCGGTCGATGAAGCGCTGATCCATCAGCGATACGGCTCCGAGCGCACCGACGATCGCGAGCGACCAGAAAAGTCGCGCGTACTTGGGAGGCTTGACGAGGAACAGCACAAATCCGCCCGCAAGGAGGCCCAAAAACGCGCCCCGGCTCGCTGCGAGCACGATGCCGTTCAGAATGATGGGCGCGGCCACAATGCAAAAGACCCGTCGCCACCCTTGCTCGACCAGCACCAGTATCGCCGCGCTCACGACACCGGTCGCCAGGAACATACCGAGCGAGTTGGCGTCGTCGATGCCCGGCCCCCCGACCCCGTTCAGGCGGCCGCCGACGAAGCCACTCGCCGAAAACGCCAACACGCCGAGATACGTGCAGCCCGCCACGTGCACCAGCAGGATGTCGCGCACACGATCCGGCGTCTCTGCCAGCCGATGAATCAGGTAGAAGGCGACCAAGTATTTCGTGAACTGCACCGTCGCTTCGACGTGCGCTTCGGCGTCGAGCGCCCACAACGACTGCAGCCACAACCATGCGACAAACGCGATGAGCAGCACCCCGGGCGTCGACGCGTACCACGCCGTCCTTGCTTGTTGCAGCCGCTGCCGATGGATGAAAATCGCGAGCAGCGTGATCGCCCCCGAGAGGAGCGCCCACCGCAAGTCGGGCAGGTTCTGCGCCCACCAGCGCGACGGGGGATGGATGTAAAAGGTGGCTAAGTAGGCGTACAGGCCGAAGATCGGATGGCGCACCAGCGCCAGTCCGAGCAAGGTGAAAAAACCGACGAGGAACGCAAGAGCAGTCAGCATCGAAGGTGTGCGATTTCCAGCTCGTAGTTCACTGCGACGCCACGGCGACACGGCTGGTAACGTAGCGGTACTTGCCGGATGGCTCCACGGGAATATCGGCCACAACCTCGACGTCGACCGCGACGTTCGGGCCGAGCCGTTCGCGTAGTCCCTGCCGTATTCGCTCCGCCGTATCGACGGCGTACTCGGGCCCGGGCACCAGCAGCACGCGCGTTCTCTGTAGGCTTTCTTGCTCGATCTTGAAGCGGTCGATGCCCGGCAGGTCACGCACGACGTAAATCAATGCCAGGCCGTGCATGATCGTGCCGTCGGCCGCGACCACGAAGTCCGTGCTGCGGCCCTGCACTTCCGCCAACAGCGGAAGACCGCGACCGCACGCACACGCTGCCTCGCTCAGCACGCCGATGTCGCCGGTGCGGTAGCGCAGGAAGGGAAAGTCCGCAGTCGCCAGATGCGTGACCACGATTTCGCCGGGCGTGCCGGGAGCGACCACGCGGCCCTGTGCGTCGACGACTTCGACCAAGATGTCCTCCGCGCTGATGTGCATGCCACCTGCCGGGCACTCGTGCGCAATGAATCCTGCATCGCGCCCGCCGTAACCGTTGGCGACACGGCAACCGAAGACCCGCTCGATCGTCGCGCGCTGATGGTCGTACAACTTCTCGGACGTAACGAAGGCCACGCGGATGCCGAGGTCGTCGAGCGGCACGCCGCGCCTCTTCGCATGCGCCGCGATCAGCGACAGCGCCGACGGATACCCAAACAGCATCGCGGGCCGCACCGCCCGGATGCGGCCGACGAAACGGTCGAGGTTGGCGGGCGACATCTCGAACGCCGGCAGCAATTCGGAGCGAAAGATGCGATCGCGCAAGTTGCGCAGCCGATCCTGCGCGCCGAGTTCGACCGGCGAACCCCACACGACCAGCTCGCGATCGCCGATGTCCACACCCCACCAGCGTGTGGCGCGCCATTTGGCCGCGACATCGTGCGTGATGCGTTCTTTGCCCATGAAGAAGATCAACGGCTCGCCGCTCGAGCCGCCGGTGTTGTACCGTTTCAGCGCACCGGCGTTCTCGGCTCTAAGGCGCTCGCGGTTGGCGCGAATATCCGCCTTGGTCAAAAACGGAAAGCGCGCCAGATCTGCGAGCGAATTCACGTCTTGCGGACCCAAGCCTTTGCGGGCAAACAGGTCGCGGTAGTAAGGTACCCCTCGCCCGAGGTGCCCGATAAACCTCCGCAGCCGATCGAGCTGATAAGCCTGCAGCCGATCACGCGGCCACCACTGGCTTTCTTCGAGCTCGCGCCGGCGCGCCACGCTGCGATGCCCCTTCAGTCGCTCGTGCAGCGGAAAGAGTGCATGGGCGACGACCCACGTCCACGCGGCGCTCATAATGCCGACTCCCGCCACACCGGCCTACCGGCACACCGCGCGTAGGCCGCGAACAGCTGCGGTTGCACCCGCTCCCAGGCGTACGCGCGGCACGCCTGCAGCGCCGCGCCCACGATGCGATCGCGCAGACCGGCGTCATCGAACATGCGCAGGACCGCGGCGGCCATCGCGTCGGCGTCGCGCGCGGGCACCAGCAAGGCCGTGCGCTCATGCTCGACGAGATACGGCACGCCGCCGACATTCGTAGAAACGATGGGCACGCCGCTCGCCATCGCTTCCAGCAGCGAAATCGGCATGTTGTCCACCGTCGAAGGATTGAGCAGCAGATCGGCCTCCCGGTACAGCGCGGCCACCTGCTCGTTATCGAGCCGGCCGGTGAAACGCACCGCATCGGCGATGCCGAGGTCGTGCGCCAAGCGTTGCAGCGCGGCCAGTTCGGGGCCGCTGCCCGCGATCGTCAGGCGCGCAGCCGGGTATCGGCCACGGACCTTCGCAAACGCCCGCAACGCGGTCGGAAGGTCGTAAATCTGTTCCAGGTTGCGGGTGACAACGATGTGCTGACCCGGCGCCCGCGGACCGCCCGGAGTGAAACGCGTCAAGTCGACGATGTTCGGGACGATTTCGGCCGCGATCCCGTAACGGACGAAGATAGCCCGCAGGAAGCCGGATGGGACGGCGAGCACGTGCGCCAGCCGCAGCGTCGGGCGAACCCAGCGCCCCTGCCGCTGCAGGAACGCTTCCGCCTCGCCGCCGCGATAGTTCACCAGCACCGGTACGCCGCGCAGCCGCGCCAGCCAGATCGCCGGCGCGGCAAAAAGGTGCCACGCCCAGCCCGAGTTGGCCATCACGTGGGCGACATCCGCAGCGCGCAACGCACGCCACAGCGCAACGAGATAAGGAACGAGGCGAAACATGGCGCGCAACCCTCGTACGTGGGCGATCCACGCCGGCCGATAGGGCGCATTGTTCTGCACCAATTGCACCGTTACGCCGCTTTCCTTCAGCAGCCGCGCGAGCTGCCGCGTCTGATTGGCCATGCCGCCCGCCGGCGGCGGCAACGGACCGACCAGCACGACGCGCAGTTTCATCGCCGTTATCCCGCCACTCACCAACAGAGGCCGACGTACCGCGCGTGCAATCCGCCATGCGACCCGACGTCGACCCGATCGATGACGACTTGCTCGGTGCGTGCGTGCCGCCTCAGCGCCTCGACCGTCTTCTTGTCGTTCAGCCCCACGACCAGCACCTGGGACTCGGCGATCACCGATTCCTGATCGCCCCCGATCAATGCGCCGATATGAGATATGTGATTTCCGATGCACTTGCGGTTCGCGCCCTGCCGGGTCAACGGGTGCACCGCGGGGTCGTAGACGAGCAGTGACAGGCCCTTGCCGATCAGATGCTCGGCCAGCAACACGAGCGGGCTTTCGCGCAAATCGTCGGTGCCGGTCTTGAAGGCGAGTCCGATCATGCCGATGCGGCGCTTGCCGGTCTCGAGTACCTTCGCGATCGCGCGCTCGATGTGCGCGCGGTTCGACGGCAAGATGCCTGCGTGCATTGGCGCCTCGACGTCGTGCTGTTTGGCCAGAGACCGCGTGGCGCGCAAGTCTATGGGCAGGCAGGAGCCGCCGCATGCAAGCCCCGGCCTCCGGTAAGCCCGGGCGATGTTCGACTCCGTGTCTCGGCACACGAGATCCATCACCTGGAACGAATCGCCGCCGAGCGCGTCGCCTAGACGCGCCGTTTCGTTGGCGAAGGTCATCTTCCGCGCGTGGAAATTCCTGCAGGAGTGCTTGCCCATCGCGGCCACGCGCGTCGACGTGGCGCGCTGGCCCTCGCGCACCGAGCAGGCATGCGAAACCGCGCCGACGTAGCCAAGGCCAAACATGCTGATGTTCATGGCGTGTGCCGATGAAGTCTGGGCTGCGCGGCGAATCGATGGAGGCAGCGGTGGATGATCAAATCCAGCCGCTTCCTCGAAGCCGCCCAGGCATGGTGCGGCAAGGCGCGCGCGCGACCGGTGGCGGCGAGCGGCGCGCGCTCCGCCGAATTTTCGAGCACACGCAAGATTGCATCGCGGTATTGCTCCGGCCTCTCGGCCACCCGCAGGTGCTCGCCAGCGACCGCGTCGACGCCGCCCGCCGCCATGCGGCTCGCCACCACCGGAACGCCCATCGCCATCGCCTGCAGCCGCGTGTTCCGCGCACCGCGCGCGATCGCCAACGGCGCAAGAGTCAGCCCTGAACGTCGAACGTTTGGCCGAAGATCTGCAACGGCGCCAGTCACCTCACCCGCCCGATGTTCGCTCAAGTTCTTCACCCCTCGCGTCGGTGCGGCGCTGACGATCCGCAGCTTCGCGCGCGGGATTCGCCCCTGCAAGGCGGGCCAGACCTCCGAGCAGAAGCGCGTCACGGCTTGCGCAGTCGGGAAGTTATCCATTCGGCCGACGAATGCGATCGTCGCAGGGTCGCACCGATCCTTAGCTTGTGGCACGAAATATTCCGCGTCGACGCCGTTCGGGAAACGCTCGACACAGCCGACGATGCCCATCTGCTCTAACGCATCGCGCTCGCCGTGCGCCGCCACCGTCACGGCATCGAACCGCCGCGCCAGCCGACGCTCGGTGCGGGCTACGCACATACCCTGCCGGCGATACGGGAGCGACAGCGGCCACGATTTGAATGCCGAGTAATCAAACCACCTTCTCGAAGCGACATCGCAAACGTCGATGACCGCCGGCCGCTCCGTGTTCTCGACCCGCCACCCGACCGAAGCGCAGTATCCGACGGCGGAGTCGATGCTTCTTGCGAGCACGGTGCAGCGAGCCGCCCTGCGCATCGGCGCACTGAGAAAGAACGCTTCGGAGGCGGGCCTCAGCGTCGGCAGCGTCATACCCACTCTTGTCCATCGCATCCATTCGTCGACCAGTACCGCCCGATATGGCACGCCGAGCTGACTGAATCCATGCGCCTGCTGCACTTCTTCGCGGCTGCGTCGCAGCGCGATCAGCTCTACCTCGTGCCCACGCGCCCAGCGGTGCAGCCTGTGATAGGCACGAACCTCGCTCCGAAAGGCCGGCCGGTAGGGAAAGGAATAGCAGAGAAATGGGATCTTCATTCCCCTGCGCTCCATTCGGCCGCCCTGCGAGACCGCGCGCGCCGGCTCCGACTGTTCTCGACCAGACGCGCATAGACCGCGTGGTAATTCGCGACGCTGCGCGCCCACGTCCGCTCTGTCTCCACAAAGCGCCGCGCGCGCAGTCGCACCTCGTTCCATTGATCCCGCGCCCGCAGCACTCGCTGCAAGCCGGCGACGAGTTCATCCACGCAGTCGGCCACGCACAGGAAACCTGTGTCCCCGTCCCGAACCAGCTCCCGGTGCCCGCCGACATCGGACGCGAGCAACATCTTGCCTTGCGCCATTGCCTCCAGCGGCTTCAAAGGCGTCACCAGCTCGGTCAAACGCATCCGGCGCCGGGGATAGACCAAAACGTCGACAACGCTGTAGTAGCGCGATATTTCGGCCTGCGGCACGCGGCCAGCGAATACCACGCGGTCGGAAACGCCAAGCCGGTGCGCTTCGCCACGCAGGGCCTGCTCCTGGGGACCGCCACCCACAAGCACCATGCGTAGGTTTTCCTCACGGGCCGCTATCTGCGCAAAGGCTTTTAGCAGCAGATCCAGGCCTTCATACGCGTAAAAAGAGCCCAGGAATCCGAGCACCGTTTTGCCATCGAGGCCCAATGCGTGGCGCAGTGCTTCGTCGGCGGTTTCGATTACGCGGAATCCGTCTACATCGACGCCATTGGGAACGACCGTAATTTTCTGCGGCGGAATGCCCCGACTCACAAACTCCTGGCGCAGTCCGTCGCAGATCACTGTCAAAGCGTCCGCCCATCGCGCTACCCATGTCTCCAGGGCACGGGTGGCGCGGTAGCGCAGACTGCCCTCGCGCGTGGTGCCATGATCGACCGCTGCATCTTCCCAACAGGCGCGCACCTCGTACACGACCGGAATCCCGTGCCGTCGCCCGACGCGCAGCGCAGGAAGCGCGTTCAACACCGGTGAATGCGCGTGAAGAATATCTGGACGGTGTGCGCGTACTAGCTCCTCGATGCGGCGAGCCGTCAGTCGCATCTCATCCCAGTAACGCCCCAGCGTAGGGGCCGCGCTGCGCCAGCTTGCGCGAAAGGGTACCCGCGCGAATGTCAGCCCTTGGACGACTTCCTGCTGCCCGTCCGATGCCCCCTGCCGTGGCGATGTCAATTGGAGTGTCTCCCAGCCCAGCGCCCGCTGTTCGCGCAGGATTGCCAGGGTGCGAAAGGCGTAGCCGCTGTGCAGCGGCAACGAGTGATCGAGAATGTGCAGGATGCGCATTCGAACGTCAGCCAGCAAGGCGCTGTGCGGAAACGCCGCTGCCTTCCGCACCCATCACGTTGCGCAAGAAGGCTTCGAACATCAGCACTGCCCATAGCGGTGCGCTGTGGTCGCGCATGCCAGCTTGGTGCTGGTCCACCAGCCGCTGCAGCGCCTGCCGATTGAAGAAACCGGTGTCGCCGAGCGCGTCGCTCAGCACGACCTGCCGTACGCGCTCGCGCAGCGGCCCGCGGAACCAACTCGCCAGCGGTACCGCGAATCCCATTTTGGGCCGGTACAAGACGGCGTGCGGCAGATGCGGCTCCAGGGCGCGCTTTAGCAGCCATTTGCCCTCCCCGCCGCGCATCTTCAGCTCGGACGGGAGGCTGGCCAGCCATTCGACCAGCGGATGATCCATCAGCGGCTCGCGCACCTCTAGCGAGTGCGCCATGCTGGCCCGGTCCACCTTGGTGTTGATGTCGCCGACCAGATAGGTTTTAAGGTCCAGGTACTGGATCAGCGCCAGCGGATCCTCCGGGTTAGCCTGGCGCGCGTGGCGGCGGAATACCTCAATCGCGTTGTATCCACTCAGGCGCGCGCGGAAGGCGTTCGAGTAGAGCTGCCGGCGCATGTCGTCGCGCAGGATCGAGACACTGTGGAAGTACGCTTCCACTGAGTCGCGTGCCAGCGCTTGTAATGTGGACTTGGCGCGCAGCACGCGCGGCGCCCAGTCTGCCTTTGGATAGGCTCGTCCGAGCAGACCAAAGATCGGGCGCCGTACTGCAAGTGGCAACCCGCGCCGCAGCCGCTCCTCGAACAGATGCAAACGGTAGCGCCGATAGCCGCCGAAATTCTCGTCGCCGCCGTCGCCGGAAAGGGCTACCGTCACGTGGCGGCGTGCCAACTGACACACGCGGTAAGTGGGTATGGCCGAGCTGTCCGCGTACGGCTCGTCATAGTGGTGCGCCAGCGTGTCGATCAGATCAAAATCTTTGCTCTCGACTCGGTCGACAAAATGCCGCGTTCGGTAGCGCTCGGCCACCATCTGCGCGTAACGGGACTCGTCGTAGGCCGGATCGGCAAAGGCAATCGCGCAGGTGTTGACGGGACTATCGGACTCCTGCGCCATGGCAGCGACCACTGCGCTTGAATCGACTCCGCCAGAAAGGAAGGCACCGAGCGGCACCTCGGAGACCATACGCAGCCTGACTGATTCGCGCAGCCGCTCCAGTAACTGTGCCGCTGCTTCGTTGGCCGATAAGCGGTTATCGAGGGTGAACCGCACGTCCCAATAGGCAGTCGGCTGCGG
Organism: Burkholderiaceae bacterium; assembly: GCA_025055385.1. Classification (GTDB taxonomy): domain Bacteria; phylum Pseudomonadota; class Gammaproteobacteria; order Burkholderiales; family Burkholderiaceae_F; genus JAKANT01. Next base: position 25,122 of record JANWXE010000052.1, on the reverse strand, counting down.
CAGCGGCGCGCCGCGGCGCACTGTCAGCGTGTGCGCGGGCGGCAGTTTGCGTGCGGCCGAGAAAATCGTGCGGGGTTCGGGGATGTAGCCGAGCGCAAAATATTCTTCAACTGCACACGGATCCATCTGCTGCGGCAGGCCACCATGCGCCAGCAGCGCCTTAAGTTCCGACCCAAAGAGCAGATAGCCGTCAGCGAGAAAGGCATAGTACAGTGGCTTAACCCCCAGCCGGTCGCGCGCGAGAAAGAGCGTCTGCTGGTTGCGATCCCAAAGCGCAAAGGCAAACATCCCGCGGAAGCGGTCGACGCAGCGCTCGCCCCAGGCCTCCCATGCGTGCACGATGACCTCGGTGTCACTGCGCGTGCGGAAATGGTGGCCAAGCGCCGTCAGCTCCGCAATCAGTTGCTTGTAGTTGTAAATCTCCCCGTTGAAGACGACCGCCACAGATCCGTCCTCATTGAATAACGGCTGCTGCCCGGTGGCCAGATCGATGATCGACAGCCGCTTGTGAGCGAGCCCCACGCCAGGCTCGGTATGCAAGCCAGTTTCGTCGGGGCCACGATGATGCTGGCTTTCGTTCATCCTCGAAAGGGCCGCGCTGTCAATCGCGCGGCGTTCACGCACATCGAAGATTCCGGCGATGCCGCACATGAACCGGCAGCTCCCCTCAATCAGTTCAGCCCACTAATCCGCTCATGCCGAATCACAGCATCAGTCGCGCCGGGCGCCCGGCCGCATTGGGCGAGTAGCCGCAGATACAGGTCTTCGTAATCCTGCACCATGCGCTCCAGCGTGAAGCGCTGTTCAACGATTTGGCGCGCCGCGCGGCCGTGCTGCGCAGCTAGTTGTGGATTGTCCAGGTAGCGCAAGATCGCCTGCGCCAGTGACAGCGGGTCCGCGCGCGGTACCAGCTGTCCGCAGCGGCCGTTCTCCATTAGGTCGGCATTAGCGCCAACGCGCGTCGCAATCACTGGCAAGCCCGTGGCCATCGCCTCCAGCAGCGTGTTTGAGATACCTTCGGCAAGCGACGGCAAGACGAAGCAGTCCAGACCCCGTAGGAGATCCGGCACATCCGCCCGCTGCCCCGCAAACCACACGAAGCGGTCCAAGCCCCCGCTGCGTACCGCCTCGGCCACTGGCGCCCGCAACGGCCCGTCGCCAACGAGGACAAGCCGCAGGCGCTCAGTCGCATCGGGTCGCAGCGCGAAGGCGTGTGCAAGCGCCTGCACGAGGTTCAGCGGGTCCTTCACCGGTTCAAACCGGCCCACTGCACCGAGCACAAACAGCCCTGGCCCATTAAACGGCGAATCCTTTACTTCCAATCGTGGGCCATGGGTTGGCGCAAAACGGCGGGCGTCCACTCCGTTGTAGATATGGCGCACCCGCTGCGGCGGCACACCGATGGCTTCGATCAGGTAGCGCTCCAGGTCCCTTGATAGTGCCACGTATTGCTGCACGAATGGCCGGTACAGCCTGCGCAGCAGGCGATGTTTACGGCTTGTACCGTCCAGATCGTCGATATCACGGCCGTGCTCGCCGTGCATGCGTACCGGGACGCCTGCCGCCCAAGCTGGCACAGTCGCCTCCAGTGCCGCCAGATTACGCGTGTGCACAATAGCCGGACGCAACTCGCGAAAGAGGCGAAACAGCCGCGGGTAAAGCCTGACGCCGTGCCCCGCTGGCTTGTGCAGCGATACGTAGGCCACGTCGTCGCGCTGCACCCGCTGTCGAAACCGTTCACAGACATCCGTGAGGGCAACTACAGTGTGGCGCCACCGTTCGTGCGGCAGGTGGTTGATCAGATTGACCACTCCGTTTTCGAGCCCACCGACGGCGAACCGGTAGACAACATGGACGATTAGCGGGCGCACGTCGCTCACCGGGCACCTCCTGCACGGGTCTGCAGCAGCAGCTGCTCGATGCGCGGCCCCATGGCCGCCATGAAGCGTGCTGCAGTCGCTAATCCATCCTGCCCGTCCGCATGCGGCACGATGACAAAAACGGCCGCCGCGTCGTCGCCACGAAGCCGCAGGCGCGATGCGGCGAGCAGCAGCTTTGCGACGCTGTCGCTGACCACAGGCCGGCCGTCGACCCAGTACCACCAGACCACTGTCAGCGCCTGCGTGGCCGACTGTAGCCGCGACGTACGCGCTGGCATGCCGTCGCCGTACTGCGTGCGGCCTCGTGCCACTTCTCGCCATACCGGATCCTTCTCACTGACCAGCACGTTTTGCGAGTTGACCAGCTCTGCACCCTCTGTCTGCCCGCGGTAGTAAGCGACGTACAGCATCACGCGCTCATCTTCCCGCACAAAGCTCTGGCGCAGATAGGCAGCCGCCCCGGCAAAGCGCGGCGTCCACAACACGTCCTTGTCGGCGACCTCTTGCCAACCGCCCTCGGCGGGCACTTTGGCGAGCTCTGGCAAATCGAGCGAAGCGGCAGAGCGCAACGAAGCTGCTACCGGCAACCATGCCGCCGACACCGCAATCGCGCCTGCCGCCGCCAGCAGCGCGGGGCGCACATGGACCGCGGGCAGATGGATCGCGGCTGCCCGCAGCGCCTGGGTGTCAGCGCTCCTCGCCAGCGGCACTTCCGGTTGCCGAAAGTGTGCGCCGACCCAGAACATGACGAACAGCACAATGCCAAAAAACACCCAGCCGTAGATCAGGTGATCGGCGCTGGCGGCCAGCTCGTTGCCGCTTAGGTGCCCCAGCATCACAATCAAGTAGGCACGCAGCCAATTCGCGACGATTGGCACGACCAGCGACGCGCCGATGAAGGCGAGCCGACGTCGCCAGCCGGCATACATCAGATACGCATAGAGCGTCCCCGCCATCAGGGTCGCCAGCAGATAGCGGATGCCGCTGCACGCCTCTACCACCGACCAACGGCCGGTTGGGATCACAAAGTGATTGCCTTCCCGGTACACCGGCACACCGGTAAGTTTGAGCGCCGCCACAGTGAAGTCAGCCGTCCACGCGGTAAGCGTCGGTACCAACGCCTCGCCGACTGGCACAGCAAAGAGCAGAAACGCCAGCGGAAAGGCGATAGCTTGCGCCACCCTTAGGCCAACGACCGTGACCACCGCACTTTGTACCGACAGCACCAATGCGAAATGTTCGATGACGCGTGCGTCAGCCAAGCGGCCCGTCGTCCACAGCAGACCGGCCAGCGCGACGAGGCTTAAGGCGGGCCAGCACGGCTCAGCCCGCAATGCTGCGACCACGTGGCGCCTGCGCCATAACAACCACAGCACAAGCGGCACGACTACGAAGCCATAGCTATAGGTGTCTGAGCTGCGCCAGATGGCAACCAGCGAGCGCGCAGTGTCTGCGTACAGCAGCACGACAAACGTGCCCGCCAAGCCGGCGAACGCCAGCGGGTGCAGCAAGCCCAAACGTATGCCGCTGCCCACCGCCAGCACCGCGTCCTTCATGCAAGCCCCCGACGGGCACCGCCTTGGTTGGCAACCGGCGCGCGCAGGTGCGCTTCGGCCTGCGCCGACGACAATGCGGTCTCGCCGTCGATACCGTCCAGCAACACAGCGAATTGCTGCAACTGGCCTTCCCACGAATAGCAAGCGCGCACGGCCTGGCGCGCCCGTTCGCCCATCCCCGCACCTGCACCCCCGAGGATCTGACTGACTCGATCGGCAAACGTCGGCGCATCGTCAGCGACCAGCAACGCTTGCTGAACTTGCGGATGCAGGGCGGCGGCGCATGCGGCAGTGGTCACCACTGGTCGCGCCATCGCCATGGCCTCCAGGACCTTGTTCTGCACGCCGCGCGCTATTCGCAACGGAGCCACAACCACCTGCGCATGTTGCAGATAGGTGCGCACGTCCGGCACCGCCCCTGTGACCACCACGCGAGGGTCGCGAGCCAGCGCCATGACCGCGGGGGACGGATTCATGCCAACCACGTAGAAACGCACCGCGGGGTAGCGAGCGACTAACCGCGGCAGTATGTCGCGCGCGAACCAGGAGACCGCATCCACGTTGGGCCAGTAGTCCATCGCGCCGGTAAAGACGATGGCTGCTTCCCGAGGGCTGAAAGGTGAGCGGCGCCACGCCACTGGGGAGAAAAAGTCGGCGTCCACGCCGTTGCCAACCGTGTGCAGGCGGGCAGCACATTCAGGCGCCAGACGCGCGAACAATGCGCGCTCGGCCTCCGTCACAAACGTCACCGCAGCTGCCCGCGCGGCCGCGCGACGCTCGAAGGCAAGCAGTCGACGCGCCTCGCGCCGGTACAGCCAGGAAGCAGGCCACGGCTTGGCCTGTGCGTACTGGGCCCACTTTGCAGAATCGACGTCGCAGAAGTCGGCCACAAATGGCAGATCCGCCACCTGCAGAACGTACGGCGCCATCGCCGAGGAAAACACCAAGGCCTTGCGGATCCTTTGTTCCTGCACGATGTGGCGGACCCAACGTGCTAAAGCCGGGTCGCGGTAATAAGGCAAGGTAAACGGCTCACCGCGCAACAACCCAAGGCCGCTGCGGACTCGCGCACGCGCCGGCGCGAGAGCCGCGAAAAAGGCATCCGCCACGTCTGCTCGCAAGACAGCCACGTGTTGGTGATCCTCTGGGCGATCGATGAACGTGCCGAGGAAGACGCGGTAGTGTCGAGCAAGGAACCGCAGCAGGTTATAAGAGCGGATTTTGTCGCCCTTATTGGGCGGAAATGGGATGCGATGCGTCAGATACAGCAGCGGCGCCACAGAGGATTACCCAAGGGCGCGCACGATCCACGGGCCGATCGCATTGACCAGCGGCCGCGGCAAGCGGCGCCAAGCGGTGATGAACGCCCGGTACTTTGGATTCGCGGGGTTGTTTTGTGGCACCGTGGTGCGCTTCAGCAAACGATACTCATACACCAGCGGCTCCGGCTCAAAACCCCAGTTTTTCTTAAATGCAAACGGCCCGGTATCGCGCTTGGAACGGCCGTAATCGAACACCTTGTAGCCGCGCTCACATGCACGCCGCAGCAACTCCCAATACTTAAAGTCGTTGGCCGCTAGGTCGCGCGCCTGCGGCACATCGCCGGCAAAATACGGCAGCACTTCGTCGCGGAAGTAAAAAGAAAGTACGCTGGAGACCGGCGTGCCGTCAGCCGTCTCGACGGTCAGCACCTCACAGTCGGCGCCGAACGTCGCCCGCAGCGCGACGAAATAACGCTTCGGTAACGGGGGGGTGCCATGCCGGTGCACATTGTCTGCGTACAGCGCAAAAAAACGGTCCACACCATCATCGATCGTGCTGCGCAGGCCACGCGCCATCCCCTTGCGCACCATTGCACGCTGCTTGCGCGGGATGGCAAGCAGGTTGGCCTCAACGGTCGGCGCGATCGGCTTACGGAACACGTAGTACAAATCGTCGACGCGCGGCCAATCAGGCTGCTGCACCTGCCGGTTACGCAGCTCAAGATGCGCGACTCCTAAGCCGCGCGCCGTCCAGACCGCAGCGTCGCGCAGCACCGCTGCTGCATCCGCGTCAAGCGCAGCAACCCCACAATGGGCGGCAAACGGCGCCGACACGAGTGCATGCCCAAATAACAGCGATTTGACCTCTACCAGGGGCAGCACCCCCACCACCGCACCGGCACGCTCAGCCAGCAGGTAATGAGTACGGTGCCGCAGGACGCTCTCGTTAATATCTTTCCAGCCAATGCGATGGAAAAAAGTGGCCTGCGGACAGTGCGAGACGAACTCTTCCCATCGCGTACGATCGCTGTCACGATAATTGCGAACGGCAAGCTGCGCCAGCGGCGAAAGCGGGACATCACGCGGTTTCATATCACGACAGCGAGAAAGCGTTTGTCACAGTGTCCCAGCGGAAGTCACTGAGCAGTCTCTTAAGACGTTCCTCCGTACGGTGCAGGTTTACGTAGTGTCGAAAACGGGTCTTGAGGCTGATATGAGCGATGCGCGGCTGCGCCGGATCGATCTCCCACGGGTGCAGGTAAAAGATTGCCGCTTGCCGCTCATGCTCGTTAACCCGGCGAATTAACCAACGCGAGACACGATACGGAAGCAGCCGAAAATACCCACCACCCCCGGCAGGCACGTTGCGGCCCAAGACGACTGCCGTCGTGACTGGAATCTCGATCAGCCCGTTATTCAGCCGATGCAGCGTGCGCGGCGCATCCGGCATGCCGTAGTGATCATGGCGAACCGGGTAAATGCTCGAGCTGTACTGGTAGCCCGCAGCGACGATCGCATCGAAGGCCCACAGATTGCTTTTGCTGATCGAGAAACTTGGCGCCCGATAGCCGCGCACCGGCACGCCCGCCACGTCCTCCAAGACCGCTTTGGCCCGCTCAATGTCGGCCCGGAATTCGGCCGGGCTCTGTTCGTTGGCACGCAAATGGGCGTAACCGTGGCTGGCGAGCTCATGTCCAGCGGTTACGATACTGCGCACCACGCCCGGGTAACGCTCAGCGATCCAACCGAGCGTAAAAAACGTCGCGCGCGCGCGGTGCTCCTGCAGTAGCTGCAGCAGCCGATCGATATTCCGTTCAATGCGGCACGGCAGCTGTTCCCAGCGGGCGCGGTCAATATAAGGGGACAGCGCCCACACTTGGAAGTAATCCTCGACGTCGATCGTCAACGCATTGACGATGTCTGCCGCGTCTGTGGCCGTGCTCATGTGGCTGCCCTGGATCGATTGCGCAACCAGTCACTCAGGTGGTCAGCGATGCGGTCGGCGCTCCGGCCGTCCCACAGCTCCGGTATGCGGCCGCGTTTGCCGCCGTTGCGCAGGATCTCATCGATGCATGTCAGAATTTTGGCGCGGTCCCGACCCACTAAGGTATTTGTGCCCTGTTCGATCGTGATCGGACGTTCCGTGTTTTGCCGCAGCGTCAGACAGGGCACCCCCAGTGCCGTGGTTTCTTCCTGCACCCCACCGGAGTCGGTCAGCACCACGGTTGCCCGGGCCAGAAGCCCGACCATTTCAAGGTAACCCTGCGGTGGCAAACAGATCAGACGCGGGTGAGCCAGCGCCGCCATCAAGCCAGCCCGTTCGATACTGGCGCGCGTGCGGGGATGAATTGGCCACACCAACGGCAAGCGCGCAGCCACCGCCCGCAGAATGTCAAGCACCTCAACTAACGCGGCCGGCTCGTCGACGTTGGAGGGCCGGTGCAGCGTGACCACCCCGTAACCGTGCGCTTGACGCACGCATGCCGGATCGGCGCCGGCGCGCCGCACGACCTCTTCTGCAGGCACGGCCTTCGGAAGCGCTGCGTGCAGCGAATCAATCATCAAATTGCCAACGAAGGCGATCCGTTGCGGGGGGATGCCTTCGCGCGCTAGATTCTCGTGCGCTGATCGTTCCGTGGTGTACAGCAGGTCGGCGAGCTGATCGGTCAGCACGCGATTGATTTCTTCTGGCATCGAGCGATCGAAACTGCGCAGGCCAGCCTCTACATGGATCACCGCCACGCCCTTCTTGGCCGCTACTAGACTGCAGGCGAGCGTGGAGTTCACGTCGCCCACGACGAGCACTGCGGATGGCTTCAGTGCGTCGACAACCGGCTCGAACCGCTTCATCACTTCGGCCGTCTGCACCGCATGGGAACCGGAGCCAACCGCTAAATTGACGTCGGGTGCGGGCAGCTCAAGATCCTGAAATAGCCGATCGTTAAGGGCATAGTCGTAATGCTGCCCTGTATGTACGAGCACCGCGCGCGGCAGCGACGGCTGCTTACGAAAAGCGCGTAACAGCGGCGCCATCTTCATGTAATTCGGGCGTGCGCCGACCACACACAGCACCGGGCCGAGCAGTGACTCCCTCAATGTCATCCGCTTTTGCTCTGCCGGCCCGTCTTGCTAGGCCGCCGCTCGCTGCCGGCGCCCGCACGCAGCAGCTCCAACACCTGGTTGATTGCCCGCTCCAATCGGTCCAGGCGTGCATTGATCGATGCCACCGCGAAGGGCCTCACCACCACCTCCGCTCTGGCCACGTCTGACAGAGAGGCCCCGGTGTCGGGTGCCGAGGGCAGCTCGCCTGCCGTTTCGTCACGGATTTCGCCCGCCACCAGCTCGACGTCGGCGCGGCTGATGCGGTGCTTCTCGCCTAGATAGCCCGCCAGTAGCAGCCGGTTGCACAGTATATTGATCCGGCGCGGCACGCCCTCGGTGTACGTGAAAATGGCTTCGAACGCCTCTGGTTCAAATTCGGGGTCGTTCTTCCAGCCCACCCGCTTTAGACGATGCTCGATGTAGGCGCGCGTCTCCTCCTTGTCCATCGGCCCGAGGTGGTAAGAGGCAATTACACGCTGCCGTAACTGCTGCATGGATGGTTCACGCAGTAGATTGCGCAGCTCAGGCTGACCGACCAAGAAACTTTGGAGCAGCGCATGTTCGCCAAGCTGGAAGTTGGACAGCATGCGCAACTCCTCCATCGCCCGCGGTGACAGATTCTGCGCCTCGTCTACCACCAGCAAAGCACGCCGACGCTCGCCCACCAGGGCGGTCAAGAACGCTTCAATGGTGGCCAATAACTGCGCCTTGTCCAGTCCTTTGACAGGGATGCCGAACGCCGTTGCGACAGCCCGCAGCAGGTCATCTGCTTCAAGTTGCGTGCTGATGAGCTGGGCGGATACCACCTTGCGCGGGTCAAGCTCCGACAGCAGTGTCCGCACAAGTGTTGTTTTACCAGCGCCGATCTCGCCGGTGATGACGATGAAACCCTCCCCCTGGTAGACGCCGTATTTCAAGTACGAGTAGGCGCTGACGTGGCCCTTACTGCCAAAATAAAAAGCGGGGTCTGGGTTCAACTGAAACGGCTTGCCGGTTAGCCCGTAGAAGGTCTCGTACATGCACGGCCCCTAAAAACGATGGGCGATGCCAAGGAAGACCGCCCGCTCAGCCGCATCAGCGGGCACCGCTGCCCCCGCGGTCGACTCAAATTTTTGCCAGCGTGCACCCACGTATCCGCGGCTGCGAGGTGCAAACCGTTGCGCAAGCTCCAATCGCGCCGCAATCTGACGCGACTGCGGTCCTGCATCGGCGCCTACGCCTTCTGTGCGCGTGCGTGACAACGTGAGGTTGACTGTGGTCAATGGCGTTAGCAGGTGTGCCAGCGTCGCCGCTTCGCCCTGTTGCAGCACATTGGTCGCCGTTGCCGAAGGCACCAGGAAGGCTGCATCCGCCAGATCCTCCGTTTTTGTGTGGAAAAGGCTTAACGCCAGCGAATTGCGCACGCCGATGACAGCAAGCGAAGCGGTGTGCGAGGTCTGGATACTGAAGCGGCGCGAATACAAAGCAGTCGGCGCGGCTAGTGAAGCGGGCAAGTTGTAGCGCGCAATGATGTCGGCAATGACGCGGTTGCGCTCGAACTCGTCGGGGAAACGGGTTGTAAACGCGGCGTTGAGCAAGGCCACCACATTTTCTGTTGGCGGCAGGTTCAAAAACGCTTGCGGGAAAGACCCCACGTCACGTCGGGACACGAAGCTCCATGCCACCCGCGGCCAGCGGTGATCAAAGCGAGCGCTCCAACCCGTGCCGAAGAAGCGCCGTTCGCCAGAGGCTTCCAGCAGCGTGCGCTCGGTTGGCCGCCAACGCGCGGCCACGCCGTAAGTTGCCTGCTGCCGGTCCCGTATGACAAGGTTAGTCTTCTCATGGCCGGCACGCAGGCTGGTCGTCAGCCCTGGCGTCCATGCGTATTCAAGCTCGACTCGTCCGGTGTCGGTCGTGGCCGCCGGCGGGACTACCGATTCGTAACGCGTTTCACTGCGAACGACCTCCACCGTCCAGCCAAACGGCACCGGCATACGCCGCAGGCGCAGCGAATGCTCACCCGTGTATGCCGCGTCAGCTGGCGCGCCGCGTTCACCAACAATGTCAGTCCAGGCATTCGCACTGCGCAGCTGCACATCGACGGCACCACCCAGCCGCCCCCGCCAGGTAGGGGTCAGACGGTATTGCACGGAGGTCACGGTGTTGACATCCGACGGTCCGTCTGATCGTGGCGCGAAAACATTCTCCGCACCGGGGCGAGCGACCACCGCTGCCTCGAGGAAAAAGTGTCGCTCGGCAAGTTCGGCTTCTGCCCGTATGTCCGCTGTCGATAAAACCCGGCTTCGCCCCGCGCCTTGGGTATATGTCAGCGCGGAGACGCCAGCCGTTCCAGCCAGCCGAAGGCGGGGACCGACCGCGAGAAGTCGCACCACTGGCGACAGCTCCCACAGCCAATCCTCGGTGGCCGCACCGCGGGCGTCGAATGCCGCATTGTCGGTCCAGGTCACCCGAGCATCAGCGCCGGCTTCCACGCTCCAGCGCGCCGCAGCCGCCCAACCGCCATAGCTTGCAAGAAATGCCGCCGCAACCCAACGTCGGAGCGGGCCTTTCCACCGCCGCGCATGGCGGCGGTTTCTGTTAGGCCGCTGTATCAGCCTGGTATCCGTAGGCGCCATAGTATGAGCCAATCGTGCCCCGCGGTACCTTGTTCAGCACGGTCATCACCACCGGGCAAGCTTCAAGCGTAGCCATCGCTTGGATGACAGCCGACTGCGGCGTGTTATCGGCCTCGACGACGACGACCACCTGCCCCATCCGTGTGGCAAGCACTCGCGATTCCGTGGAGGCCAGCAGCGGCGGGGCATCAAAGATGACGATGCGGTCGCTATAGCGGCTGGCCAAGTCCTCAAGCAGCCGATGCATGGCGTCGCTAGCCAGCAGCTCGGTGGCGCGGTCATGCAAGCGACCCGCCGGCAAGATTGCTAGCTTCTCGACATTGGTCCGCAAGAGTACATCGGCAAGTTCAAGCGACTCGTCAGTCAGCAGGTCCAGCAATCCTTTGCCGTTCTTCTCGATTCCCAGGCGCTCCGGAATGGAGGGCCGCGCAACATCCGCATCGACCAGCAAGACCGTATGATCCATCTCCATGGCGATGCTCAGCGCTAGGTTGACTGCGGTAAAGGTCTTGCCTTCGCCCGCTAGAGCGCTTGTTATCATGACGAGGTTAGCCCGCCGCACGGGTGCCGCGCCGCCGCCATTGGCATTCGACAGCAGCGGCCGTTTAATGACGCGGAACTCATTGGCGAGCTGGGTGCGCGGGGCATCGGGTGTCACATAGCCCTGCACGGCAAGCCGCGCCAAATCGATGTGCACCACGCGCGAGCGTCTAGGCAGAGATGCGGGCGCAGGGCCGGGCGGCGCGCCAGTTGCCTGCGCGCTGATCGGCGTCGCTGCGGCCACAACCGTCGGAGCCGTCGAGCTTGTCGACCGCGGTAGGGGGATCTCAATGCCCGCCTGCCGCAACTGCTCAAGACGTTTGGCAGCCTGTTCGATGATGCTCACGGCCGCCTCCTAAGCTCGACCCACCGACAAGTTCAGCCACACCGTCCATGCGCCCACGCTTAGGACAAGCAAGGACAGCGCCGAGCCGAATGCGATGCGATCAAGACGTCGGCGCACCAGCGCGGCCGCATCCAACCGCAACGAGATGCTGCCGAGCAAAGGACGGCCGGTGATCGCGCGCAGGGCGCTCGCGGTCTGCACCGTCGGGAAAATCTGCGACACGATAAAGCTGACCACCACGCCGCCGGCCAGCGCGGCCAACAACACCAGCGGCGCAAGGGCGCCTCGATTCGGAAAGACCGGCTTAGGCGACACGCGCGGCGGATCAATGATGCGAAACTCCGCCATCTGCGCTGTCGCATCGACATCTTCGGAGATAAGCGCCGCTTCGCGCCGCGCCACGAGTGTTTCGTAGTTCTTACGCAGCACGTCGTAGTCGCGATTCAACTGCGCTAGCTCTGCTTCGATCTGCGGCACTCGCCCCGCGGCGTTACGCAGCTGGTCGACGCGGCTCTGCAGCTCAGCGACGCGACCACGCAGTGCAGCCACCGTCGCGTCGGCTTCGGCCAGCGCGATCTTGATCCGCTGGAAAACGGGGTTGGTGGGCGCCGCCGTCGATTTTTTGGCATCGGCCGCTCGTTTGCGCGCCTCGATCTCGCGGTTTTTCTGCTCTTCAAGCTGCGCGATCAGTCGGCGGGTCGACACCACGTCTGGATGCTCGTCGGTGAAACGGCGCAACAGCTCGTCCATCTGCTTCCGTAAAGCATCAATACGAGCATCCAATTCGGGAACAGAAAACAATGCCCCTGCGGTGGGCTCCGGAATCAACAACGCTTCCTCGTCGCCTAGCCCACGCTTCAGTGCCTCGCGGGATTGCTCTGCCGCGCGCAGCTCCAGTTTCGCTTTCGCTAACTCTTCATTGGCAGCCGTTAGCCGGGCAAAGTAATCTTGCCCGCCGCCGGTCGTATACGGCAGGTTGCGTAGTTTGAATTCCTTGAGACGGGTCTCAGCTTCCTCTAGCTTTTTTTCATACTGCTTGATCTGGTCGTCAATGAAGCGCCGCGCCGCCTCCGCATCGCGCCGCTTGCCGCTGAGGCCGGTCTCGACAAACATTGCCGTCAATGCTTGGACGACCCGTTGCGCACGCTGCTGGTCGACATCTCGATAGCTAAGGATGTAGAGGTTTTCGGTACCGCTGCCGGTAAGCCGGATGTCCCGCAGCAGGCGGTCAATGAGGCGTTCTCGCTCCTTGTCGCTGTTGACAAGGATGGTGAGGTCTGCCTCTCGGATCAGCCGCTCGATATTTGGCCGCGTAATCAACGTGCGCGCCAGCATGGCGACCTGCTGATTGATGTCCGGTTGCACGGCAAGCCCATCCATCAAGGGTTTCAAGACCGACTGCGTATCCACGTAGACACGCGCCGTTGCCTCGAATCGGTCCGGCAAGCGCATCAAGGCCGCCATGCCCACCAGCGCAACGACCCAGGCGGCGGCCAACCCAATCCAACGCCGCCGCCAGATGCCGCGCACAACCGAAATGAACTGCCGCAGCAACGCTTCCATGGCGCCGGCCAGGGGCCTCAGAACCAGCTTTGCGGAATGATGATGACGTCGCCCGGCTTGACATCCACGTTGGCCGAGATGTCACCGCGCTTGATCAGATCGTGCAGACGGATGCGGTATTGCCTGCCCTGCTCGGCTCCGCGCACCAGCAGGGCCGAGTTGCCATCGGCAAAATCGGTTAGGCCGCCAACCTGAATCATGACATCCAGCAGCGTCATGTTTTGCCGATACGCAATGGCCTGCGGACGGACCGCTTCGCCGATGATGCGGATTTGCTCGCTGTATGGCCCCTGGAACCCGGTCACCAGAACGGTGACGACCGGATCCCGGATGAACTTGCTAAGCGCTTTTTCAATGTCCCGTGCTAGCTCCGAGGGACTGCGCCCAAGGGCCATGAGGTCTTCCACTAACGGCGTTGAAATCCGTCCGTCAGGCCGCACCGGAACAGTGATGGACAGCTCCGGATTGCGCCAAACAATGATGTTCAGCGTATCCAGCGGCCCGATTAAGTATCGATACTGCGGCGTTGCAGCAGAAACGGGCGCCGGCGGGATGTGGTTTGCGCAGCCCGACAGCAGCGCACAACAACTCAAGACGATAAAAAAGTTGCAACTGCGGCCAAAGCGAACGAGAAACAAGGCACTCCTCCTTGCAGGAGCCGAAGACCGGACGAAAATTTCACATCCTGGAAAAGGACGCCCCGTCGCCAGGATACCTAATTTTTGGGATCCTACCTTAGGGTTAAATCGTTGCCAACCCCGGGTTTAAGGGAATCCCGTTCGGACGGTCGGACAATGTGCGAGCGTATAAAGAAGCGATCGCGGGCTCAGTTGTGGCCGCGCCCACGATTTGCTGTTTAGGGCGGGATAAGGGGAGAGGTGGTTGCGGGGGAAGGATTTGAACCTTCGACCTTCGGGTTATGAGCCCGACGAGCTGCCAGACTGCTCCACCCCGCGTCCGCCATGCGTAGTTTACCGAGCAACGAGCTCCGACGCAAAAATGCAGCTGAGCGCTAGACTGCAGGCGTGCCATCTCAAATGCGTTTTTGCCCGCTGTGCGGCGGCCCAATTGAGCGCCGGATTCCGGCCGGAGATACTCGAACGCGCGACTGCTGCGGGCGTTGCGGGCACGTGCATTACGTGAACCCGCGGCCGGTTGTCGGCACGATCCCCGTATGGCGGGATCAAGTGCTACTGTGCCGACGTGCCATTGAGCCGCGTTATGGCAAATGGACACTGCCGGCCGGCTTCATGGAAATTGGCGAAAGCACAGCGCAAGGCGCACAACGCGAAACACTCGAGGAAGCGGGTGCGCGTGTACGACTAGGGCCGCTTTTTACGATGCTTGACGTCCCCCACGTTGAGCAAGTGCACATTTTTTTTCTAGCCGAGCTGCTCGATCTTAATTTCGCCCCTGGCGCCGAAAGCCTCGAGGCGCGCCTTTTTCGCGAACCCGAGATCCCATGGGAGGAATTGGCGTTCCGCACAGTGGCCACAACGCTGCAGCTGTACTTCGCTGATCTGCGAGCCGGAAGATTCGGTATCCACACTCGTGAAATTTTGCCGGCGACCAGCGGCGAGCGGTGATGATTCCGTGGTTGGCACCGCGCGATCCGTTTCCGCCGGTTAACGCCGCACTTACCGAGCCTAATGGGCTGCTTGCTGCCTCTGCGGACCTCAGTGTCGCGCGCTTGATCGCCGCCTACGAGCGCGGCATCTTTCCTTGGTACAGCGAACCAGACCCCGTGTTGTGGTGGTCCCCCGATCCACGCATGGTTCTTTTTGTAGTTGAGTTCGAGCCCAGACAGTCGTTGCGGAAAACGATCCGTAAGGTCCGCAAGGAAGGGGCGCTGGAGCTTCGCATCGATACCGCGTTTGAGGCGGTAATGCGGGCCTGCGCACAGCCACGCCGCGATGGTGCAGGCACTTGGATCACGGAGCGCATGGTGCAGGCCTACAGCGATTTGCACCGGCTAGGCTTGGCGCACTCGGTCGAGGTATGGCAAGCCAATTCGATCGTAGGCGGCTTATATGGAGTAAGCCTGGGGCGGATGTTCTACGGTGAATCGATGTTCAGCCGTATCCGCGACGCATCGAAAATCGCGCTGGCCGCGTTGGTCGCCTTGCTGCGGCGTGAGGATGCCTACGTGATAGACTGCCAGCAAAAAACCGCGCATCTTGCGTCGCTCGGCGCGCGCGAGATACCGCGAGACACGTTCTGCGAGATCGTGTTGCGCGAGGTGAAGCGCGCACCGTTGCCGTGGAGCCAATACGCGGGCAGGCGCAACGACTTGCTAGCAGATTACTAAGCGTGGCAAACCTTAAAGAACTGCCTTTTTCGGCGTTGCAGTTCTATGCGACCGCGCCCTACCCATGCAGTTATCTGGAGGGTCGGCTAGCACGTTCGCAGGTCGCCACGCCTGCGCACCTGATCAACGCCGACGTCTACAGTGAGTTGGTGCGTGCCGGCTTCCGCCGCAGCGGCATCTTTACCTATCGCCCCTACTGCGATGGCTGCCAGGCCTGCATTCCGGTTCGCGTGCCCGTGGAGGCTTTTCGTCCCAATCGCAGCCAGCGGCGCGCGTGGCGGCAGCACCAGCGGCTGATCGCGCGCGTCGTCGCACTGGCCTTTGAACTTGAGCACTATGAGCTTTATCTGCGCTACCAGGCGGCGCGGCATGCCGGCGGTGGCATGGACAATGACAGTCGCGAGCAGTACGCGCAGTTTTTGTTGCAGAGCAAGGTCAACACCCGGCTGGTCGAATTCCGCGAGCCCGACGACGGGGAGATGCCCGGCGCGTTGCGCATGGTCTCGATTATCGATGTGCTAAATGACGGATTATCTTCCGTCTACACATTTTTCGATCCAGACGTGCCGCGCGCAAGTTTTGGGACCTACAACGTGTTGTGGCAAATCGAGCAGTGTCGGCGCCTACGCCTGCCCTATCTTTATCTCGGATACTGGATCGCAGACAGCCCCAAAATGGCTTACAAGGCGCGCTTTCGGCCCACCGAGTTTTTGCGCGCTGGCCGCTGGGAGCGGCAAGACTAAGCCACCACCTATCGGAGCGAAGGCTGGTCCAGCATCCGATGTGGTATCGCATCGCGCGCTCCATTCTGTTCAGCCTCGAGCCAGAGTTTGCGCATACAGTCGCGTTGCGCCAACTTAGCTTTGCCTATCGCACCGGAATGACGCGCCTGTTACGGCCGCAGCTCGTCGACGATCCGGTCACCTGCATGGGTTTGCGCTTTCCGAACCCGGTTGGCTTGGCGGCGGGGCTGGATAAGGACGGCGCGTTCATCGACGCGCTGGCCGAGCTTGGTTTCGGATTCATTGAGGTAGGGACCGTCACGCCACGGCCACAGCCCGGCAATCCGAAACCGCGCCTGTTCCGCTTGCCCCAAGCGCAGGCCCTCATTAACCGTTTCGGCTTCAACAGCGCCGGTATCGACGTGCTAGTGGCCAATGTCGAGGCCAGCCAAACCTTCAGCGCTCGCGGCGGCGTCATCGGTGTCAACATTGGCAAAAATGCAACGACGCCGCTGTCGGAGGCAGCGGAAGATTATCGGCTCTGCCTTCGCCGGCTGTATCCGCTTTTGACCCGCCGCCCCGGCTATGTGACCGTGAACATTTCGTCGCCGAATACCGCGGCCCTACGCTCTTTACAAGATCAGCAGGCGCTCGACAGCTTGCTTGCTGCGTTGCGCGATGAGCGAACGCGGCTAACCGACCACTACGGGAAGCGGGTGCCCTTGGTGGTGAAGATTGCACCGGATCTTAACGACGCGGACATCCCGCGCATCGCCGACAGCCTCATTGCGCATGAGATCGACGCGGTAATCGCGACGAATACGACCGTTGCACGCGCCGGCGTCGCCGGCATGCGGCATGCCGACGAACCCGGAGGCCTATCCGGCAGTCCGTTGAGAGCGCGGTCCACTGAGGTAGCGCGTCGACTCGCCCAGCATGCCCCCGAGCGTTTGCCGGTCATTGCCGTTGGGGGAATTTTGACTGGTGAGCACGCGGTTGAAAAACGCTCAGCCGGCGCGTGCCTCGTCCAGCTGTATACCGGGCTCATTTATCGCGGCCCAGGTCTTGTGCCCGAATGCAGGCGGGCACTCTTGACCGCGACGTCCAAGGTCGCGTCGCAAGCGTGAACACAGCGCGCAATCCGCAATCTTGCTGGCGGGTGTTTGTTGCGCTGTGGCCGCCGCGTTCGGTGCAGCGCCAGATGTTCTTATTAGGCCATCGGCTGCAGCGCTATGCCGAACGCGCCCGACTCGTCCCTGCCGAGCGTTTGCACCTAACCCTAGCCTTCATCGGTACAGTGGTACCGGCAAGCGCCGTTGAGGTCGCACGCAAGTTACGGACGCTTGACAGCCCACCTTTTGAATGGGTGCTGGACCGCATCGGCTATTTCGCGGGCGCCCAGGTGGTATGGCTGGGCGGCGAGCCGATCGTTCCGCTCATCAGCTGCGCCGGCGCGGTGCGCGAGGCTTTACAGTGCATGAACATCGCGTTTGACAACCGTCCGTTCGTGCCCCACGTGACACTGTTGCGGGACGTAACCGGATGGAAAGGCGACCAGGCAGCGCCATGCACCGAGGCAATCGTCTGGCGTTGTCACCGACCCATTCTGGTGCGCTCCGAACAGGTCGCCGGCAGCTTCCGTTACGTTCCAGTTACCGACAACCCGGCAGGAATCTCTGAATAAGCTGCCGCGCACCTCGACAGCACAGCCCCGCGTCCTCGCGCGCTCCTCGGCTACGATGTCTTGCCGTGTCTTTTTCAGCGCTCGCGGTGCCCCCTTTTGCGCTCTGCGCTGCTCATGACGAATCTGCAGAGGTTTCCTCAACGCAGCTTTCGCATCATGCTATAAGGTCCTGCTCGCTGTCTGGATCATTGCGGAAACGACATGGATGACCGTGCCGAACCGCCAGCCAACCGCACAGGCCGTCAAAAAACGACCATCCAAGTCATCGAGCGCATGATGAGGCTGCTCGATGTCCTGGCCGCCCACTCCGACCCGGTCCCTCTGAAGGAATTGGCCCGGTTAACCGATTTACACCCCTCAACAGCGCACCGGATCCTCAACGACATGGTCGTCAGCCGCTTCGTCGACCGCGGCGAGCAAGCGGGCACGTATCGCCTTGGCATGCGTCTGCTTGAACTCGGCAACCTTGTGAAAGCGCGCTTATCGGTGCGTGAAGCTGCCGTAGAGCTCATGCGCGAGTTGCATCGGCGAACCGGGCAGACGGTGAACCTGTCGGTGCGACAAGGCGATGAAATTGTGTACATCGAGCGGGCGTATAGTGAAAAGTCCGGCATGCAGGTCGTGCGGGCCATTGGCGGCCGCGCCCCCTTGCATCTGACCTCCAGTGGCAAATTGTTCCTTGCTTATGACGACCCGCGCGTAGTGCGCGCGTACGCGCTGCGCACCGGCCTCGCGGGTCATACGCGCAACAGCATCACCGACCTGCCGAAATTAGAGCGAGAGCTGTCTCTGGTGCGCGCGCGGGGCTACGCACGGGACAACGAGGAGCTCGAGATCGGGGTTCGTTGTATCGCCGCTTCGATCCGCGACGACTCTGGGCGCATCGTCGCAGGCCTTTCGCTTTCCGCGCCTGCCGAGCGCATGCAGGATGACTGGATTAGCGAGCTAATCGCGACGGCAAACAAAATTTCGGCCCGCCTCGGCTATTCGCCATAAGTTGTTACGCCCGTTTGCCCGACGACTCAATCCAGGCCCGGATCCGCTGTGCATCGGCAAGGCGCGAGTACTTGCCTGCGGAATCAAGCAGGATCATGACCACGCGCCGCCCCTGTATAAGTGCCTGCATCACCAGGCAGCGGCCTGCAGCTGCGATATAGCCTGTTTTTTGCAGTCCAATCTGCCAAGCCGGACTCGCGACCAAGCGGTTGGTGTTTTGGTAGCGGATGGTCCGGTTGCCGACAGAAAGCGTGATGCTTTCCGCCGTCGAATACTCTCGAATGAGCCGGTGCTCGGCGGCCGCTTTAACCAGCCGTACGAGGTCCTGGGGGCTGGACCGATTCTCTGGCGATAGCCCAGTTGGTTCGACAAAACGAGTCTGCGCCATGCCCAGCAAATGCGCCTTCGCATTCATCGCTGAAACGAAAGCTGTCACACCGCCCGGATATGTGCGAGCGAGCAGCTGCGCAGCCTGATTTTCGGAGGCCATCAGCGCCAACTGCAGCGCTTGCGCTCGCGTCAATCTAACGCCCGGCTGCAACACCGAGCGAACACGATCTGACGTGCGGTCCTCGTGCGTCACCACGAGCTCTTCATCCAGCGGCAGATCGGCCTCCAGCGTCACAAGGGCGGTCATGAGCTTCGTAATCGAAGCAATCGGCGCCACGGTATGCGAATTTTTCTGCAGCAAGACTTCGTCAGTATCCTGATCGACCACCAGGGCCACCTGGGACCGCAACTGCACAGGCAGAGTCTGGTTGCCTGTACTGTCGTGTTGGGTGCTACCGCGGCGCGCCAGATTGTGCCGTTTGGCCGCATCGGTCCCCTGCACCGTGCGTTCCGCTGCCCAGCCGATCGACGCCAGCGCCAGCAGGCTGAAACTGAAGAAAGCGATGATCAACGCGCTGTGCTTCATCCGGGTCATTCTCCCTCGCCCTCTAGGAGTCTGCCGCGCCCTTCATGCCGCTGAGGGCCGCAGACCAGGCCGTCTGAACCGCCTCTTTGCCGGAGGCTGGCCTCACCATATCGAGCAGATGTCGGCGACGCGTCACGAGACCGGCTGTCGCTGGGCGCAGATTCTATCGGCGCTGCTGCCGCTTTAGGCCGACCCCGGCGGACACGACAACGTCGAGCAATCGCGCTAGCAGTTACGCTGCATCGCACCGCGCAGCACGCGCGCCAAACCGCGACAACCAGCGCGGCACTTAGGCCTGCGGTGGCGTCACTAACGGCGATAGCGCATCCCTGAGCTCCTGGGGCAATGGCACCGGCCGCCGCGAGGCCCGGTCTACGTAGACGTGCACAAAGTGGCCCTGCGCGCAGGGCAGCGCCTCGGTCCCAGTGAAGATTCCGATCTCGTAACGTACGCTCGAGGTGCCGAGCCGTCCGACGCGCAGCGCGGCTTCAACCGTTTGGGGGAAGGCTACTTCCCGGAAGTAGGTACAGCGCGTGTCCACAACGAGGCCCACGACGCGACTTTTTGCGATATCCAGAACGCCGCGGCGAATCAAAAACTCATTGACCACCGTGTCGAACCAACTGTAGTAGACGACGTTGTTAACGTGGCCGTAGGCGTCGTTGTCCATCCAGCGAGTCTGGATGGACAAAAAATGGCGGTACTCCGTACGAGGGATCGGCTCTGGACGGTCCACGGCAAATCCCCGTTGTCAGCCCTCATTGTGCGCAAGCGTCGTCATTCTAGGCCGACGTGCGTGCTGCCCGGGTACCGCAATGCAACAGCAATGTGTGCTCAACTTCGCACCCCTTCAGCGGGAACTTTGTAAGTTCTTGTTTTTATGAGAGCTAATTCTTTCGCGTCGCGTATGTATGGTATCGTGCGACGCAAAAACCTGCTTGACATCGTGCGGCGCATGCCTACAATTCGCTTGTGCGCCGCACAACTAGCGGTGCCAGATTCGCCAGCCTGAAGAGAAAAGGCAAGCCTTTGAAACAAACGGGAGCCGCCATGTTCACCACGCCTACGCAACTCGCTGAGATTCAGAAAGGTCAGCTGGACGCGCTGTATGCGCTGTCACACACCGTGTTTGACGCGACCGAAAAACTCATCGACCTTAATTTAGCGGCCGCGAAGGCCCTCATGGATGAATCCGCCGAAAAGGCGCAGGCCATGCTAGCCGTCAAAGACCTACAGGAGCTGGTGGCGTTGGTGAGCAATCTGGCACAGCCGTCGATTGAGAAAGCGATCTCATATAGCCGGAATGCGTACAGCATCGCCAGCAACGCCGGCGCAGAGATCTCAAAGATTTTTGACGCACAGGTGGCCGAGGGCAACAAGAGAATCGCGGAAATGCTCGACTTTGCGGCCAAGAATGCGCCGGCGGGAGCTGAGCCCGCTGTATCGATGGTCCGAAGCGCCGTCGCTGCCGCCAACACGGCCTACGACACGTTCGCGAAGGCCGCCAAGCAAGCGGTGGAAGTCGCTGAGTCGAATTTTGCCGCCGCCGCACAGGCGACCATGAAGGCCGCTGCCGCCGCCAATGATGCGGTGAAGGCCAAAGCGGCGAAAAAGGTTGCTTGACGTTCTTGCGCGGCTTCACGAACAAAAAGGCTCGCTTTTTGTGAAATTGATGCACTGTCAACGCTAGAAAATAAGGTCAGTTTTGTCGGTCGAGGGAAGCGCATTAATCGACTGCTCGTAACGGTTGTCTCCTTGGCACCACGCGTTTGGACCTACGTCCAAACTCCCTTCTGTCTCCTCCTTTAGTGGTGCTTTCAGCCCGGTCCGCAATGACCGGGCTTTTTTTTGACGTTTGCGGCAGCCACCCTCGGCGAGGCGTCCCCTAAGCCCCCGCGATGACCGCATATGGCAGGCCCTGGCGCCCGATAACAGACAGCGCTCACCCAGCCAGCGACCGCACAACGAACGCCCGCACGAATCGGCTGGCGGGGCCTGAGCACGCCTCCCACCACAAACATGCAACGATCTGTTTCCGAGCGTGCACCGACTAAAGGCATTGTCCGTTGCATGCGACGTGCGCTGTTACCCATGAAACCGCAATGGATGAGCACCATTTAAGCGTTGCTGCACTGCGTGCCCTAGCGGCCGTGCTGATTGCCTGTCCCCTCACAACGGTGACGGCTGGCCCAGGGATCCCACACGCCGAAGACGCGGATCCGCCAGCGCGCGTCGGCCGCATTAGTCACCTGTCGGGGCAGGTCTTGTTTACGGACTTCCGCACCGATGAGGAGATGCAGGCCATTTTGAATTGGCCGGTTACCTCGCAACAACGTGTGGCAACCGGCCGGGCAGCACGCGCCGAAATCCGCATTGGATCGACCGCGTTGCGCCTAGATGGCGAAACCATCGTCGACTTCGACCGAATCGACGACGCGGTGATTCGGATCGTGTTGCAGCGCGGCACCCTCACGCTACGGCTCCGAAACCGCGAAAAGCTACGCGAAATCGAGGTGCTCACTGCGCGTGAACGAATCGTCTTTGACGACGTCGGCCGCTACCGTATTGACGTCGACCGTGTGCCAGGCATCACCTCGCTGAGCACGTTCGTCGGCGTTGGGCGCGTCGTTGTCAATCACATGACATTCGTGGTGCACAGCGGGCAGCGCGGTGAGATCAGCTCTTTGCCCAGCGTCCGCTTTCAGCTCGTGGCAGCGGCAAGCGACCTCTTTGATGAGTGGGTGGCCCAACGCGACCAGCGCGACGACGCTTTGCGGTCAACCCGGTATACCTCCCCGGAGACCACAGGCATCGAAAGTTTGGACGAGTACGGCGAGTGGCGCACCGTGGAAACCTACGGCACCGTGTGGTTTCCGGCGTCAGTGCCCGTCGGCTGGGCTCCCTACCGCTACGGCCGATGGGCCTACATCCCTCCATGGGGCTGGACTTGGATTGACGACGCGCCATGGGGCTTCGCGCCGTTTCACTACGGCCGCTGGGTCTACATCCGCAGCGCCTGGGCCTGGGTTCCCGGACCTTACATCGCGCGGCCCTGCTACGCGCCCGCACTCGTGGCCTGGTACGGCAGCCCGGGCGTGTCTATGAGCATCGGTGTGAGCACCGTCGGATGGTTTCCCCTCGCCCCCGGTGAGATCTACATCCCCCCGTACCGGCACTCGCAGCGCTATGTGTCTTACGTCAACTTCGGCTATGGGAGCCATGTTACCGTGATCGCACCGCCATCGCAGTATCGATACCGGCAGCGGGACTTTTCGACGTGGGTGCCGTCGGATGCGGTGCTCCGCCGCCTACCGATCCCGCGCGTGATTCAGGCCGCCCCAAATGAGTGGGTGAAACTGCCCACCGCGCCGCAGCCACCAATCCGGGTACCGGTGGAGGGCCGCAAATTCAAGCTGCAAAAACTCGCACCTGTTTTTGCAGACGTCGATGCAAACGCGCTGCGCCTCGACCGACCGCCCCAAGTTATTCCGCCCCACGGGGGCGATCAGCCGCCGGCACGCCGCGACAGCCCGGCCCGCACACCGATAAACGACGGTGAAACGCAACCGCCGCGGCGCCACCTCGAACCGTTGCCGCTTGATCCACCGCGCGTGCAGCTGCCGCGCACGGCAGCGCCGCGTCCCGATGGCTGGCCAGTTCAGATGCCGGCATCGCGACCGCGCAAGCCGCTTCCTGATGACAGGCCGCATCGCGTACAGACGGAAAAAATGCCATCGCTTCCGCGACCATTCGACCCCGCGCCCCAGCCGGCGCCCCGCGCAGAGCCACCGGCATTCCGCGCCGATCCAGCGTCCCGACGGGAGCCAAAGAATGACGGCCCGCACCCTATTAAGTCCATGCCTCGGCAGAGAGCGCTAGCCCAGTAGCAGGGCCAGAGACGGGCTGCCGATGCGTGGCAATCCGGCGCCAGCCACACTCTTTTTGGGTCCATTTCAGGACATCAAGGCGCGCTTATCTGCTTACAATGGCATCATGGGCGTAGCTTGGATCAGGGAGGTGGCCATGCTGCCGATGCGCTCCATTACCCTGGTAGGGGCTTTCGTTGCGGCGCTGATTGCCGGGTGTGCGACGAGCCCAGCCGGCGAGCCCTCCGGGGCGAAATTGGCTGCTGCTGAGCAAAACAAAAGCAGCATAGAAATCATCTCCGCCCAGTTCGGCGTATTCGCAGCAGACTCCTCTGGCCGCCGCATCCTTTTCGAAACGGACAAGTTCCCAGCTGTCGTGTCGGCGCCCTATGGCTGGTACATCGTTTTCAGGACCAATAAGCCGACGGTCGTTTGGCGCGAGGAGTTCGAGTTGCCAGAGCCGCCGCCGACCTGGGGACCCGGCGAGGCCCTGGGGGTTTACACCATTTCACCTGATCGTCGCACGGCCGTCACCGAGCGCGTGATCCCAACGCGGCTCGGTTTTATTGCCAACGAGTGGCGATACGCGCCGGGCGATCCGATTGGCGCCCACTCGATGCGGGTTTACATTGACGGACAACTCATTCGGGAATTTAAGTTCAACATCGAAGAAGGGCCAGGCAGCCGCCAACGGCCCGCTGGCGCGCACCGCTCTCCGACGACCTGACGCCGGCCGCTACGCGCCGAGCGCCAGGCTCTATTGAAATCGGGCTCAATTGCGGCTGCGATCAGCAGATTCGTCCGGGCACGCCGGTAGCCGCTTCAGCACTAGCAGCAAGGCGGCAGCGAACGCAGCTAGTACAAGCCGCAGCCAGCCTGCCTCGACCAAGAACAGAATCGAGATGCCAAAGCTGGCGAGTAGCAGCAGGATCGCACCCACCTTCGTCCGCAACGGGATGCAGCGACGCTCCCGCCACTGGTAAATGAGCGGACCGAACGTGCGGTTCGCCAGCAGGCGCGCATACAGCCGCGGTGACGCGCGCGCGTAGCAGGCTGCCGCCAACAGGATAAAAGGGGTGGTCGGCAGCAGGGGCAGGAACAGCCCCAGCACCCCAAGCGCGACGCACAGCGTGCCGGCAACGATCAGAAGTTGCCGCCGCAGCGGCGGCAGGTCCGACGCCTCGGCCATCGGCCGCTCGCCGCGGCTCACCGCCGGATACTCTCCCACAGCTTGACGAGCCGCTTGACGCTGACCGGCACCGGTGTGCGTAACTGCTGCGCAAACAGCGATACACGCAGTTCTTCCAGCAGCCAGCGAAACTCGTCCAACCGCGCATCGGCCACACCCTTGCGCGCCGCCAGCTCCCGCAGATACGGTGTCTGCAAAGCGACGACTTCACGCATGTGCTGCGCATCGCGCTGCGGGTCGTCTTTTAACTTATCCAGCCGCAGTGCGATCGCCTTCACATAACGCGGATAGTGTGCAAGCTGCGCGGGCGGTGTCTCCACTACGAAACGCTTCGGGAAAAGGCGCGCCAACTGCTGTTCGACGTCGGCGAGTACCGCCGGGAACGCGCGCGCCGCCGCAAGCCGGCGCGGCAGCGCGGCTGCCTCCTGCACGATGGCCGCCAGCAGGCGCGCAATCTCCTGCGCGATCAGTCCGAGCCGGCCGCGCGCCTCGTGGCGGCGCGCGGCAAAGCTGGCATGGTCCGTCGGCCACGGCTCGATCAGGCACGTGCGTTCGAGCGCCGCGTCGATCACCTGCT
>JANWXE010000001.1 GCA_025055385.1 Burkholderiaceae bacterium | reverse complement strand
GTGGCGGTGCAGCTGCGCGAGCGCGGGCCGCAGCCGCCCGATGCAGCGGCGGCGGCGGCCGCAGGACGCAAACGGATCGCCGAGGCCGGCCTGACGATCAGCGTGCTGGGCGACACCGCGCAGGTGACGAACGTCAAGTTCGGCAGCCGCGCGAAGAAAGCAGGCTTCGAGCCGGGCTTCGAGATCGTCGAGGTGCTCGTGCCCTCTGGACGCCCGAGCCCGAACTGGTTCTATCTGCCGGCCCTGCTGCTGGTCGGCATCGTGTGGTTCTCGCAGGGCCGGCGGCTGCGCGCCGCTGCGGCGTAACCCTTACGGCCGGTAGCGGCTGAACACGTAGTCGCTTGCCTTCTGGGTGGCGTGGCACTCAAAGCAGGCCTTGGCGGCGTTGGCACCGACCGCGCGCTCGGTCTTGGAGTCGCCTTTGAAGCCTTCGAAGCCCCAGCCGCCGGTAGCGGCGTATTTCTTCGCGTCCTTGTGCATCACGCCGACCACCTTACGGGCGCCTTCGGTGACCGCATGATCGGCACGTTTGGCCTCCAGCAAGTCGAAGACGATCACCGCGCCATCGGGGAATTTGCCGCTCCGGTAGCCGCTGATCGCCTTGGCGTTCGCGTAGATGTGATGGATGCCGCCGAAGGCCTCGTACAGCGGATGCCCGGCCTCGATCACCATCGACTTTACGTGCGTCCAGTTGCGGTAGCCCTCCGGATAGGGCACGTCGGCGGCAGCCGCGTTGATCATTCCCGCCAGCGTCGCCGCACCGATGAAGCTGCGTTTCATCGAGTCCTCCGATCGCTTGCCTACAGTGGCCATATCGTGGGCGCAACTGAGCGCGTAGGACAAGCAGGCACAAAACGGTGCAGCACGCACCTTTCAGTGCATGTTCAGAATCCGGCTGCGTTTTCAGCGGCGGTTAACCAGCCCGATACCGGCGGCGACCAACAATGCGGCGAGCACAAACTGCGGCGACAGCCGTTCGCCTAGCAGCAGCACGCCGAAGAGCATGCCAAACAGCGGCGTCAAGAAAGAAAACACCGCCAGCCGCGATGCCAGATAGCGGGTCAGCAGCCAGAACCACAGCAGATAGCTCGCGAAGGCGACGATCACGCCCTGGTAGGCGAGGCTGGCCAGAACCGCGGCATCGAGCGCGGTGATGCCGCGTTCGCCAAGCATCCACGCAGCAAACGGCAGCAGCAGCGCAGAGACGGCGAGTTGGTAAAAAAGCGTCTTTTCCGCGCGCGCCGCCGCCAGCGCGCTGGCGCGGATCAGCACGGTCGTTGCGGCCCACAGCGCAGCGGCGATCACGCCGTAGAGGTCGCCGCGCAGGGTCGCGCCTTGCGCGGCGAAGCCGTCGGCGAAGGCAGCCGCCAGCCCCGCGAAGGCGAGCAGCACGCCTGCCCATTGCGCGGCGCGCAGGCGCTCGCCGGGCACGAACCAGGCCAACCCGAGGGCCGTCAGCACCGGCGCGAGATAGATGAAGACCACCATGCGGGCGGCGGCAGTCAGCGCCAGCCCCGCGTAGATAAAGACGAACTCGGCCGCGAACAGAACGCCAGCGGCCAGGCCGGCCCGCAGTGTGCCGTCGCGCGCGAACAGGGGAATGCCACGCCAGCGTGCCCATGCCAGCAGCAGCAGGGTGGCGACGATCGAACGCACGGCCGACTGCGCCACCGGGGAGGCGCCATGCAGCGCGAGCTTGATCGCCACCTGCTGAAGCCCCCACAGCGTGGCAAGCAGCAGCATCAGGCTCACAGCGAAGCCATCGAGGGCTTGACGGTGGTTGGACATGCGCGATGGCCTTCGGGTGAAAAGTAACCATCTTGACATGCTCGCTTACGCCGGCGCAGCGTTGTCCACCCGTCGTGCTCAGCTTCGATGTCTACTCTGCGCGCAGGCCGTCGGCGCGGCAGAATGCGACAATTAAGCCTATGATGTCATCAAGCAGCGGGCCGCAGGCAGAATCGGTTGCCGCGGTGCCATCGCCCTGCGTCGCGGTTTGCCGCATGAATCCGCTCACTGGTTTATGCGAGGGCTGCTTACGTACGCTAGCGGAGATTGCCGCGTGGTCCCGCCTAAGCGACGAGGAAAAGCGCGCAGTGCTGCAGCGCGTGGCAGCGCGGCGCGCAAGCCGCTGAGATGGGACGCTTTGCGCAAAAAGGCGTGCACACTGGGGGCGGTATCGGGCAGGCGTCGGCATTAATCCGTGCCCGGCCGGCGCTGCCAGCCTGCACTCTGCAGCTGACGGGCCGAAACGCCGCGGCCGCTTTACGTCGGGCCTGCTGCGACCGCGCGCGGGTGTATACCGCCGCGAAGCGGGGGCGGATCTTGGAGCGCCCATGAGCGCAGCCGCCACCCTGCCGCCAGGCATCACCGTCCTTGAGCGCGGTTGGCTGTCCTCAAACAACGTCTTGTTCGACGAGGGCCACTCGGTCTCGGTGGTCGATACCGGCTACGGTACGCATGCCGAGCAGACGGTTGCCTTGATACGGCATGCGGCACGCGGCAAGCCGCTGACGCGCATTGTCAACACGCACCTGCACTCAGACCACGTCGGCGGCAACGCCGCGCTGCGAGCGGCCTTTGACGCGCAGGTTCTGATTCCGCCCGGTCTGGCGGAGGCCGTCTGCCGCTGGGATGAGGAGGCGCTGTCCTACGCCCCGACCGGCCAATACTGCCCACGTTTTGCCTACGATGCGTTGCTTGCGCCCGGCCAGATGCTGCGCTTGGGCACTTTGGACTGGCTGGCGGTCGCCGCCCCGGGCCACGACCCGCATATGGTCGTGCTGTACAACGACGATGAACGCATCCTCCTGTCGGCGGATGCGCTGTGGGAAAACGGTTTCGGCGCGATCTTCCCAGAACTGGAAGGCGAGTCCGGCTTCACCGAGCAGCGCGCAGTGCTGGAATGGATCGCGCAGACGCGCCCGCGCCTAGTGATCCCTGGCCACGGCGCGCCGTTCACGGACGTGGAAGCCGCCTTAGCCCGCGCCTTCTCGAGACTGGAGGCCCTGGCGGCCGACCCGGAACGCAACGCCCGCCACGTCGCCCGGGTGCTGGTCAAGTTCTGGTTGCTGCAAGTGCGCGAGACGACGCTGCCAGCATTGCTCGCCCATCTTGTACCGACGCGTTACGTGAAGCTGATCCACGCGCGCTACTTCCCCACGCAGACGCCGTCGGCCTTACTCGAGCGCGCGCTGATGGAGCTCGTCGCAAGCGGGGCCGCCGAGCGGCGCGGCGAGCGGGTGATCGACCGGGGCTGAGGACCGAATGAACGCGCCCGGTCCGATGAATGACGTCGCCGACTGGCCAAAGGCTATTACGGTCCCGCGACGCCAAAGCCGCCCGCGGCGCCGCCGAAAACAAAAGATGCGCTTCCGGAATTAGGCGTTTTGGCTCGCTTTCTCCGCTCACGTCGTGCATCGCACCGAGCTACGCTGTGCAACCATGATTGCTCGTCTGCTTGCCGTCGTAGCCAGCTTAGCTGGGCTGCTGCCCCTAAGCAGTTGCGCGCACGAATCGTTCATCGGACGCCCGGTCTACAGCGAGCCCGCATATGGCCTGCAGATGCCACCAGGCTGCCGCGTCGAACCCGCCTGGCGCGACCGCCTGGCCAACAGCGACCTAGAGGTATGGGTGGTGGACTGTCACGGGACTGCGCGCGCCTGGCTATTGCGGCGGTCGGTGCTCGAATTGCTCGATGGCAAATTGGCGCGGCTGCGCTATCAGATCCTCGATGACCGCGCCCTGCCCGGAGAGACGGTCGGGGATTCAGCCACTGTCCAGTGCAGCGGTCGCGGCCCGCAGGCCGGCGGCTACGTGGTGTTCGGGGCCCGCTGGCGTGCTGCCGGCAGCGAGCTGCGTCTGGCCGGCGCCACCGGCGCGCTGCGCGCCGATCCCGCGACGCTGAAATTCGCGCCGGCAGCCCTTGCGCAGATCGATTGCACGCGTTTCCCGGCGAGGGAAGCGATGCTGAAGCGGCTCCAGCAAGCAACCCGCGGCGAGCCGGACGCGAGATAGCGCAAGCGCGTCGGTTAAAATAAAAGTCCCTGCAGCTTTGTTGCGGAGGCTTCAAGTGACAGTGCTGGCGACGACTGTGGGCGCATACTTGCGGGATTTGCCGCCGGATCGCAGGGTCGCCATGGCTAGGGTCTGCAGCATGATCCGGCGCTCGGCCCGCGGTGTGCGCGAGAGTATGCGCTTCGGGCTCGCATTCTATGAACTGGATGGACCGCTTTTTGCGCTCGAGTCTGGCCGCAAGCATATGTCGCTCTATGTGGCCGAGCAGGAGGTCATCATCAAGCATAAAGATGCGCTGGCTGGCGTCGATCCGAAGCGCAGTTTCATTAGGTTTTCCGACTTGAACCGCTTGCCGCTTGACGTCGTCGAAAAGATCGTGCGCGATTCTGTTGCAGCGCGGCGCCAGCGCGTAGCCCAGGGCACGGTGCCCACTCAGGCTGAGTTGCTCAAACTCTGGGGCATTAAGGAAGAAAAGGTCGTCGCCCCCGTCGATGTGATCGCTAAGACCGTCGTTGTGCCGCCCAGCTTTGCCGCCAAACAAGCGGCCAAGGCGGCGCGGAAAACCGCCGCGAAGAAGGCAGCCGCAGCAGGCAAAAGCACCGTGGCCGCAAAATCGGCTGCGGCTGCAACGAAGGCGGCCGCCTCCACAAAGTCGGCCGCGCGCCGTTGATGCCGCAGACGCAGCCTCAATACGGCAAGCCGACGTAATTTTCGGCAAGCGACGCAAGCGCCCGCTCGGACGAAAACAGGTACGCGAGCTCTGCCGCTTGCAATTTCTCCTCGTAGGGAGAGTGCTCAGGAAAGCGGTGTAATAAACGCGTCATCCACCAAGAAAAGCGCTGCGCCTTCCAGACGCGGGCTAGGGCTTTCTCAGAGTAAGTCTCCAGGCCGCGTGCATCGCCCTGCTTGTAATAAGCGATTAGCGCCCGCGATAGGTAATAGATGTCGGAAGCGGCGGTGTTCAGCCCACGCGCTCCGGTTGGCGGCACAATATGGGCAGCATCGCCGGCCAAGAACAGCCGGCCGTATTGCATCGGCTCGGCAACATACGAGCGAGCCAGCGCGATGGATTTCTCGATCGAAGGCCCCGTAACGAGACGGGCCGCGACTTCAGCCGGCAGACGGCGTTTCAGCTCCTCCCAAAAGGCCTCGTCGGACCAGTTCTCGACCTTGTCCGTGGCCGGCACCTGGATGTAGTAGCGCGACAGTGTGGGCGAGCGCAGCGAGCACAGTGCGAAACCGCGCTCGTGCTTCACGTAGATCAGCTCCGGCGACACCGGCGGGGTACGCGACAGGATGCCGAGCCACCCGAACGGATAAATCTTTTCATACTCGCGCAGCACGCCGGCCGGAATCGCCTTGCGGCTGACGCCGTGGAAGCCATCGGCGCCAATCACGAAATCGCAGTCCACCCGCTGCGCCTGCCCGCCTTGACGGAACGTCACGTACGGGCGGTCGCCGGTCAGGTCGTGCAGTTGTACGTCCTCGGCCTCATGGATCACCACACCCCCGAGGCGGTCGCGCGCCTCGTACAGATCGCGCGTCAACTCCGTTTGCCCATACACGATCACGGAGCCGCCACCGCTGTACTTGTGAAGATCGACGCGGTCCAGGCGGCCGTCATGTGCAATGTAAAAGCCATGATGGACCTGGCCCTCGCGCTGCATGCGCTCGCCGCACTGCGCCTCCTGCATCAGCTGTGCGAAGCCGTGCTCGATTACGCCAGCGCGGATGCGCGCCAGCACATGCGCGCGGCTGTGTTTCTCCAGCAGCACGTTGTCGATGCCGTTGAGGTGCAGCAGCTGCGACAGCAGCAGGCCGGAAGGGCCCCCACCGATGATGCAGACTCGGGTTTGCACGCGTGTCTCCTCGTGTCGTCTCCGATGGCGCGCAAGTTAGCCGCAGCGCGGGGAGGACGGAATGGGCGCGGTCGGCAAGAACTTGTACGATTCGAACATGCGCCGCGCGGCCGGGCAGATCCTGTCCTTCGATTTGTTCGGCGAGTCTTCGCACCTGCCGGACGTGATGCACTGCGAGACAATTGCGGCCCGCTCGGTGCTGCACGATTGGGAGATCGCCCCCCACCGGCATACCCGCTTACACCAGCTGTTGCTGGTGGAGCGCGGCGGCGGTCTTGCGCATCTGGAAGGGGCGGCGCTGCGGCTGCGGCCGCCGGCGCTGCTGAACCTGCCCACCGGCTGCGTGCATGGTTTCCGCTTCCTGCCTGGCACCGACGGCTTTGTCGTCACGTTGCCCGACGAGCTCGTCGATCAGGCGCTGGCCGGTGCCGAGGGCGCTCGGCGCATCCTTCGGATCGCGCGTATGACGCGCGCCGATGCGCCGACGCGTCAGGTTGTGCGGCGCATCTGGCACGAGTTCGGCAGTCGGGCCCCGGCGCGCGCGCTGGTCTTGCGCGGGCTGTGCACCACACTGCTGGGCCTGACAGCGCGGGCGCTGGCCGACCGGGCCGAAGGGGCCGCTGGGCCTGCGCGGTTAGCTCTGTTTGCGCGCTTCGAGGCGCTGCTGGAGGCGCATTTCACCGAGCACTGGAAGGTCTCGGATTACGCGCGTGCGCTTGGCGTGACGCCGGCGCACCTGAGCCGCGTTGCGCGTGCGGCCAGCGGCGCCAGCGCCTCGGCCTTCATCACCGCGCGGCTGATGCGCGAGGCGCGCCGGCACCTCGCGTATACGTCGATGAACGTGGCCACAGTGGCCGAGGCGCTCGGCTTCTCCGACCCTGCCTATTTCACGCGCGTCTTCACGCGCGCCGTCGGCGTGTCACCGCGCGCCTTCCGCGCCCGGCTGGCCGCCCGCCCGCTGCCGGGCGTCGGCGCGGCGCCTCGGCCTGACGCCGGCCGATGAATCTCAAGCAGCTCGAATACTTCGTGCGCGTCGCCGAAGCCGGCAGCTTCTCACGCGCGGCGATGATCCTGAACGTGGCACAACCCGCTTTAAGCCGCCAGGTGCGCCGGCTGGAAACCGACCTTCGGACCGCGCTGCTGGTGCGTACCGGCCGCGGGGTGGTCCTGACCGAGGCCGGCAAGCGGCTGTTCGAGCACAGCGTTGGCATTCTGCAACTGACTGCGCAGGCGCGCCACGAGGTGGTCGCGAGCCGCGACGAACCGACCGGATACATTGTGATCGCGCTGCCGCCGACGCTGGCGCGCATGCTGACGATGCCGCTGGTCGAGGGTTTCCGTCGCCAGCTGCCGCGCGCACGACTGGCGATCGTAGAGGGATTTTCCACCCACATCGCCGAGTGGGTCGCCACCGGGCGCGTCGATTTGGGCGTCGTCTATGACCCCGAGCCGCAGGCGGCATTGGAAACGGCCCCGGTGCGAGAGGAAACGCTCTGTCTGGTCAGCGCTGCTGAGCGGGGTCGCCCCGCGCGGGCCTCTCGCCGCATCGCCAAGCCGGTGCCGTTTGCTGAACTGCCGCAGTATCCGCTGATCGTACCCGAGCGCGCGCACACCTTTCGCCGCCTGCTGGAAGCGCAAGCCGCGCGCCTGGGGCTGAAGCTGCAGGTGGCCTGGGAGATGTCCAGCGTGCAATCGATCCTGGACCTCGTGCGCGTTGGGTACGGGCACGCGGTCCTGACCGAAAGCGCAGTATCGGCCTCTGGCCGGGCGGCCGATTTCATCGTGCGGCCGCTTGTGCAGCCGCGGCTCGTCACTACGCTCTGCCTAGCCGTGTCCGCGCATAAGGGTGCAAACGCCCTACGCCAGCATGCCGCTCGCATGTTGCGCGAATTGTTGCGCAGCAATCAGCTATAACGTTTTGCGATAGCTGCTAGCGCGCCAGGTGCATGGGCTAACCAGCGCGGCGGGAGGACAATTGGTGCGTCGCTGCTTGCCTGCACGCCGATGACCGTCTCGCTGTCAGGGATTTCCTCGATGGCCACCCGCCACCTGTTGGCGGAGCTGGCGCAGACGTACTGCGCCGAGTACGGGGTGCCGGTGCGCATTGAGTCGGTCGGCGGTGTGGACGCCGCACGGCGCATCGCCGCTGGCGAACGATTCGATTTCGCCGTGCTGGCAAGCGATGCGGTTGACCGCCTAATCGCCGCCGGCCACTTGGTGGCGGCCTCGCGCACCGACGTGGTGCGCTCGCCGGTGGCGGTAGCGGTGCGTTCCGGCGCCGCTCACCCCGACATCGGCAGCGAGGCGGCGCTGCAAGCGGCGGTGCTCGCTGCACGCGCAATCGGCTACTCCACCGGTCCCAGCGGCAATGCGCTGCTGGCGCTTTTTGAGCGTTGGGGCCTCGCCGACAGGCTGTGTGACCGCTTGTGTCAGGCACCCCCCGGCGTGCCGGTAGCCAAGCTAGTAGCCAGCGGCGAAGTCGACCTCGGGTTCCAACAGCTGGCGGAACTGCAGGGCACCCCCGGCGTGCAGGTGCTTGGCCCGCTGCCGCCTGGCTGCGCGATCGAGAGCGTCTTCACCGCGGCGTGTTGCACCACCTGCGCGCAGCCGCAGGCGGTGCAGGCCTGGCTCGATTACCTGCGCGCACCGCAGACGGCGGAGGCGAAACGGCGGCACGGCATGCAGCCGGCGTGAGCGCGGCGGAGGACACGATGATTATCGACGTGCACGGGCATTACACGACGGCGCCGAAGGCGCTGGAGGACTGGCGCAACCGCCAGATCGCGGGCCTGCAGGATCCGGCGCTGACACCGAAGGCGTCGGAGCTGCGGATCTCCGACGACGACATCCGCGCCTCGATCGAAAGCAACCAGCTGGCGCGGATGCGCGAGCGCGGCATCGATCTGACGGTGTTCTCGCCGCGCGCCAGCTTCATGGCGCATCATATCGGCGGCTTTGAAACCAGCGCCGCGTGGGCGGCGATCTGCAACGAGCTG
>JANWXE010000129.1 GCA_025055385.1 Burkholderiaceae bacterium | reverse complement strand
TTCCTGGATTTGGCCGAGGAGGACTTCGACCGCGTGCTGCGCGTGAATCTAAAGGGCGCCTTTTTGTGCGGCCAGGCGGTGGCGCGGCGCATGGTGGCGCAGGCGCCGCGCGCCGGTGGGGCGCGCGGCGTGATCATCAACCTGTCCAGTGTCAACGCGGTGCTGGCGATCGCCAATCAGGTGCCGTACACGGTCAGCAAAGGCGGGCTAAACCAGCTCACCAAGGCGATGGCGCTGGCGCTAGCGCCGCATGGCATCCGCGTCATGGGCATTGGGCCGGGCTCGATTGCGACCGAATTGTTGCGAGCCGCGGTGCTGACCAACGAAGAGGCCAAGACCCGCATTCTTTCGCGCACACCGCTTCGGCGGCTGGGTGAGCCGGATGAGGTTGCCCGGGTGGCCGTATTTCTCGCCAGCGACGATGCGTCATACCTGACGGGCAGCACCGTCTATCCGGACGGAGGCCGGCTGGCGCTTAACTACACCGTGTGAATGAGCGCGCGTTACTGCGCCCTGTGCAGACTGCGGGGGACCACTGGCCGACGGCGGCAGCAGGCGGTCTGACACGTCATAGCCGCCGTCGACGGCGCGCTCGCTTCGATCTCGAATCAGTAAAAGACTGTCAGCACACCGGTGAAGCCGTACAGGTTCGTGCCGCCGATCTCACCGCCGGCGTAGAAGCCAACCAGCGGCACCTCACCGAGGTGGGTGCGGATTAGGCGCAACTCCTCGCCAACCTCCCCAAACAGGTGGCTGCTGCGTCCTAGGCAGGAGACGTAGATGGCGCCTTTGGCTTCGGCGGTTACGCCTGCTTCGCGGCGTTCATGCAAGTGCTCGCGAATTTCGGCGCAAATGCGAATGAGGTCTTTGCGTGCAGCGGCTTCGTCGCGGGTGCAGAAGCGCAGCGTCATGCCTTCATAGACCGGCGCGCCGACAGCCACCACGCCGCGACCGGGATCGAGCGCGACAACATGGCGCGCCACGTAGTCCGCTCGCAAGGCGTGGGCACGCTCGCGGTAGCCGTCGGTGGTCTGTGGCTCGATGCCGACGAACAGGCCTTGCCGTCCAAGCGCTTGCAGGCGCGCCCGGATGCGAGCCGCCTCGGCGCCGCCGCCAGCCCGCAGCGCAGCGCGCTCGCCGATACCAGCGTCTTCCAGCAACACGTCGAAGGCGCGGCGGCCATCCAGTTCGATGATCAGGTTGTCGATGGCGCGCGTGACCCGGCGTCGGCGGGCCGCCGGCAGCGGGTGCACGCCCTGCGTGACCCGTGAGACGACATGGACGTCGTCGGCAAACACCACGCCGGAGAGGCCGCCGGCCAGCACGCGGTCAGCGATCATTAGCGCGCGCTGGCGCCCGCTGGCGACGCCGCCGAACAGGTAGCCGCTGCTGACCTTGCGGCCCATGTCCTGCAGCAGCTCGGGCAGATCGGGCGTGTGCGGGTCGGCGTGCACGAGCGCCGTGTAGGCGGCGTCGGCGCCTGCGTCAGTGCGCGTGCCCACCGCCGGCGGCCGCTGTCGGCCCGAAAACACGTTGACGCTGCCCGCGGGGAATTGACCCAGCAAGACGGCCAGTGCCGGCTCCTCGTAACACTCGACACCGGTCGCACAGATGCCCACACCGGTGCAGCCGACCCAGTTCGCCACACCGGTGCGTGCTTTTAACGTTGCGAGAATCTGTTCCGCGTGCTGTGCAAGCGCATCGGTCAAGTACAAGAACCCGAGATTGGCGTTGCGCACATAGCGCTCGTCGCCCGCATAACGCGACAGCAGCAGGAGGCATTCCTCGGTGGCGATCGACCAATCCGGGTGCACACCGTGCGCATGGCGGAAACGCACGCTCACCTCCGTTCAGGTCGGGCTGCGCGGCGGCGCGGGCGCCGCGTCTTCGGGGCCTCCGAGACGGGTGCGCCGACAGCGGCCTCTGCCAGGCGTGCGAACTGCTGCTGCAAAGCGTTCCACCAAGCGCTGGGATCGACCGCTGCGCTGCCGCTGGCGGCTGTCGAGCCGCACGCCGGCTGGGCTGCGTGCGGTGCGGCGGCGGCAGCGGCGTCCTGCATCGGCGCACCTGCCGGCGCCGGCGATGGGGATGCCTGCGCTGGCGCAAACAGGGTGCCGCTGAACGACTTCAACGTCGCGATCGTGTTGCGCTGAACTTCTAGCGTCTGGATCGTCGCGCGCAGCATGTTGGCATTTAATGCTAACCACTGTTCCACTGCGCGCAGATCGGCGATGCGTTTGTCTAGCTCTGCGACGTCCAGCGTAGGCGCAAGCACCCCCGGCGGCGTCAGCACCGCTTTGAAGGTATCCGGGGACGGCACCGCTGCGAGCGCCTGCCACAAGCGTTGCATCGCCTGCAGGCTCTCGCCCAAGCTTTCTGTGAAGCCACCTTTCGGCTCCGTAGCGCTTTTCTGGGTTGCGCGCATCTTCCGGGTTCCTGCCCACACGTTGCGATCCGCTATTCTGAACCGCGCTCGCACCGCCGTCATGGCTGTGCGGCGCCAGGCGGGCGGTCACTGTCTGGCGCCGGCATCGGGTGCGAAGTTTCGCTGTTCCGGTCATCCGTAAGGGCATGCCGCTGGCGCGTGCAACCACAACTTTGGCGATCGTGCTGCTGCTGCACGCACTGGCGCTGACGGCGCTGCACGGTGCCGGCGTGGTGACGGCGCCAGCGACGCCAACGGCGCTGCAAACGGTGCAAGCGGCCCTGATTGTCGAACGCGCATCTGCGCTGCCGCCGCGGGCCCATTCATCTGCGCAATCTGTAACTACACAGCGGCCCCGGCCGGCTGCGATGCCACCCTCGGCGGCATCGGCACCGCTGCCGCCGGCGGCCGAACAGACACTGCATGAGACGGTTCAAGCGGTGCCATGGCCTGCCACGCTTGCCGATGGACCGGCGGAGGAACAAGATCCAACGTCGCGGTCGCTAGCGGTCGAGGGGGCGGCTCCTGCCGCCGGTGTGGATCTGCTTGCCTATCTGCCCGGTGCCGCCACCTATGTGTACCGCATGACTGACTCACGTTACCCGTCAATCACTGGCACGACGGTGCTTCAGTGGCGGCTTGACGGCGGCAGCCGGCGTTATGAGGCCACGCTGTCGACACGTGTCTTCGAGGTCTCGGTTGCGGAGGTCTCTAGCCGCGGCGCAGTGTCGGAATCGGGCCTTGCCCCCGAGCGGTATGTGCAGAAGACGGCTACACGCGCGGCGGTGGCCACCAATATCGACTGGTCGCGCCAGCGCGTGACCTTTAGCCGCCGCAGCGATGAACTGCCAACACGCGAGGGCTTGCAGGACCGCTTATCTTTTCAGTTCCAGCTCATGGCGCTAGCACGCGCGCAACCGCTGGCGCTGCAGCCAGGGGCTGTGATCTCGATGCCAGTGGCTGGCACTGACCAGGTCGAAACGTACGAATTCCTTGTGATCGGCCGGGAGACGCTGATGCTGGAATCTCGCCCGATTGAGACCGTCAAGCTGGACCGCGGCAAAGGCCCGGGCGCGGAGGCGCGTGTGGAGGTATGGCTCGCGCCGCAGCTGGGCTGGTTGCCGGTGAAGCTGCGCTTCACCGACCGCCGCGGCAACGTCACCGACAGCGAGCTGCGCCAACTCGACGAGGGTGGCCGCGCGCATGCCGAGTAGCCGGTTGCGTGCTGCGGCTATCCGGTGTACGTCGAGTCGCAAGCCGGAGCAAGGTCGGTTCTGTGGCGCTGAAGATGCCGCGCGTGCTTGCGGGTTGGGGGGAAGGACCGGCCGGAGGGGCTGATGCAACTGGCGTCCGTGCGCTGCGCGCAGGAGACGGCCCGCAACAACGGTGAGGCAGTGGCTGGCGCGGGCCCTATCCGGATCGGCCGATGCGAGCGCTTCCCCGCACCGGTTGGCCGACGAGCAGGCCGCCGGTTGCTGGACCGCGGAAAATTTCGGCGAATCGACTGCGGCGGGGGTAAAGAAAGTAGGACGGCCAACGGCTGCGCATCGGCGACGGCAAGTGCCACGGTGAAAAAGCGGATGCCCACCCGCGCATGGCCGGCCGAGAGGACAATCAATGGGAGGCGGGTGCCAGCCGCGCCTCCACTTCGTTAGCTAGACGATGCACGCCTGCCAGAGCGCGGCTTGCGTCGCGTGGATCGGCAAGCAACAACACGATGAAGCGCGGGCGCGCGGTGGCGATCGGGCGCACAATAAGTATGCCGCCGAGCGCGTCGACAATCACGCAGCGCGGCTGACCGATGCCGGCATCCCCGCTTGCCTGACGGGCTGTCTCCACCAATACTCGCACCTGCGCTGTTACTGTGGAGAGCCGCTCACGATCGTTGGCGGCGGCCACTGCAGCGTCCTCGCAGACGATGGCGGCGGCCAGCACCGAAGGCAATGACCCGCGCAGCTCAGCAAGCTGCCGCTCAAAATATGCGCGTATTGTGCGGGGTTCAGGTGCCATCGTGGCGGTCGTTGGAGCAATCGGAGCGCATAGCGCCACCGAACAGACGTTTTTTCGGCAGCGCAGCGGGCGCCCTTGAGGGCTGAAGCGATCGCCGTGAGCGGGAAAGGCCGCACGGTTAACCCCGCCTCGCGATGCACAAAGCCCCTTCCGATAACGTCTGTTGCGTTGCACATTGTGGCCGATGACGGCGGTTCGTGGCATTCTTTACGCGCTTCGCAAAAAAGGCACCGATCGCGTGGCAACGCTTGCCGCCGGCGTTACGGCGGAAACTGGATTTGCGGGGAGACTCAATGAACGCACCCATGAATCGCAGGCAGTTCTTCCGGATCTGCGCTGCGGGCCTGGGTTCGTCCTCCATCGCCGGCCTAGGCCTTGCGCCCGGGGCGGCCCTCGCGGAGGTACGGGCCTTTAAGCTCGCGCGCACGACGGAGACGCGCAGCATTTGTCCTTACTGCTCGGTGAGCTGCGGCGTGATCATGTACACGCTCGGCGACCAGGCTAAGAACGTCAAGAGCCGGATCATTCACATTGAGGGGGATCCGGACAACCCGGTGAACCGCGGCACGCTGTGCCCGAAAGGGGCGGGCCTGCTTGATTTCGTGCACTCGCCGAATCGGTTGAAATATCCCGAGGTGCGTGAGCCCGGCGCCAAGGAGTGGAAGCGCATCTCGTGGGACGAGGCGTTGACGCGCATCGCCAAGCATATGAAGGCGGACCGCGACGCCAACTTTGTTGAGAAGAATGACAAGGGTGTGACCGTTAACCGCTGGCCGACCACCGGGGTGCTGGTATCCAGCGCCGCGACCAATGAGTCCGGCTACCTTTGGGTGAAAATGGCTCGCGGTCTGGGGGTGGTTGCGCTCGATACGCAAGCACGCATCTGACACGCGCCGACGGTGTCCAGTCTGGGCCCGACGTTCGGTCGCGGAGCGATGACCAACCACTGGGTCGACATTAAAAATGCCGACCTCATCCTGATTATGGGCGGCAATGCCGCCGAAGCACATCCGTGCGGCTTCAAGTGGGTCACGGAGGCGATGGAGCATCGCAAGGCGAAGCTCATCGTCGTCGACCCGCGCTTTACACGGTCGGCCGCGGTTGCTGATGTGTACGCGCCGTTGCGCGTCGGTACGGATCTTGCCTTCCTCGCCGGGGTGATCAACTACCTGCTGTCCAACAACAAGATCCACCTCGAATATGTGAAGGCCTACACGAACGCGTCTTTCATCGTCAAAGAAGGCTACGACTTTAAAGACGGACTGTTCTCTGGTTACGACGAGGCCAAGCGCACCTACGACCGCTCCACCTGGGGCTATGAGCTTGATAAAGACGGCTATGCGCTCGTCGACGAGACGCTGGAGAACCCGCGCTGCGTGTTCCAGCTGATGAAGCAGCACTACAGCCGCTACACGCCGGAGATGGTGGAGAAGATATGCGGCACGCCGAAGGCCCAGTTCTTGAAGGTGGCCGAGCTAATCGCCTCCACGCATACGCCGGACAAGGTGATGACGATCCTGTATGCGCTTGGCTGGACGCAGCACAGCGTAGGCAGCCAGAACATCCGTGCGATGGCGATGATCCAGCTTCTGCTAGGGAACATCGGCCGCCAAGGCGGTGGTGTGAATGCGCTGCGCGGGCACGCCAACGTGCAAGGCATTACCGACATGAACGCGGTGGCCGGTGTGCTGCCCGGGTATATGCTCGGGCCGACTGACGCCCACCCGACGCGGGCCGAGTATCTGGCGGCGCGCACGCCGAAGCCGCTGCGGCCGAACCAGATGAACTTCCCGCAGAACTTCCCGAAGTGGCACACCAGCCTGATGAAGGCCTGGTATGGCAATGCGGCCACCAAAGAAAACGACTTCGCCTACGACTGGCTGCCGAAGACCGACAAAGCCTATGACGTGCTGGCGATGTTCGAGTACATGCACCAGGGGCGGATGAACGGGCTGATCCTGCAAGGATTCAACCCGCTGGCTGCGCTGCCGAACAAAAAGAAACTGACCGCGGCGCTGTCGAAGCTGAAGTACCTGGTCGTGATCGACCCGCTGCGCACCGATACGTCTGAGTTTTGGAAAGACTACGGTGAGCTAAACAGCGTCAAGCCCGAAGAGATCAAGACCGAGGTGTTCCGCCTGCCGTCCTCCTGCTTTGCCGAGGAGACCGGTTCGTTCACCAACTCCTCGCGCAATATCCAATGGAAGCAGGCGGCGGCGGATCCGCCGGGCGAGGGCCGCACCGACATCGCGATCGTCGGCGCGCTGTTCACGAAGATCCGCGAGCTGTACGCGAAGGAGGGCGGCACGTTCCCGGATCCGGTGCTGAATCTGACCTGGAACTACATGAATCCGGCCAGTCCATCGCCAGAGGAGGTGTTGCGGGAAATCAATGGTCGCGCGCTGGCTGACATCGTCGATCCGAAAGACAAGACGAAGGTGCTGGTGCGGGCCGGCGAGCAGTTGCCCGGCTTCGGTCTGTTGCAAGACGACGGCACGACCGCCTGCGGCAACTGGATCTACGCGGGCGTCTGGACGCAGGCCGGCAACAACGCTGCGCGGCGCGACAAGTCGGATCCGGCTGGCCTGGGCAACTACCTCGGCTGGGGCTTCAGCTGGCCGGCGAACCGCCGTGTGCTTTACAACCGCGCCGGTGTGACGCCGGACGGCAAACCCTGGGATCCGAAGCGCGCCGGCTTGCGCTGGACGGGCACTGTTTGGGCGGGCAACGACGTGCCGGATATTCGGCCCGACCTCGGTCCGGATTCAGGCGCTGGGCCTTTCATCATGACGCCTGAGGGCGTCGCCCGCCTGTTTGCGGTGAACCTGATGGCCGACGGCCCGTTCCCCGAACACTACGAGCCGTTTGAGACGCCGCTGGCGGAAAACCCCCTACATCCGGGCAAGAAACTGGCGATCAGCAACCCGGTTGCACGGGTGTACAAAGGCGACCTGGAAGCCTTCGGCAAGCCGGATCAGTTCCCCTATGCGGCGACGACCTACCGGCTGACCGAGCATCACCACTTCTGGACGAAGAACGTGGTGTCAAGCGCCATCGTGCAGCCGGCGCCATTTGTCGAAATCGGCGAAGAGCTGGCCAAGGAGAAGGGGATCCGCAACGGCGACATGGTTAAAGTGCGCAGCAACCGCGGTGAGATTCGCGCCGCGGCGGTGGTGACCAAGCGCATCAAAGCGCTGCAGGTTGCCGGCAAGACCGTGCATACGGTCGGCATCCCAATCCATTGGGGGTTCGTCGGGGTCGCCAAGAGCGGCTTCTTGGCGAATACGTTGACGCCGTACGTGGCCGATGCGAACTCGCATACGCCCGAGTACAAGGCGTTCCTGGTCAACATCGAGAAGGCGTAGGAGGGCGTCATGGCATCGCTGCAATCGCTTGACGTCGAGCTGCGCAGTGCAACCACCACGGCGCCGCCGCAGGCGCGTGTGGCGGCTGTTCCGGTCGCCAAGCTGATCGACATCTCCAAGTGCATCGGCTGCAAGGCGTGCCAAGTCGCCTGCATGCAGTGGAACGACCTGCGCGACGACATCGGCACTACGGTCGGCGTCTACGACAACCCAGTGGATCTGACCGATCAGTCGTGGACGGTGATGCGCTTTGCCGAGGTGCAGCGCGAGGATGGGTCGCTGTCGTGGTTGATCCGCAAGGACGGCTGCATGCACTGCGAGGATCCGGGCTGCTTGAAGGCATGCCCGGCGCCGGGGGCGATCGTCAAGTACGCCAACGGCATCGTCGACTTCATCTCCGAAAACTGCATTGGCTGCGGCTATTGCATCGCGGGCTGCCCGTTCAACGTGCCGCGCATCAGCAAGAAGGACAACAAGGCGTACAAGTGCACGCTTTGTTCTGACCGCGTGGCTGTGGGGCTGGAGCCGGCCTGCGTGAAGACCTGTCCGACAGGGGCCATCATGTTCGGCTCCAAAGAAGACATGGTTGCGCGCGGTCTGAAGCGGGTCAACGACCTAAAGGAACGTGGCTTCGCCAATGCCGGGCTGTACGATCCGCAAGGCGTGAAGGGTACGCATGTGATGTACGTACTGCAGCACGCCGATAAGCCGGAGCTGTACAGCGGCTTGCCCGCGGATCCGAAGGTCAGCCCGCTGGTGCGGTTGTGGAAAGGGGTCACGAAACCGCTGCTCTCAATCGGACTGGGCCTGGCTGTGCTGGGTGCCTTCTTCCACTACATCACGCGCGGGCCGAAGGAGGTCGAAACGGGAGATAAGGCATGAGCCAAGCGTTGATCAAAGAGGGCGAGGTGCCGCGCTACACGGCGGGAGAGCGCGCCAATCACTGGACCGTGGCGATCCTGTTTATCTTGCTCACGGCCTCCGGGCTGGCGTTCTTCCATCCGTCGTTCTACTTCCTCTCGTGGCTGCTCGGTGGCGGCCCGTGGGCGCGCATCCTGCACCCATTCCTCGGCGTGCTGATGTTCCTGTTCTTCCTGTTCATGATGATCAGGTACTGGGACGAGAACAAAATCCAGCCGTACGACCGCGAGTGGGGCAAGCGCCTCTCGGACGTCATCAACAACCGCGACGACAACTTGCCGGAAATCGGCAAGTACAACCTGGGCCAGAAGCAGCTCTTCTGGGTGCAGGTGGTGACGATGATCCTGCTGCTGATCTCCGGCATCGTCCTGTGGCGGCCGTACTTC